>CAZMRX010000235.1:0-8376 GCA_964568755.1 uncultured Acidobacteriota bacterium | reverse complement strand
TCACCGCGTACTCCTGGCCCGGCAACGTTCGCGAGCTGCGCAACGTCCTCGAGCGCGCCGCGCTCCTTTGCGGTCGGGACGTGCTCGAGGCCTCCGACCTGCGCTTCGAGAGCGCTGGCGCCCTCCAGCACAGCAGCGAGCCGCAGGCTGGCGTGGAAGCCGAGGGGGGTCACCTGACGCTCGAGGGGCTCGAGCGGATCCACATCGAGCGGGTGCTTCGCGAGCTGGGCGGGCGCGTCACCGAAGCCTCTCAGCGCCTCGGGATCCCGCGAAGCACGCTCTACCAGAAGATAAAGCGCTACGGCATCGTACTCCCCCGCTCCTCCTGAGCCGGTGTCTGGAATCTGGAGCCCCTGTCCCGGACCTGGAAGGGCTCGGACGCGGGCGCCCTTGTCCTGCAGCCCCAGGACCGCAACCGCTTGGGGCACAGGGACCTCTACGCCAGCCGCTGGTTGCACCGCACCTGGCACGGCTCATGCTCGCCACTCTCCCCGTGAGCGACCCGCAGGGACGTCTCCTGATCGTCGACGACGAATCCGCGATCCGCTTCGCGCTCGTCGAGTACTTCCGGGGCACCGGCTGGGACGTGGACTCCGCCGCCGAGAAGGAGGAGGCCGAGGCGCTGCTCGCCTGCACGCCCTACTCCGTGGTGATCGCCGACCTGCGTCTCACGGGCATCCACGGCGTCGAGGGGCTCGACATCGTGCAGTGGTCGCGCCACCTGCGCCCCGAGACGCGCGTGGTCCTGCTCACGGGCAACGCGACGCCCGAGATCGAGGCCGAGGCGCGCCGGCGCGGCGCCGACGCGTTCCTGCAGAAGCCGCTGCCGCTGCCGCAGCTGGAGGCGATCGTCGACGGACTGCTCGCCCGCGCCTCATGAGGGGCGCTCCGCTGCCGATCGTGTGCGCCTGGTGCGAGCGCGTGCGCACCGCCGGGCGCTGGGAGGAGGCGCTCCCCGACCTCGTCGCCGACGAGGCGACCCACGGCATCTGCCCCGAGTGCCTGGCGGCGCAGACGCGCGAGGCCGCGGCGGAGGCCACGGCGTACCGATGAGCGCCGAGCCGCGAATCGAGCTGCACGGCAGCGGATGCTCCTGCCGCGGCGGCGCCTGGGTGCTGCTCGAGGCCACGCAGAAGTCGCCGTGCGGCAACGGAAACGGGAGCGACGGCGCCGAGCGCCTGGTGCTGGGGCTCGCGGAGTGGCGCCAGCTCGGCAAGCCCGGCAGCCTCGCCGTGTTCCAGGAGGCCCAGGCCCGCGTCGAGACCGGCGAGCGGCGGCAGTTCGAGCGCTTCGAGGTGACGCTGCCGGTGCGCATCTCGCGCATCGCCACGTGGCGCGACCCCTCGGTCCAGGCCGAGGAGACGCTCGCCGAGGTGATCGCAGCCGGCGGAGCGCTGGTGCTCAGCCGGATGGCGGTCGAGAAGGGCGAGATGATCCGCTTCGCCGTCGGCGAGGCCTACGACACGCGCGCCGAGGTGATGTACGTCTCGCTGGGCTCGGGCGCCGGCACGGACGGCGTGCAGCGCCTGGGCCTGCGCTTCCTCGACGCCCCGCTTCCCCAGTCGCTGATCCCGGCGGACGCCCGGCCGCTGGCCTAGCCCC
Organism: uncultured Acidobacteriota bacterium; assembly: GCA_964568755.1. Taxonomy (GTDB): domain Bacteria; phylum Acidobacteriota; class Vicinamibacteria; order Fen-336; family Fen-336; genus DATBSL01. The sequence continues at coordinate 6,774 of CAZMRX010000235.1, read as the reverse complement.
CGGCGCCGGCCACCGGCTCGAGCGGGAGCTCGACGCAGGCGGCGGTTCCCTTGCCGAGGCCTTCCGACTCGAGCCACACGCGCCCGCCGTGCGACTCGACGATCCGCTTGACCACCGCCAGCCCCACGCCTGATCCCTCTCCGCGCGGGTCCAGCCGCTCGAACACGTCCAGCACGCGCTCCCGGTGCCGCGGGTCGATGCCGATGCCCTCGTCGCGCACCTCCACGACCACGCGCCCGTCCTGGGGCTCGCGCGCCAGCACCTGCACGCGCCGCCGCTCCCCGAACTTGAGGGCGTTGTCGAGCAGGTTGTGGAACACCTGCACCAGCCGGGCGCGGTCTCCGAACACCACCGGCAGAGACGCCGCCACCTCGACGCCCGCCCCCGACGCGGCCAGCCGCTCGCGCAGCAGGCGCAGCGCCTCCTGCACCAGCTCGGCCGCCGGCACGCTAGCCGGCGGGCCGACCGCGCGGCCCGCGCGCGAGAGCTCGAACAGCCGGTCGAGCAGGCGCTGCAGCCGGCCCACCGCCTCGCTGATGCGCGCGGCGTCCTGCGCCAGCCGGTCGCCGCGGCCCTCGCGGGCGTCCTTCTCGAGGTAGTCGGCGAAGCCGCGGATCGTCACGAGCGGCGCCTTCAGGTCGTGGGTGACCGCGTAGCCGAAGCGCTCGAGCTCGGCGTTCTTGGCCTCCAGCTCGCGGATCAGCGACTCGCGCACGCGCTCCGCCTTCTTGCGCTCGGAGACGTCGCGCACCGCCACCACTCGCAGCACCTTGCCCCGGTACGGGAACGAGCGCGCCTGGATCTCGCACGGGATCCGCGTCCCGTCGCGCCGCGCGCACTCGATCTCGTAGACTCCGGTGTACTCCGCCAGGAGGTTGCGGTAGACCGCCTCGCGGTACTCGGCTGCGATCAGCTCGAAGCCGTCGCGCCCGACGAGCTCGTGCCAGGAGTAGCCGCTGAGCTCGCAGAGCGCGTGGTTCACGTCCACGATGCGTCCGCCGTCGTGCACCAGGATCGCCTCGAAGGCCGCCTCGGACAGCCCGCGGAAGCGCTCCTCGCTGTCGCGCAGCTTCTCTTCCGCTTCCTTGCGGTCGGTGATGTCGAGCAGCAGCCCCAGCACGCGGTCCTTGCCCACGGTCGAGGCGTGCACCAGGCAGCTGCGCACCGAGCCGTCGCGGCGGCGGATCTGGACCTCGTTGCTGCCGGCCCCGAGCGCGATCAGGCCGAGCAGGCGCTCGGCGAGCTGGGACGCGTCGCCGCCCGCGAGCACCTCGGCGAGCGACATCGACACCAGCTGCTCGCGAGCGTAGCCCGTGAGCGCGCAGGCCGCGCCGTTCACCTCGAGGTAGCGCCCGCGCGCGTCCGAGACGAAGAGCGCCAGCGGCGAGGCCGTGAAGTAGGCGCGGTACAGGTCGCCGCTCTCGCGCAGCGCGGCCGTCGCTCGCAGCCGCTCGACGGCCCCGGCGACGTGGCTCGTCAGGATCGAGAGCAGCGCCAGGTCGGCCTCCGAGAAGGCCGCCGGCCGGACGCTCTCGGCGTCGAACACGCCGAGCACGCGCTCGCCCACCTTCAGCGGCACGCACAGCTCCGAGCGCACCAGCGGGTCGACCTCGAGGTAGTCGGGATCGGCTGCCGTGTCGTCGACGCGGCTGGCAACGCCGCCTCGCGCCACGCGGCCCACGATCCCGCGCTCCAGCGGGATCGGCTCGAGCACGCCCCGCGGGAGGCGCGAGTGGTACGAGCGCGCGTGGCGCAGCACGCCCTCGGCCGCGTCGAGCAGCAGGAAGCCGCAGTCGTCCAGGCCGAGCGCCTCGCGGATCAGCCCGGTGGCGGCTCCGAGCAGCGTCTGCTCGTCGGGCGCCGCCGCCGCCTCCTCCGCCACGGCCGCGATCAGGCGCTGGGTCCCGAGGCTGCGCTGCAGGCCCTCCTCGCTGCGGCGGGCCCGCGACTCGGCGGCGTCGCCTGCGCTCGCCGCCCCGCGCCGCCGGGCCACGGGCTTCGGCGAGCGGTCGCGCGCGCTCACGAGGCCACCGCCCGCAGCCGGACCTTCACCACCGCGCCGCCCTGCGCGTGGTTCTCGGCGCTCACCTCGCCGCCGTGGTCGTAGACGATGCGCTTGACGATCGACAGCCCGAGCCCCGTGCCGCCGCGGCGGCGCGTGAAGAACGGCTCGAACAGCCGCGGCAGGTCGGCCGGGTCGAAGCCGGGCCCGGAGTCCTTCACGGAGCACTCGACGAAGCGGTCGCCGTCCGACTCGGCAACGGCCAGGCCGACCTCGACCTTGCCGCCCGCGGGCGAGAAGTGCACGCCGTTCTCGATCAGGTTCTGCAGCACCTGCGAGACGCGCGCCCGGTCGGCCAGCACCCGCGGCGCTCCCACCCGGCGCGGCCAGGAGATCTCCACCGTCTTGCGGCGCGCGAGCGGCCCGCAGGCCGAGACCGCCGCCTCGATCACGCCCTCCAGGTCGCACTCGCTGAAGTCGGGCCGGCTGGGCCGGCCGAAGTCGAGCAGGTCGCTCATCAGGCCGGTCAGGCGCACGATCTCGCCGCGCAGCACCGAGAGGTAGCGCTCGTGGCCCTCGATGTTGCGGAAGCGCGACTCGAATGCGTCGAGCGTCGCCGAGATGCTGAAGAGCGGATTGCGCACCTCGTGCGCCACGCCCGCCACGATCGAGCCGATCTCGGCCATGGTCTCGCTCTGTCGCAGCTGCTCCTTGAGGCCCGCCGTCTCGGTGACGTCCTGGAAGTTGAGAACGGCGCGGCCGCCGCCCTCGCCGCCCGCCGCGAGCGCACGCGCGCTCACCATGAAGGTCCGGCGCGTGAGCGGGTCGGTCACCTCGCGCGCCAGGGGCGGGGCGCCCTCGCGCAGCGTCGCCACCAGCCCCGCGAGCGTCGCCCACGGCTCGCCCGGCCCCAGCTCGGCGAGCGGCCTCTCGATCAGCTCAGGCCAGCCGGGCTTGCCCGAGTACTCGACGGCCGTGCGGTTCACCCGCTGAACGCGCCCGTGCGCGTCGACCACCACGACACCCTCGGGCAGCCCGTCGAAGGCCTCGCGCCACTCGAACGCGGCGCGGCGCAGGTCGGCCTCCAGGCCGCGCCGCTCGGTGACATCGGTGCCGGTCCCGAGCACGTAGGTCACGGCTCCCGAGGCGTCGAACACCGGGCGGTTGATCCACGCGATCAGGCGCCGCTCGCCCGAGCGGGTCAGCCACTCGGTCTCGTGCGACGTCGGCAGGCTCAAGAGCGCCTCGTCGCCGCGGTAGTAGCGCGCCACCGACTCCCGCGTCTCCTCGGTGTGCAGTACGTCCCAGAAGCAGCGGCCGCGCAGCTCGGCCTCGGTCCACCCGCTGGCCTGCTCGCAGGCCCGGTTGAAGCGCACGATGCTCCCGGCGGGGTCGACCACGACCACGAGCGAGGCCACCATGTCGAGCAGGCTGTCGGCGAAGACGCGCTGGCGCTCGAGCTCGCGCTCGGCCCGGCGGCGCTCGAGCTCGGCCACCGCGCGGGCGGCGAACACCTGCAGCACGCCCTCGGGCCGCACCACCTCGTCGAGCGGGCGGTCGTGGATGGCGTTGACCAGGCCGAGGATCTCGCCCGTCGAGGCCTTGAGCGCCACGCCCACGTAGCTCTGCGCGCCCATGCGCTTCAGGCCCTCGTCAGCCGGGTAGCGCTCCGCCACCCCGCCGCGGATGTGGCACACGCTGCCGTCGACCACGTCGGCGCAAGGCGTGCCCACGAGGTCGTAGGCGACGGGCGGCATCAGGCGTCCGTCGATCGAGAGCGCGAGCGTCGTCACGCGCCCCGGGCTCGTGACCTCGGCCACCGAGGCGTACTTGACGCGCAGCGCGCGGGCCAGCCGCAGCACCAGCTCCTCGAACAGCGCCGCGCCGCCCGTGGCCGCGGTTCCGGCCACCAGGTCGCCGAGCGCCTGCTCGATGCGGCGGTGGCGCACGGCGCGCTCGGCCATGTGCGGCAGGTCGGCGAGCGCCGTCTCGCTCTTCACCACGTAGTCGACGGCGCCGGCGCGGATCGCCTCGACCGCGACCCGCTCGCTCCCGTGGCTGGTCATGATCACGACCGGCGGCAGGACCCGCACCGGCTCGCTGCGGAGGAGGTCGAGCCCCTCCCCGTCCGGCAGCAGCCAATCGGCGATGACGAGGTCCGGCGGCGTCTTGCCGTGGAGCAGCGCGCGCGCCTCGTCCACCGTCTCGGCCACCGAGACGGTGAAGGCTCCCGCCTGGCTCTCGAATGCCCGGCGTGCGAGCTCGGCGTGTCCGGGCTCGTCCTCGACGAGCAGGACGCGCAGCGGCTCGGCCGTCACGGGGCGCCCTCCTTTCCGTCCAGGAACGGGACCCAACACGTCCTGAAGCGGGACGCTTCGGAAGCCTCGATCCCTGCCGCGCCAGGCTTCGTAACTCTCATCAAATCAACGCCATTCTACTCTTTTCGGCCAGTCCAAGAGGAAAGACGCGGCGTGGCACGTCCGCTGCAGAAGCGTGGACCGTGCCAACGGACGCGACCCTCCTCGACACGCTGCTGGAGCCGGGACGCCTCTCGGTCGTTTTCCAGCCCATCTTCGAGGTGGGCTCGGGGCGCCTGAAGCTCTACAGCCTGGAGTGTCTCATCCGCGGGCCGAAGGGGACGAACGCCGAGCGGCCGGCGGTGCTGTTCGAGTACATCCGCCGGAAGCGGGCCGAGGGCCCGATCGACCGGGCGTGCGTGGCCGCGGCCCTCGCCGAGGCGGCGCTGCTTCCGGCCGCCACGAAGCTGAACGTCAACGTTCACGCCTCGACGCTCGCCCGCGACACCGGCTTCTCGGACTTCCTGCTCGAGCGCGCCGCGCTCGCCCGCATTCCGCCGCAGCGGCTGGTGGTCGAGATCGTCGAGCACGCTCCCCCGCTCGACGTCCCGGGCTTCAGGCGCGCGCTCGAGGTGCTTCGCGAGGCAGGTCTCACGATCGCCCTCGACGACGTGGGACTCGGCCAGTCCAACTATAAAATGATCCTCGACGTGCGCCCCGACATCTACAAGCTCGACCGGTACCTGGTGGCGGGGGCGTGGAACGACCCCTACCGCCAGGTGATCCTCGACTCGCTGGCGCGGATGGTCCGCCGCCTCGAGGCCCGGGCGGTGGCGGAGGGAGTCGAGGACCAGAACGAGCTGGTCGCGGTCGAGGCGTCGGGGATCGACCTGGTGCAGGGATTCCTGTTCGCACGCCCGCTGCCGCGGCACGAGCTCGTGGCGTCGGGCTTCCTCGGGGACCACGCGCCCCTGGCCGCGGCGCTGTGAAGCGCCGCCTGCTGCTGCTCGACGACGACGCGGCCATCGTGTCGGTGGTGAGGCGCTACTTCGAGGGCAAGGGCTTCGAGGTCGAGTCGTGCCTGACCGCCGCCGAGGCCGTGCAGCGTATCCAGTCCGACGCGCGCTTCGACGCGATCGTGTGCGATCTGCACTTCACGCCGGCGCGGCTCGCCGAGGGAATCGAGATCGTCGGCGAGGCGCGGCGGCTGCGGCCCGGCTCCGCAGTGCTGCTCTTCACCGGGGCGGCGGAGCCCGGCGTGCGCGACGAGGCGCTGCGGCTGGGGGCCCACGCCGTGGTCACCAAGCCCACCCCGCTCGCGAGCCTGTACGACGCGGTGCTGCGCGCGATGGACACGCCGTGAGCCTGAGCGGATCGGTCGAAGACCTGCCCCTGCTCGAGATCCTGCAGGTGGTCTCCTTCTGCCAGAAGACCGGCCACCTGACGGTGAGCGCCGCCGAGGGCGACGCGGCGGTCGTGTTCGACTCGGGCCGCGTCGTCGCCGGGTACGCCTGGGACGTCCCTGCGCTTCCCCCGGGCGACCCCGCGCCCGGACCGCAGCGCGAGCGCGTGGTGCGCGGCCGGATCGGCGCCACCCTCGAGCGGCTGGTGCGCCTGCGCGAGGGGGAGTTCGCCTTCCACCTGAGCCAGCAGGTTCCCACGACACTCGGCGGGCGCGACCTCGCGGGCGAGATGCTGGAGGCCGGCATCAACCCCGAGGAGCTGATGCTCGACCTCGCGAAGAAGCTCGACGAGGACCGCCGCGACGCCGCGGCGGCCCTCGAGGCGTCCTTCGCGGCGCCCCTGGTCGAGGAGGACCTGCTGCTCGAGGAGCTGGCCCTCGACGAGCCCGCCGTCGAAGCGCCCGCCGCCGAGGCTGCTCCCGCCGACGGGCCGGCCGTGCTCCTGGTGGACGACGAGCCCGAGGTGTGCCGCATCGTCGGCGAGCGGCTGCGCGCCGCGGGCCTCGGCGTGGTGCTGGCCGGCGACCTGGCGTCCGCGCGCGCCGCCATGGAGCGACTCGCGGCCCGGCAGCAGCCGTTCCGGATGGTGGTCGACATCGGGCTGCCCTCGGAGGCGGGCGCGTCGTTCCGCGGCGGCCTCGACATCGCCCGCTACGCGAGCGGCCTCGCCGCGCCGCCGCCGGTCCTGCTGATGGCCGAGACCATCGACGAGAAGCTGCGCGGCCACGCCAAGCGGGCCCGAGCCTCGCTGCTGGCGTGGAAGCCCGGGCTGTCCAAGCTCGACCCGCTGCAGTACGAGGCGGACCTGCGCGCGTTCGCGGACAAGCTCGTCAAGGACCTGCTGCCCCGCCTCGAGGGCAAGCGGGCCGCGCCGCGGCTGCCGGCCGCGCCGCGGCTCGTGCCGCAGCTCGTCGCCATGCCGCCCCGCGACGACGCCTCGCGCGCGCGCGAGGCCGCGCTCGCCGCCGCGCTCGCCGAGCTTCAGGGCCACGCTGATCCCGACATGGTCGCG
>CAZMRX010000234.1:0-8381 GCA_964568755.1 uncultured Acidobacteriota bacterium | reverse complement strand
AGGCCGGTCGTCGGCTCGTCGAGCAGGTAGAGCCGGCCGGGCGCGCTGCCCGCCTCGGCCAGCGCCCGCGCGAGCTTCAGCCGCTGCGCCTCGCCGCCCGAGAGCGTCGGGGCCGGCTGCGACAGCGACAGGTAGCCGAGCCCCAGGTCGAGCATCGGCTGCAGCGCGTCGCGCACGCCGGCGTGAGCGCCGAACAGCCGCGCCACCTCGGCCGCGGGCAAGTCGAGCGCGTCGGCGATCGATAGCCCGTGGACGCGCACATCCAGCACCTCCGGCCGGAAGCGCCGCCCGTCGCAGGCGCCGCACTTCACGAAGGCGTCCGGCAGGAACTGCAGCTCCACCTTCTCGTAGCCCGCGCCCTCGCAGACACGGCAGGCGCCGGCCGCGGAGTTGAAGGAGAAGGCCGTCGGCTTGAGCCCGAGCTCACGGGCCTCGGCCGTCCGCGCGAACACCCTGCGCAGCGGCTCGAGCACGCCCATGTAGGTCGCCGCGTTGACGCGCGAGGACGCGCCGAGCGGGGTCTGGTCGACGAGCGTGACTCCGGTGAGAGCCGAGGCTCCGTCGAGGCCGTCGCAGGCCCCGGGCTCGGCTTCGCCGAGCCCGAGCTGCCGTCGCAGGTTCCGGTACAGGACCTGGTCCACGAGCGTCGACTTCCCTGAGCCCGAGACCCCGGTAACGCAGACCAGCAGTCCCAGCGGCAGCTCAAGGCTCAGGCCCTTGAGGTTGTTTTCCCGAGCGCGACGGATTCTCAACGAGCGTTTGGGATCAGGCATGCGGCGGCGCCGGGCACTCGCCGATGCCAGCCGCCCCGCGAGGTAGTCCCCGGTCCTGGAGCGCGGCTCGTCGAGCAGCCCCGCGACCGGCCCGGCGTAGACGAGCTCGCCGCCCTCGCGGCCCGGGCCGGGGCCGAGGTCGATCACGTGGTCGGCCGATTCGACGAGCGCGCGCTCGTGCTCGACCACCACCACCGCGTTGCCGGCGTCGGCGAGCCGCCGCAGCACAGAGGTGAGGCGTGAGGCGTCGCGAGCGTGGAGCCCGACGGACGGCTCGTCGAGCACGTAGAGCGTGCTCGTGAGCGAGCCGCCAAGCGCGGTCGCGAGCGTCACGCGCTGCGCCTCGCCGCCGGAGAGCGTTCGCGACTGCCGGCCCAGCGTCAGGTAGCCGAGGCCGACGTCGACCAGGAAGCGCAGGCGCCCGCGGATCTCGAACAGCAGCTGCTCGGACGCCACGTCGAGCGGGGTTCCCTGCGAGCGGCCGTCCCACTCGCGCAGCGCCCGCTCGGCCTCGGCGACCGGCAGCGCTTCGACCTCGGGCAGCGTCCGCCCGCAGAGGCGGTAGAGCCGTGCCTCCGCGCGCAGACGCGCGCCTCCGCAGTCGTGGCACTGGCGGTAGCTGCGGTAGCGCGAAAGGAAGACGCGCACGTGCATGCGGTAGGTGCGCCCCTCGAGCCACTCGAAGAAGCCGGTCACCCCGTACCACTTGCGCCTCCAGCCTTCACGGCCGCCCGGCTCGCCGTCCCAGACGAGCCGCTTCACGTCCTCGGGGAGATCGGCGTACGGCACGTCCTCCGGCAAGCCCGCGCGCTTCAGGAATCGATCGAGGTCGTCCTGGCAGTCGCTTCCGAAGTTGGTCTGGAACGGCTTGATCGCGCCACCGGCGAGCGTGCGACGCGGGTCGGGGATCACGAGGTCCCGGTCGATCGCCATGGTGCGCCCGAAGCCCTTGCAGGTCTCGCAGGCGCCCAGCGGGTGGTTGAACGAGAAGAGCGCGGGCGACGGGTCGGCGTAGGCGATGTCGCAGGTCGCGCAGTGCAGCGCCGCGCTGAAGCGCCGCGGGTGGCCTTCGCCGTCGACGTGCACCGCGAGCCGGCCCTCTCCGTGCCGCAGCGCCGCTTCGAGCGAGTCGACGATCCGCTGGCGCTCGCCGGCTTCGATCTGCAGCCGGTCGAGCACCACCGTGACGACGCCGTGCTCCGCGTGGAGCCGCGCGTCCTCGATCCGGACGGCGACGCCGCGCTCGAGCACGCGCCGGAAGCCGGCCTTCTCGAAGGCCTCGCGCACGACCGACGCCGCGACCTTGCGCCCGACGCGGTGGGGGAACGTGACGAGCGCCGTCCTGCCGGCAGCGCCCGCGACGAGCGCCTCGACGATCGAGCTCGGCGTGTCGCGCCGGACCGGCTCGCCGCACTGCCGGCAGTGGAGCACGGCCGCCCGCGCATAGAGCGCGCGCAGGTAGTCGGCGACCGAGGTCATGGTGGACACGGTCGAGCGCGAGGTGCGGACGGGAGCGGTGCGGTCCACCGCGATCGCCGGCAGCACGCCCTCGATCCGCTCGGCCCGCGGCCGGTCGAGCCGCTCCAGGAACTGCCGCGCGTAGGGCGAGAAGGTCTCGGCGTAGCGCCTGTGGCCCTCGGCGTAGAGCACGTCGAGCGCGAGCGAGGACTTGCCGGCGCCCGCGACCCCCGTCACGGCGGTGACCGCCCCGATCGGGATCCGGACGCTGATCCCCTTCAGGTTGTTCTGGCGCGCACCCACGACATCGATGAAGCGACCGGCCATCCCCCGACGATCTCAGGGATGCGCGCGTCCGGCAAGCGGACTCGGGCCAGGAATCTCGGTCAACCGCGGGAGACGGACATCGCCGCGTGATGGACGCCCTGATCCTGCCCATGCGTGCTGTGGCACACCCACGATGCGATGATGGGGAGCGGGAGGGGAGCATGAGCCACTTCACCACGGCCGTAGTCACGGGTTTCCTGGCGGTAGGCTGTTGGGCGGCAGCGGGGCCCGGGGCGGCGGCCGCTCCCGTGCAGGCCGACCGCGACCTGCAGGAGGTCCAGGGCTACCGCCTCTCGATGGACGTGGTGCGCAAGCTGACCGCCGTCTACAAGGCGGCGGCGGCCGCGGAGGCGAAGGACCCGCGGCGGCAGCAGATCGCGAAGAAGAAGGCGGAGCTGAAGGCCCTCGAGGACAAGGAGGAGCCGACGGAGGCCGAGCAGGAGAAGATGGCGGCCCTGGCCGACGAGATCGAGCGGCTCGAGGAGAGCGCCGACTCGAGCGTGTCGCTGGACGGCGTCACGACGCTCACGGAGATGGCGCGCCGGCTGGACGGGGTGCCGGCGTTCGCCGCCGCGGTGCGCGGAGCCGGAATGACCACGCGTGAGTTCGCCACCGCACAGCTCGCGCTGCTGCAGACGGGGATCGCCCACGCGCTCCTGAAGTCGAGCCCCGGCAAGCAGCCCCCGCCGGGGGTCTCGAAGGAGAACCTCGAGTTCATGCGCCTGCACGAGCAGGAGATCGAGGCGCTCCGAGCGACCTGGGAGCGTGACCCCGCCGAGCGCTAGCGTCGCTAGCCGAGCGTCCAGGGCGAGCGGTACTCGCGGCCGAACAGCTTCTTTCGGTCGATCGGGCGGGTCATGGGTCCCTCCTGGCCGCGCACGCCATCGTCGCGGGTGCGTCAGGTCAGCGCAGGAGGGCCGCGACGGCGCCGCGCACCGCCGGCCAGGCGCGGCTTCTCGGGTCGACCAGCTCGAAGTGGCCGACGCCTTCGACCAGCTCCAGGCTCAGCACGTCGCCGGCCTTGCGTGCCGCGGCTTCGTAGCCGCGGGAGAGGGCGTTCGGAACCAGGCGATCGAGGGCGCCGCACACGAGTTGCTGCGGCACGCCGAGCGGGACGAGCTCGATCGGCGAAATCTGGCGCGCGCGGTCGGCGCGGCCGGCCGGCGCTCCGCCCAGGAGCTGCGGGACCGCGTCGCCGCACACGTTCGCCGCCGCCGCGGCGCGCAGGTCGGTGACGCCCGCGAGCGACACGACGCCCCGCAACGGCAGCGGGGCCGCCGTCCACAGGCTCGAGCCCTTGGGCAGCTGCTTGCGGGCGGCGAGCCAGAGCGCGAGCTGCCCGCCGGCCGAGTGGCCGAGCGCCACGACGCGCGCGAGGTCGAGGCGGTGCGCGGGGGCGACGGCCCGCAGCTGGTCGGCGCCGAGCGCCACGTCCTGCAGCGTGCCGGGCCAGCCGCCGCCGGGGTCGCCGAGGCGGCGGTACTCCAGGCTCCAGGTGGCGTAGCCCTCGGCGGTCAGCGCCGAGGCCAGGCTGCGCACGTGGTCCATCGCCCACGGCGTCTGCCAGCAGCCGCCGTGGATCACGATCACGACCGGGTGCGGGCCCTCGCCCTTTGGCAGGCGCAGCTCGGCCACCTGCTGGCTGGCTTCGCCGTACGCGATCACGTGATCGGCGGCGGGCTGTGGCAGGCTCGCGAGCTCCGAGGCCTGCATCACGCGCGGGCCCTCCTGACCGGTCGCCGAGCCGGCCGCCTGCAGGCCAACCAGCGCGAGCCGTAAGGCGCACACCGAGCCCATCTCCTCACGTGACCCTGGCCCGAGCCCGGTGCTCGGGACGTTCCCACTCGCGGCGCTCCATCACGGCCCGCAGCGCCGCGACCGCGTCCCACACGTCGCCGAAGCGCAGGTACGCCGGGGCGAACCCGAAGCGCAGCACGTCGGGCGTGCGGAAGTCGGCGATCACCTCGCGCGCGATCAGGGCCTGCACGATCGCGTAGCCCTCGGGGTGCCGCAGCGCCACCTGGCTGCCGCGGCGCTCGGCCTCGCGCGGAGACGCGAGCGTCAGGCACGAGCCGGGGCACTCCTGCTCGACCAGGCGGACGAACAGGTCGGTCAGTGCCATCGACTTCCGGCGCAGGCGCGCGACCCCCGCACGCGCGATCGTCTCGATCCCGTACTCGAGCGCCGCCAGGCTCAGGACCGGCGGCGTGCCGCACAGCAGCCGCGCGATCCCGGGCGCGGGCCGATAGCGGGGATCGAACGCGAACGGCTCGGCGTGGCCCATCCAGCCCGTGAGCGGCGTCTCGAAGGCCTCGTGGTGGCGCCGCGCCACGAACGCGAACGCGGGCGCGCCCGGCCCGCCGTTCAGGTACTTGTAGCCGCAGCCCACGGCCAGGTCGGCCTCGCATCCGGCGAGGTCCACCGGGAGCGCGCCGGCGCTGTGCGCGAGGTCCCAGAGCGCGAGCGCGCCCGCGCGGTGGGCGGCCCGGGTCCACTCCGTCATGTCGTGGAGCGCGCCGGTGCGGAAGTCGACGTGCGTGAGCATCAGCACCGCGACACCGGCGTCGAGCGCCTCGGCGAGCCCGGCGCGCGGCACGAGTCGCAGCGTCACGCCCTCGAGCAGGGAAGCGAGGCCCTGGGCCACGTAGAGGTCGGTGGGGAAGTTCTCCGCTTCGGAAAGGATCACCTTCCGACCGGGCCGCAGGCGCAGCGCACCCGCGAGCAGCTTGAAGAGGTTGACGGATGTGGAGTCGGCAACCGCCACCTCGGAAGGCGCTGCGCCCACGAGCGGCGCCAGCAGCGCCGCGACGCGCGCCGGCAGGTCGATCCAGCCGTGCGTGTTCCAGCTGCGGATCAGGCCGTCGCCCCACTCCCGCTCCACCACGTCGCGCACGCGCAGCGCCGCCGCGCGCGGCAGCGCGCCGAGCGAGTTGCCGTCCAGGTAGACGACGCCCCGTGGCAGGGCGAACTCCTCGCGCAGGAACGCGAGCTCGTCCGCGGCGTCGAGCGCCTCGGCGTCCTCGCGCGTCAGGCGGGCGGCAGGCATGCGCGATCTTAACCGGGGCGGGTTACGATGCCGCAGCCATGGGATTCCACGCCTGGGCCGCTCACCGCGAGAAAGGCGCGCTCAAGCCGTTCCTGTACGAGCCCGAGCCGCTCGGTCCGCACGACGTGGAGCTGCGGATCAGCCACTGCGGGATCTGCCACAGCGACGTGCACCTGGTCGACGGCGACTGGGGCGTGGGACGCTACCCGATGGTGCCCGGCCACGAGATCGTCGGGACGGTCGCGGCCGCCGGGCCCGCGGTGAAGCACCTCGCCGTGGGCCAGCGCGTCGGCGTCGGCTGGCAGCGCAGCGCCTGCCTGGAGTGCGAGTGGTGCGTCTCGGGCCAGGAGAACCTGTGCGCCGCGGAGGTGGCCACCTGCGTCGACCAGCACGGCGGCTTCGCCGAGCGCATCCGCGTGGACGGGCGCTTCGCCTTTCCGATTCCCGAGACGCTGTCCTCGGAGCACGCGGCGCCGCTGCTCTGCGGGGGCGTGACGGTGTACGCGCCGCTCAGCCGCTGGGCGCGGCCGGCGATGCGGGTGGGTGTCGTCGGGATCGGCGGTCTCGGGCACCTGGCGCTGCAGTTCGCGCGAGCGATGGGCTGCGAGGTGACCGCGATCTCGACCAGCCCGGACAAGGAAACCGAGGCCCACTCGTTCGGCGCGCACCGCTTCGTCGCCACGCGCGACCCGAAGGCGCTGCGCGCGGCGGGGCAGACGCTCGACCTCGTGCTCTCGACGGTGTTCCTCGCACCGGACTGGAAGGGCTTGCTGCGCGCGCTGCGTCCGAACGGCGTGCTGTGCCTGGTGGGCGCCCCGGACGAGCCGCTGAAGCTCGACGTCGGCTCCATGCTGGGCCGGCAGCTGAGCGTGACGACGAGCGCGATCGGCGGCCGCCCGGCGATCCGCGAGATGCTCGACTTCGCGGCGCGTCACGGCGTCGCCCCCAGGGTCCAGGTGCGCCCGCTCGCCGAGGCGGACGCCGCTCTCGCCGAGGTGCGCAAGGGCCAGGCGCGCTACCGCGTGGTGCTCGCGGCGTAGCCGCGCACGCGCGAAACGGAGTAGGCTCAGGAGAGGCACGGAGGAGCTGACGCCATGGCGGAGAATCGCGACCCCCGGACGGTGACGAGACGTGATTTCATCGGCAGCGCGACGGCTGCCGCTGCCGTGGCCGGCGCCGCGAGCGCAGCCGGCTCGCCATCAACCCTCCAGGCGACAGGAGCAAGCATGATCGAGCTGCCGAAGCTTCCGTACGGCGAGAGCGACCTCGCCCCGCATATCTCGCAGGAGACGATCTCCATCCATTACGGCAAGCATCACAAGGCCTACGTCGACAACACCAACCGCATGATCACCGGGACAGACCTTTCCGCGGCGTCGCTCGAGGACATCGTCAAGGCCACGGCGGGCAAGGCCGACAAGAAGGGCCTGTTCAACAACGCCGCCCAGGTCTGGAATCACACCTTCTATTGGAAGAGCCTCAGCCCGAAGGGCGGCGGCCAGCCCACCGGCAAGCTGCTGGACCTGGTGAAGTCCGACTTTGGCGACTTCGCGAAATTCAAGGAAGAGCTCGCCAAGGCGGCGGTGACGCAGTTTGGCAGCGGCTGGGCCTGGCTCGTGCTCGACGGCGGCAAGCTCAAGGTGGAGCAGACCCCGAATGCCGAGACCCCGCTCACGAACCCGGCCAAGAAGCCGCTGCTGACGATCGACGTCTGGGAGCACGCCTACTACGTCGACTACCGCAACCGCCGCCCGGACTACGTCACTGCGGTGCTCGACAAGCTGATCAACTGGGAGTTCGCGGCGGCCAACCTGGGTTAGCCGGCCACCGTCCCGCGTCAAGCCAGAACCCGCGATTCACGGCGTGTCTTGGGGGGCTTGCACTCCCCAGAACAAGGAAAGCCGGAGAGACAGTAGGCCCTGCCTGGCGCTACTCCGAGAGAGCGTCCCCGTTCACTTCCCGGGTTCGCCCTTCGTCGCTCCCGCGTGGGCGGCCTTCCAGACGTAGACGCACAGTCCCACGAACAGGAACGCCGACATCGTCTGCGAGACGGCGATGTCGGCGTAGAAAGGACTCCTGACCCAGTCCTCGGTGTAGCCGGGCAGCAGGCGCAGCGCGGCGCCGAAGACGCCGCCCAGGGCGCCGCCCGCCATCAGGCCCGAGGCGATCACGATGCCGCGCTCGCGGATCGAGGCGCCCCTCGCCTCGGAGCGCTTGTTGAGGAAGTGCGCCAGGAAGCCGCCCACGAGGGCGGGAGTGTTGAGCTCGAGCGGCAGGTACATGCCGAGCGCAAAGATCAGCGCGGGCACCCCCAGCATCTCCATGATCAGGGCGATCACCGCGCCCGCGCCGAACAGGATGTAGGCGACCGGCTGCTGGCTCATGAAGCCCTCGACCAGCGACTTCATGATCGCGGCCTGCGGCGCCGGCAGCACCACGCGCGGATCCCCGGGCGCCGCCTCGCCGAACTGGAACGCCTGGGCGAGCAGCACGATCGTCAGGCCCGCCGTGATCGCCCCGAAGGCGATCCCGAGCAGCTTGGTCTTCTGCTGCGCAGCCGGGGTCGAGCCCAGCCAGTAGCCGGCCTTGAGGTCGGTCACGAACTGGCCCGAGATCGCGAGCGCGGTGGCCACGACACCCGCGAGCGCCATCACGAAGAACATCCCGCTCGGGCCCGAGACCCCGAAGCGCAGCAGCACGACCGACGAGACGATCACGGTCAGCATCGTCATGCCCGAGATCGGGTTCCTGGCGGTGATCGCGATCGCGTTGGCGGC
>CAZMRX010000233.1:0-8391 GCA_964568755.1 uncultured Acidobacteriota bacterium | reverse complement strand
TGATCCTCTACGGCGAGGACCGCTTCACGCCCGCCAAGAAGGTGGCGCTGGCGCTGTCGCACCTGCTGCGCACGCAGTACCCGGGCGACAGCCTGCACCTGGTGCTGTTCCACGACTCGGCCGAGGAGATCCCGCTCTCGCGGCTGGCCCAGGTGCGCGTGGGGCCGCACTACACCAACACGCGCGAGGGCCTCCGGCTCGCGCAGCGGATCCTGCTGCGCGAGCGCAAGGACATGAAGCAGATCGTGATGATCACCGACGGCAAGCCGTCGGCGCTCAGCGAGCCGGACGGGCGCATCTACCGCAACCCGTTCGGGCTCGACCCGCGCGTGGTGGCGCTGACGCTCAAGGAGGTCGCGAACTGCCGCCGCCAGGGGATCCTGGTGAACACGTTCATGCTGGCGCGCGACCGCGACCTGGTGGCCTTCGTCAAGAAGGTGACCGAGATGTGCCGCGGCAAGGCGTACTTCACCACCCCGATGAGCCTCGGCCAGTACGTCCTGATGGACTACGTCAACAACAAGGTCCGCAAGCTGCACTAACGCCAGCGGGGGCTCGGGGGGCGCTCAGCCCCCCGATGGCAGTCCAGCCTCCCCCAGTTTCGTTTCCGTTCTCCAGCTTCGTTTCCGTTCTCCCACTTCGTTCCGTTCCCCCCGCTTGGCGCAGCCCCCCGAAGGTGCTACAAGGTGTGAGCCGCGCCCGAGGGAGGCACAGTTGGCCGAGCCCGAACCGCCGCAGGTGCTCCTGGTCGAGGACAACCCCGACCACGAGGAGCTCATCCGCAGGGCCTTCGCGGAGCGCGAGCCGCAGGTGGCGCTCGCGGTCGCGCGGCACGGCGAGGAAGCGCTCGATTACCTCCACCGCCGCGGCGACTACCAGGACCCGGCTCGCAGCCCGCGCCCGCGGCTGATCCTGCTCGACCTGCGCCTGCCTCGCGTCGACGGCCTGGAGGTGCTCGGCGAGATCAAGTCCTCGCCGACGCTGCGCTCGACGCCGGTGGTGGTGCTCACGACCTCCGACTCCGAGCACGACGTGGCGCGCGCCTACGCGCAGCACGCGAACAGCTACCTGGTCAAGCCGGCCGAGTTCGCGCGCATCCGCGAGCTGATCGACCGCGTGCAGACCTACTGGCTGGGCATGAACCGGCTGCCCGCCGACGGCAACCGCGCGACGCCCTCCTGAGCTGACCCGTCCACGAGCAGTCGCAGCTCGGGCAGGTCCCATGCCTCGCCGTCGGCCACGAGACGCAGGGCGCCGCGCGTGGGCGCGCGCAAGCCGATCACCAGGTGGGCGCGCCTCGAGCGCAGCAGCTGGTCCGCCGCGCGGGCCTGCAGCCGCTCCCCGGTCGCCTCCCGCGTCAGGTCGATCCAGCGGCCGTCGCGCAGCGCCTGGACCGCGAGCCGCGACGGGACCCGGCTGAAGCGCCCCGAGCCGTAGTCGAGGGCGACCGCGCGGGCGGCAGCACCCCCCGCCGCCACGAACACGGGCGCGTCCCCGGCTTCGAATGCCGCCGCGGTGTCGAGCGAGCCGTCGACCGCGGGGCGGTGGGCGGGAGCCGTGGCCTTGCCGTCGGCCTCCTGCCAGCCGCCCCCGTCCGCGGCGGGCTCCGCGAGCGCCAGCGGCGCCGCTCCGAGCGTCACGTCGAAGAGCCGCACGGCTCCCTCGGGGCGGGCGTGCTCGCCGCGTAGCACGAGCCCGTCCGGGAGTCGGGCCGGCAGCGCCTCGCGCCACGCGTCGGGCCGCGCGTCGAGGACGCTCGTGACGCCCCACGAGCGCAGCAGCAGCACGCTCTCTTCCGACGGGAACCGCTCGAACACCGCGCCGGCGGGCGTGTACCACGCGGGGTCGAGGCTCACCTTGCCGGCGACGATGGGGCGCCCGTGCCGGGGCTGCCACAGCATGCGCCTGACGGAGCCGATGCGGCCCCACGGATCGAACGGCAGCTCGAGCAGGCCGCCGCGGGTCTGCGAGCGCTGCAGCAGCGCGTAGTAGTCGGGCAGCGCGGGCACGCCGACGCTGCGCGTGTCGGCGCGCGCCCGCTCGACCAGGCCGAGCCCGAGCACGAGCGCGCACAGCAAAGGCGCGAGCGCGCGGGGATGCCGCGGCAGGCGCTGCTCGATCGACAAGGCGGCGGCCATCACCGCGGCCCAGCCCGCGGGCAGCAGGAAGCGCTTGAGCTCGCGCAGCTCGCGCAGCGGAGGAAACACGGACGACAGCGGTCCGAACAAGCCGTGGAGCAGCGGCGGGTGCTCGACGCTCCAGGCGATCGGGCTGCCGAGGCTCAGCAGCAGCAGCACTACCGCGGCCAGCCACGGCGCGCCCGCGAGCGCTCGCGAGCGCGACTCGTCGCCGTCCAGGCGCCACCGGCCGAGGCGCGCGCACCAGGCCAATAGCGAAAGCCACAGCAGCGCGTCTGCTCCGAGACGCGTGAGCCGCGAGCCGCCGCTCGCGCCCGCCAACAGGAGGACGCCGAGCCCGACGAGCAGCGCGGCGAGCGCGCGCCGCGAGACGTCGTGCGACGGGGGGCCGTCGCGGCGCGCCGAATCCTGCTCGCCCCGGCGCGAGCGCGAAAGCAGCCAGAGCGCGCCGAGGCTCGCGAGCAGCAGCACGAACGCGGCGCCGGGGTAGGCGCCGTCCCAGCTCGCGGACGGCTCGAGCGGCCACCCGAGCTGTCCGTACTCGGGCGGGCTGATCGTCAGGTCGCCGAGGAACGCCTGGCCCCACGGCTTGTGGGGCGCGAAGGCGGCGCTCGAGTACGCGGCCACGTCCTCGCGATCCCGCAGGTACGGCCACAGCACCAGCAGGCAGCCGCCCGCCGCCGCCGCGAGCGCGCCCGCGAGCGCCGGGCCCCGCGAGCGCGCCACGGGCTGGGTGCGCAGGGCCGCCAGCAACGGCAGCAGGAAGAGCGCGGCCGACACGATCATCACGCTCGTGTACAGGCTCGCCTGCACCGTCAGGAACGCGCACGCCGCGAAGGCCGCGAGGCGCAGGCCGCCCCCGTGCCGCAGGTAGCGCGCCGCGAGCAGCAGGCCGAGCGGCAGCCACTGGATCGAGAGCGACTGCAGGCGGTCCACGAAGATGGTCGTCGTCGCGACGAGCACGCACAGGCAGCCGGCCGCGAGCGCCAGGCTCGGACGAACCCCGAGCTCGCGCAGCAGCAGGCCGCTGAACACGGCGACGAGCGTGAGCGTCGCGAGCAGCACCGCGGTGTAGACGCGCGCCGGGCGCTCGCCGAAGGCCAGCCGGAACGGGACCGCGAGCAGCGCCTCCGCCAGGAACGGCTCGGTGCTGCGGTACGGATTCGGGTCGGGGAAGAGGATCGGCGGCTGGAAGTAGCGGGTGGGGTGGCGCAGCAGGGCGTGGACGTTGAACTGCAGCAGCGTGGCGGTGAGCAGCGGGTCGGAGTTGTGGTGGCGGCGCGTGACGATGCGCTCGTCGAAGTCGGAGGGCAGCCGCGCCACCAGGACCGCCGACGCCGCCCCCAGCAGCAGCAGCGCCAGCGGGAAAGCCCGGCGCGTCAACGGCTGGCGATCGGGGCCCCGGGCGCCTGGGCCGCGCGGTCGAGGCCGTGGCCCGCGGCGAACAGCCCCGGCAGCGAGACGGGCAGGCGGCCGCCGATGGGCGCGTCGCCGCAGACGGCGCGCACCGCGGCGGCCTCGGGCGCGTCGCCCAGCTCGTAGGTCACGAGCAGAGCCGGGAGCTTCGCGCCGAGCTCGCCGACGAAGGGGCTGCCGAGCGCGATCGTCACGAACGGCCGGGTCGCGCTGTCCCGCGCCAGGCCCTCGAGGAGCGCCTGCTGCGCCGTCGCCAGGGCGATGCGGCCGCTGCCCGACGCGATGCGGACGAAGGTCGCGGCGACCACCGCGTCGACGCTCTTCGCGAGCGCCCGCACCAGCTCGAGCTCGGCGGCGGTCGCGCGGTCGGTGATCTCGACCGCGACCGCGCCCGGGAAGCGCTTGCGCAGCTCGGGGATCA
This sequence comes from uncultured Acidobacteriota bacterium, assembly GCA_964568755.1. Taxonomy (GTDB): domain Bacteria; phylum Acidobacteriota; class Vicinamibacteria; order Fen-336; family Fen-336; genus DATBSL01. Next base: position 4,416 of record CAZMRX010000233.1, on the reverse strand, counting down.
GCACGCGTCCCGGCGCCCCCTCGCGCCAGCCGCTGGCGTAGTCGACCACCGAGAGCACCAGCACGCGCGCGCCCGCGCCGAGCCGCAAGGGCACCTGGCCGCGGTCGTCCTTGAGCAGCGTGAGCGCGCGCGAGGCGATCTCGACCGCCACCGCCTCGCGGGCGCGGCCGCCGACCGCGCCCGGCACCGCCTCCACGTCCACCGTGCGCACCCGGTGGAGCCCCAGGCGGGCCTTCGCGGACAGGATCCGCTCGGCCGAGCGCTCGACCTGCTCGCGCGGGATCCGGCCCTGAGCGACCGCCTCGCGGATGCCGCGCAGCGCGGCCTCGGGGTCGGGCGGGTCGAGCACCACGTCGGCGCCCGCTTCCACCGCCATCGCCGCGGCGCGCTCCGGCGTGAAGCGCCGGCTGATCGCGTGCATCGACATCGAGTCGGTGAAGACGAGGCCCGCGAAGCCCAGCTCCCGCCGCAGCAGCCCGGTGAGGACCTTGGGGCTGAGCGTCGCGGGCAGGCCCTCGGTCGGGTCGAGCGCCGGCAGCCGGATGTGCGACGACATCACCGCGTCGACGCCCGCGGCGATCGCCGCGCGGAACGGCACGAGCTCGACGGCGTCGAGCCGCGAGCGCGGGTGCTCGACCACGGCCAGGTCGAGGTGCGTGTCGGTCGCGGTGTCGCCGTGGCCCGGGAAGTGCTTGGCGGTCGCGAGCATGACTCCCTGCTGGATGCCGCGCATGTAGGCGGTTGCCATCCGCGCCACGAACTCCGGGTCCTCGCCGAAGGAGCGGATGCCGATCACGGGATTGGCCGGGTTCACGTTCACGTCCACCACCGGGTAGTAGTCGACGTGCACGCCCATGGCGCGGCCCTCGCCGGCCCCGAGCCGGCCGGCGCGCTCGGCGAGGCCGGGGTCGCGCGTCGCGCCCAGCGCCATCGCGCGCGGCAGGCGCGTGGCGCCCTCCACCATGTAGCCCGCGCCGCCCTCGAAGTCGGCCGTGAACAGCAGCGGCAGCGCGGAAGCGCGCTGCAGGCGGTTGAGCAGCGCGGCGATCGCGAGCGCCTCGCCCTTGATCACGCGGCCGCCGGCCGTGCCGTAGACGGCGTTGAGCAGCGCCGGCGGCAGCGCCTCGCTGCCGCCGAACACGTGGAAGCCCCCCACGCGGCCCTCGCGCACCAGCCGCTCGAGCTTGTCCGCCGCCGCGCTGTCGGTCGGGGTGAAGACCCCGGCCAGGCCGGGCACCACCAGCTGCGCGATCCGCTCGTCGAGCGTCATCCTCGCGAGCGTCTGCTTCACCCAGGCGGCCGCCTTCTTGTCCGGTTGGCTCGGCAGCGGCCGCGCCACGGCGGCGGGCGGCGTCGCTGCGCTCGCGGAGGCGGAGAGGGCGGCGAGCGAAAGCAGCAGGCTCAGGTTTCGGAGCATCAGCCGATTCTATCCATGCGGCGCTCCAGGGCCCGCTACTCCTCGAACGTCAGCGTGCCGAAGCAGTGGGGCAGGTGGAAGTTGCGCGCCTCGAGCGGGGCCCACGAGGCCCAGTGCGGGTGCGACGTCTTGTCGCCGCACTTGTACAGATTGGCGCGCCAGGCCTGGCCGGGGAGCGGTCCCAGCTCGCCCACGTAGCGCTCGAGGAGAGCCGTCGGGATGAAGAACGCGAGCTGCCACTCGAGCGGAGCCTCGACCTCGGGGTCGAGCCTTCGCGGGAGCGAGGAGCGCGCCACGACGCGCCGGCCCTCCGGCTCGCGAAGCGGCGTGAACGCCGCGAAGCCGCCGGGCACGCGCCGGTGGTCGGTGACGTGGCTCGCCCGCAGCGTCCCGCCGCAGTTCCACTCGAAGTTCAGGTAGCCGCGCCCCGGCCGCGGCAGCAGGAAGATCTCGACGCAGCTGTCCTCGTAGACGGGGTCGCCGAAGCGCTCGTGGACCGAGCGCACGTAGCGGTCCTCCACCCGGAAGATCCCGTGGAGTCCGTCCGGGGCGTACTGCAGGCGCGCGCGCGTGCGCGGGCGGTGGTCGCTGCCCTCCGGGCGGAAGTGGGCGAGCTCGAGCGCCTCGACCTGCGCCCAGGCAGGATCGTCCCAGGCGGCCTCGAGGCGCGGACGCTCCCGCGCGGCGGGAACGCGCGCCTGCATCAGCTCCAGTAGCTCGGGATCCGGGCGCCGCCCCGCGCCTCGGCGAGCGCGAGGCGCACCGCGCCCACGGCCGGCTCGACCTCGAGCCGCCTGACCTGCCCGCGCGGGGCCGTCGCCGGCAGGCGCCGCTTGAGCTCCTCGGCGAGCCAGGGCAGGCCGGTGAAGACGCCGCCGGCCAGCACGAACTGGACCGCCTCTTCCTGCATCTGCAGCCGGTCGACCACTGAGCGCGCCGAGCGCACCAGCTCGTGCGCCGCCTGCTCCAGGATCTGGGTCGCGACCTCGTCACCCTCGTCGTGCGCCTGCTGCACGACGCGGGCGAGCTGCGCGAGCGCGTGGTGACGCAGCTGGCGGTCGTAGATCTCGGCGACCAGGTCGGAGGGCTTGGCCACTGCGAAGTGGTTGAGCACGCGTGGGGTGAGCGACGTCGCCGGCCCGCGCCCGTCGGCGGCGCGCGCCACGGCCCTCACGGCCCGCCGGCCGATCCAGTAACCGCTGCCCTCGTCGCCCAGGATGTGCCCCCAGCCGCCGGCGCGCGCCGCGCGGTCGGCGCTGCGGCCGTAGGCGATCGAGCCGGTGCCGCAGATGATCACGACCCCCGGGGCGTCACCAACGCCCGCCACGAGCGCCACCAGCGCGTCGTTCACGACCACGATCCGCGCGCGGGCGCCGATGCGGCGCATGATCCCGCGCACGACCGCGTTGTCGTCGTCGCGGTCGGCCCCGGCCATGCCCAGGCAGATCGCGGCGATGTCGCGGTCGCGCTCGCCGAGCGCCTGGTCCATCACGGTGTGGAGCACCTTCTCCACCGCGAGCTCGCCCTCGGCCTTCAGGTTGGCGCCCCCCGAGCGGCCTTCGCCCAGCACCTTGCCGTCCTCGTCGGCCAGGTAGCAGACGGTCTTGGTGCCCCCCGCGTCGATTCCCAGTACCTGCATCGTCGTACCGGTCAGCATCTTACCCGAGCCGCAGCAGCGGCGCCCCGCTTCCCGTGACACGAGGCTCGTCGCCCGTGGGATACTCGGGCGGCAGGAGGCAAGGCGAATGGACGAGGCGAACCTCTCCGACGCGCGCCGTTTCGACCGAGCGGAGCCCACCCACGTCGTCCAGGTGACGGCCGAGACCGAGGCCGCAGCCCTGGCGCTCGGCGAAGCCCTGAACCTGTCCCCCGGCGGCGCCTGCCTCGCGCTGCAGACCCGCGACCTCGCGGTGGGCGACGAGGTGATCCTGTGGCTGAACTTCGCCCGGCCGCGCCAGCCGGTGCCCGCGACCGGCCGCATCGTGTGGACGAGCGGCGGCTGGGGCCGTCCGCGCTACGGGATCCAGTGGACGCACCAGGGCCCGCAGCGGTCCTGGATCGGCTGGGCGACGCAGGCGTAGCCGCACCGCGATGACGACGCCCCCGCAGGCCCCGGGACGGGGCGGGACGGGCCCCGCTGCGCTCGCCATCGTCCTGCTCGGCGCGGGCGCGCTCGCGGCCTCGCTCGCGTGGCTCCTCGACTGGCCGAGCGTGGGCCTCGCGGGGCGCTGGATCCTGATCGCGGGCCTCGGCTTCTGGGCCTGGCGCAGGCGCACGCTCACGGCGTGGATCCTGGTCTCGATGGTGGTGGGCGCCGAGGTCGGCCACGACTTCCCCGAGGCGGGCGTGGCGATGCGCCTGCTGAGCCAGGTCTTCATCCGGATGATCAAGACCATCATCGCGCCGCTGCTGTTCGCGACGCTGGTCGTGGGCATCGCGGGCCACCCCAACCTGCGCCACGTCGGGCGCATGGGAGTGAAGGCGCTCGTCTACTTCGAGATCGTCACGACGCTCGCGCTCTTCATCGGGCTGGCCGCGATCAACCTCTCGCAGGCGGGCGTGGGGATCGAGGCGCCCGAGGCGCTCCAGCCCACGGGCCAGCGCCCGCCCCCGCAGTCGCTGTCCGAAGTGATCCTGCACGCCTTCCCCGAGAACGTGGCGAAGGCCGTGGCGGAAGGCCACGTGCTGCAGATCGTGGTGTTCAGCCTGATCTTCGCGGTGGCGCTCTCGCTGCTGTCCGAGGAGAAGCGCCGGCCGATGCTCTCGTTCGCCGAGTCGCTCGCCGCGACGATGTTCAAGTTCACCAACATCGTGATGCTGTTCGCGCCGATCGGCGTCGGCGCCGCGATCGCGTACACCGTCGGCCACATGGGCGTCGGGATCCTGGTGAACCTCGCCAAGGCGCTCGCGACCTTCTACCTTGCGCTGCTGGCGTTCCTGCTGTTCGTGCTGCTCCCGGTTGCGCTGCTGGCGAAGGTGCCGCTGCGCGCGTTCGTCAA
>CAZMRX010000232.1:0-8396 GCA_964568755.1 uncultured Acidobacteriota bacterium | reverse complement strand
CGGTGAGGAGCTCGTAGAGGATCACGCCGAGCGAGAAGATGTCGGAGCGGCCGTCAACCTTCTGGCCGTTGACCTGCTCGGGGGACATGTAGGCCGGGGTGCCCATCACGCTGCCGGTCTTGGTGAGGCTCGATTCCACGACGCGGGCGATGCCGAAGTCCATCACCTTCACGCCGCCGGTGGTGGAGAGCATGATGTTGTCGGGCTTGACGTCGCGGTGGAAGACGCCGTTCTCGTGCGCGTAGGCGAGACCGAGGCCGGCATGGTAGATCACGTGCTTGATCTGCGGGACGCTCAGGCGCTTCTTCTTCATCCACTGCGTGAGCGTCTGGCCCTCGACGAACTCCATCACGATGTACGACATGCCGAGGTCCTCGCCGACGTCGTAGACGGTCACGATGTGGGCGTGGTTCAGCTTGCCGGCCGTTTGCGCCTCGCGGTAGAAGCGCTGGCGCATCTCGATGATCTGCTTGGCGTCGAGGTCGGTGTCCGGGCGGATCGTCTTGAGCGCGGCCTGGCGGTTGATGATGGTGTCGCGCACCAGGAAGACGTCGCCCATGCCGCCGCGGCCCAGGTGCCGCTCGACCTGGTAGCGTCCGAAGCGCGAGCCCGGCATCACCGGTCCGCCCGGGACGGGGGTGAGCGTGGCGGGAGCGCCCACGACGGTGGGCGGCACCTGGCGCGTCGGCGACGCGCCCGGTACGACCTGCGTCGGGAGGCTCGTCTGCTGTGCGACGTCGGTGCGAGCGCCTCCGGTCTCCTCAGGGACGACTGTCGGCGCGAGCTCGGTCTGTAGCTCTCCCGGCTCGAGCGACTCGGGGGGCGCCGGGGGCGCCGGGGGCAGGCTGGCCGCGAGCGACCTCGAGACCTTCGAAGGACCCGTGGGCTGGGGCGTCGCCGCGGGGACGCCGAATTGCCCGGCGGTCGGCGCGTTTGCCAGCTGGCCGGTGGGCGCGCCGAAGATGCTCACGCCGGCGCCGGACTGGCTGAGCCGCTCCATGCGCGGGGCCACGTCCTCGAAGCGGGGGTCGACGTCGAACACCTTCTTGTAGACGAGGTAGGCCTTGTCGCGCTGGCCGCGGTTCTCGTAGTCGAGGCCGAGGTTGACGTAGACCGCCTTCATATCGTCCGTCAGGGGCAGCTTGGCGAACGTGGCGAGCGCCATGTCGAGCATGCCCTTTTCCTGGAAGCTGAGGCCGAGCAGCTTCTGGTTCTCGACCTTCTCGGCGGCTACGTCGCGCGTCTCGCGCTCGCTCGCGGTCAGCCGCAGCACGGCCAGGAGCGCGACCGGCGCGACGAGCGCGAAGCAGGGGTAGACGACCTGGAGCCAGATGCCCTTCTGCACGAACAGGAAGCCCGAGACGCCCAGCAGGAGCATGGCGAGCACGGGGACACCGATGAGCAGGACCTGGGTCGACAGCCGGGGCATCAGCCACACGCCCAGGCCGCAGGCCGCGAAGAACAGCGCCCACTCGAGGATCCAGGCCCACACGGGCGCCCCCACGAAGTCGAAGCGGAAGGCGTTGTCCAGGAACGTCGCGTGGATCAACACCCCGGGCGCCTCGACGGCGAAGGGAAAGTCGCGGTCGTCAAGGCCGGCGGCCGTGCCGGCCACGAGCACGGCCTTGCCCGTGAAGGCCTCGTTGGGCACGTCGCCCCGCACCACATCCAGGAACGAGTAGAGGGGGAAGGCCCTCTCGCCCCCCGCGGGCCAGTTGAGCAGCACCTCGCCCGACGGAGACACGGGGATGTCGAGCGCCCCCAGCCGGACCACGCCGCCTTCGTCGTGGACCTGCTCCAGCGGCGTTTCCATGTAGACCCGCGCCAGCTGCAGCGCCAGCGACGGATAGGCGCGGCCCCCGTGCTGGATCAGCAGCGGCAGCACGCGGATCTTCCCGTCGTCCCCCGCGACCGTGAATACGTGCCCGAGGGCGGCCGCGCTCTCGGCCAGGACCGGCTCGGGCTCGATCAGGCTCGGCGCCGGCGGCATCGCCGTCGTCTTGAAACGTGCCAGGCCGCTCGCCTGGAGCGCCGCCGAGGCGGGGCTTCCGGGCGGCGATGGATCGCCCACGTTCGTGAACTCGTAGCCGAAGACGACGTTGCCCGCCTTCTTCATCGCCGCGGCGAAGCGCTGGTTGCTGGCGGCCTCGCGCTCGAGCGAGCCGAAGGTGAAGTCGAAGCCGATCACCTTCGCGCCGGCAGCATGCAGGCGCTCGACGAGCGGGACGTACTCGCTGCGCGGCCAGGCGGGCGGCCCGAAGCGCTGGATGCTCTTCTCGTCGATCGCGACGATCACGACCTGGGGGCTCGGCCGCTCGGTGCCGCGCAGCGACTGCCAGGTGTCGAGCACGAGCAGGTCGGGGATCCGCATCGCCGGCACCACCTCGGCCGCGAGGCGGATCAGGACCAGGACGCCCACGGCGCCTGCAGCCCAACGTTGCAGCCTGCGCCGCGCGATGAGCCTGTCGTCGAAGAGATGGCTGGCGTCGACGGCCATGGAGTCGGGCCTATGCTAGCAGAGCCGGTATCGTGCTGCTGTCAACGGCTGCCCGCCGCCCTCAGGGCTGCTTCACCACCGCGCCGCCCTTGACCACGGCGGACACCTGCTGCAGCGCGGAGACGTCCGCGAGCGGGTCGCGGGACACGGCCACGAGGTCGGCGAGCTTGCCCTTCTCGATCGAGCCGAGGTCGGTGTCCGCCTTCAGCACGCGCGCGGCTTCGATCGTGGCGGCCTGGATCGCCTTCATCGGAGGCATGCCGGCCTCGACCATGTAGACGAACTCCTTCGCGTTGTCGCCGTGCGGCGAGACGCCGCAGTCGGTGCCGAACGCGATCTTGACTCCGGCCTTGTAGGCCTTCGCGAAGCCCGCGGCGCCCACCGCGGCGAGCGACGCGGCCTTGGGCCGGACGACCTCCGGCAGCCAGCCCGGCACCTTCGCCTTCTCGCCCGTGTAGCGGCCGGCGCTGAGCGTGGCGATCAGGTACGTGCCGTGCTGGAGCATCAGCTGGACCACCTCGTCGTCGAGGCGCGTGCCGTGCTCGATCGAGTCCACGCCCGAGCGGATCGCGCGCTTCATGCCCTCGGCGCCGTGGGCGTGGACCGTCACGCTGAAGCCGTAGTCCCGGGCGGCCGCAACCACAGCTCGAAGCTCTTCTTCTGTGAACTGCGGGTTGTCGGGGTTGCGCGCGTGCGAGAGCACGCCGCGGGTGGCCGTCACCTTGATCAAGTCGGCGCCGTCCTTGTAGCGCTGGCGCACGGCCTTGCGCGCGTCCTCGGGGCCGTTCAGGACGCCCTCCTTCGGCCCGGGATCGCCCTCGATCTCGTCGGCCATGCCGTTCGTCGGGTCGGCGTGGCCGCCGGTGGTGGCCAGGCTCTTGCCGGCCGTGTAGATGCGAGGGCCCTCGACGAGCCCGCGGCGGATCGCGTCGCGCAGCGCCACCGTGACGTTGTAGCCGTCGCCGAGGTTGCGGACGGTCGTGAAGCCGGCGTGGAGCGTCGTGCGGGCGTGGCTCGCGGCCTGGAGCGCGAAGTCGGCCGGGTTGAGCGTGAAGCGCTCGATGTACGAGGCCGGCGAGAGCTGCATTCCCAGGTGGACGTGGAGGTCGATCAGGCCGGGCAGCACGGTGTGCTGCCGCAGGTCCAGCACCCGCTCGCCGGCCAGCGGCGCACGGTACCCGGCCACGACGTCGGCGATGCGCTCACCCTCGACGACGATCGTCACCTCGCGCCGCGGGGTCTCGGCCCGGCCGTCGATCAGCGCGCCCGCGTGGACCAGCAGTCGCGGGGGCGCGGCCGGCGCGGGCTGCGCCCAGCCGGACGGGGCGGCGCCGACAAGAACCGCCACGACGGCGGACAGCAGTACGCGAGCGGCTCGAGTCGTTGTCATCAATCCTCCCTGGAAGGCCGGGGATTCTGGACGGCCGCCGCGCCGCCTGTCAATCGCGGCCGCCCGGCCCTGCGCTACTCTTGCCGCGTGGACAGCCCGCTCCTCGCGCTCTTCGACGCGTCGCTCGTCGGCCGCCGCGGCGAGCCGGCGCTCGACCTCGGTCCGGCGGGCGGACCCGTCCGTACCCTGACGTTCGGCGAGGTCGAGGCCCGCTCGAGCCGGATGGCGCAGGCGCTCGCGGCGCGCGGCGTACGCGCGGGCGACCGGCTCGCGGTGCAGCTGCCGAACGGGCCCGAGTTCCTGGAGCTGTTCCTCGGCTGCCTGAGGCTCGGGGCGATCTTCGTCCCGGTGAACGTGCTGTACCGCGAGCGCGAGGTCGCTCACGTCCTCGCCGACGCCGAGCCGGTGGCGCTCGTGACGGTTGACGGTGCCGCGCCGCCCTTGGGCGCCCCGGCCTGGGACGTGTCGGCGCTGTCGACCGAGGCGGCCGCTCGGCCCGCCACCCGGCCGACGGCCGCGCTCGCCGGCGACACGCCCGCTGCGATCGTCTACACCTCGGGGACGACCGGGCGAGCCAAGGGGGCCGTGCTCACGCACGCGAACCTGGCCGCGAACGCGCGCGTGCTGCTCGAGGCGTGGCGCATCACCTCGTCGGACCGGTACCTGGCGGTGCTGCCGCTGTTCCACGTGCACGGGCTCGGCAACGGAGTGTGCTCGTGGCTCGCGAGCGGTTGCCGCATGCGGCTCGTGGAGCGCTTCGAGAGCGAGAAGGCGCAGGTGTTGTTCGAGGAGTCTCGTCCGACGCTCGTCTTCGGCGTGCCGACCGTCTACGTGCGCCTGGCCCAGTGGCCGGAGGCCGTCGCGCGGCGTCTCGGCGCGGGAGTGCGGCTCTTCGTCTCGGGTTCGGCTCCGCTGCCTCCCTCGGTGTTCGAGGCGTTCGAGCAGCGCTTCGGCCACGCCATCCTCGAGCGCTACGGCATGACCGAGACGCTGATGAGCCTCGGCAACCCCTACGCCGGCGAGCGCCGGCCCGGCACCGTCGGGCTGCCCTTCGCCGGGGTCGAGACGCGGATCGTCGACGGTGAAGGCTGCGAGGTGGGGCCGGGCGTGACCGGCGGATTGCTGGTGCGCGGCCCGTCCGTCTTCGCCGGTTACTGGCGCAAGCCCGAGGCGACGGCCGCCGCGTTCACGGCCGACGGGTTCTTCCGCACCGGCGACCTGGCCGAGCGGTCGGCGGACGGCTACGTGACGCTGCGCGGGCGCGCGAGCGACCTCATCATCAGCGGCGGCTTCAACGTCTATCCGCGCGAGATCGAGGACGTGCTGCTCGAGCAGCCGGGCGTGGCCGAGGCCGCGGTCGTGGGCCGCCCCGACGCGACGCGCGGCGAGGTGCCGGTGGCGGTCTTCGTCGGCAGCGCGGACGAAGCGGCGCTCGAGGCCGCCTGCATGCGCGAGCTCGCGTCCTTCAAGCGGCCGCGCGCCTTCGTCCGCGTCGAGGCGCTGCCGCGCAACGCGATGGGGAAGGTGGACAAGGGCCGGCTCGCGGACGTGGCGCGAGGATCCGTCGAATAGCCTGGCCACGGACGTGGTCCGCAGCCCTCGGTGGTGCTACCGTTGAGGCTCGAGGAGTGCCTGCATGAGATCCAGATTCGCCTTCGTGATCACGGCGAGCGCGGTCGTCGTCGCGCTCGCAACTCCGGTAGCGGCCCAGCCGGCGTGCCAGGGCCAGAACGCGCTCACACCGGCCGAGAAGACCGCCGGCTGGGTGCTGCTGTTCGACGGATCCACCCTGAAGGGTTGGCACGGCTACAACGGCCAGAAGACCCCGGCCTGGTCGATCGCCGACTGCGCGCTGCACTCCGCGGGCACCGAGGGCAACTACGGCAGCGACCTGCGCGCCGACCTGGTGACCGACGCGGAGTACACGAACTTCGAGCTCTCGATCGAGTGGAAGGCCTCCAAGGGCGGCAACAGCGGCTTGCTCTACAGCGTGGTCGAGGATCCGAAGTACAAGGCGGCCTGGCACACCGGGCCGGAGTACCAGTTTCTCGATGACGTGGGCTTCCCGGAGAAGCTGGAGCCGTGGCAGCTGGCCGGAGCCAACTACGCCATGCACCTGCCGAACGACCAGAAGCGCTTGAAGCCGGTGGGAGAGTGGAACACGACCCGCCTGGTGGTGAACGGCAAGCACGTGGAGCACTGGCTCAACGGCAAGAAGATCCTCGAGTTCGAGCGCTGGGGCGACGCCTGGAAGGCGCTTCGCGACGCGTGCTCCACCAAGGAGTTACCCTGCAAGTGGCGGGACTACCCCGGCTGGGGAATGGCCCCGAGCGGCCGCATCGTGCTGCAGGACCACGGCAGCGCGTTCTGGTTCCGGAACGTCAAGCTGCGGCCCCTGCCCTAGGCTCGCAGCCCGCAGCCTCCGAGCCGCGGTCCGCGCCGTCGCCAGTCTTGACAGGCCTCGCGAGCGGGGCATATCGTCCGATCAGACCGAACCGACAAGAGACGTCGCATTCTCGGGTTTGAGCGGCCGTCCGCGCGGACGCCTTGGCTCGCAGCGGTAGAAACGCCTTTCCTGGAGGTGAGTGAATGTCGCGACGCTCCCTGGCGTGCGTACTCGGCGGTTGCCTGGCTCTCGCACTCGCGATCAGCGCGAACGCCCCGACTCCGGCCCGCGCGGCCGATGCCGACTGGGCGGCCAACCTGACCGTGATCGAAGCCTGCAGCTGCCCGATGTTCTGCCAGTGCTACTTCAACACCAAGCCCGCCGACCACAGCGGGCACGCCGCCCACGGGGCTCACGGTGCCCAGGCGGCCAAGGGACCCACGCACTTCTGCCGGGCCAACAACGCCTACAAGATCAACCGCGGTCACAGCGGCGCCACGAAGCTCGACGGCGCGAAGTTCTGGATCGCCACCGACCTCGGCGACGAGTTCTCCGACGGCGAGATGGAGTGGGCGGTGCTGTACTTCGACAAGCTGCTGACTCCCGCGCAGCGCGAGGCGGTCCAGACCATCGCGGGACACCTATTCCCAGTCAAGTGGAAGTCCTTCAAGACCGCGGAGGGCGCGATCGACAAGTGGGAGTACACCAAGGACGGCGCTCACGCGCTGCTCGACGGCGGCAAGACCGCCGAGGTGAAGCTGAAGGGCTTCCCGGGCATGGGCGGCGAGCCCGTGGTGATGAAGAACCTGCCCTACTGGGGCGCCCCGCGCAACGACGGCTTCGTGATGATGCCGAACGAGGTGGAGGCCTACCGAGTGGGTCCCAACGCCTTCGAGTTCAAGGGCACGAACGGGTTCATGGTGACGATGGACATCACCTCGAAGGACATCAAGACCAAGACGGCGTCGAACTGACGTTCACCCTCGTCGTTTTCGTGAAGGAGCCCCGGCCGGGTGCCGTCAAGACGCGCCTGGCTGAAGGCATCGGCGCGGAGGCCGCGGCCGGGGTATCTCGCGCCCTCGCGGAGCGCGTGCTCGAGGCGACGACGCCCGTGCCGGGCGAGTACGAGCGGCTGGTCTTCTTCGACCCGCCCGAGGCGCGGCGGGCGCTGCGCGAGTGGCTGCCCGGGGTATCGCTGCGCGCGCAGGCCCGCGGAGAGCTGGGCGAGCGCCTCGCCGAAGCCTTCGCCCGCGCCTTCGGCCGCGGTGCGTCGCGCGTGGCGATCGTCGGGTCGGACGTACCGGGCATCGCGCGCGAGACGGTGCTGCGGGCGTTCGAGGCGCTCGAGGCGGCCGACGTCGTGCTGGGCCCGGCCGAGGACGGCGGCTACTACCTGATCGCGCTGCGATCGCCCCATCCCGAGCTGGTGCGCGGCATCGACTGGAGCACGCCCGCCGTCCTGCGCCAGACGCTCGAGCGCGCGTCCGCCTCGGGGCTCTCGGTGCGCCAGCTCGAGCCGCTGCGCGACGTGGACACGCTCGAGGACCTGCGCGCCGAGTGGCCGGGCCTCGAGCGCGGCCTAAAGGTGCGCCCGGAGCTGCGGCTGCTGCTCGCGCGGGCGCTCGGCCTTCCGGGGTAGGATCACGCAGCCGGAGGTGATGATGGGCGGGGTCAGGACCTACCTCGAGGCGTTGATGACGCTCGACGAGGCGCCGCTCAAGCTCGAGCCCGGGCAGGTCATTTTCTCGGCGGGCGACACCGGTCGCGCGATGTTCATCGTCCGCACCGGCAGCGTGGACCTGCGGATCGGCGAAAACGTGCTGGAGACGGTCGAGCAGGGCGGCATCTTCGGCGAGCTCGCGCTCGTGGACCCCGCCCCGCGCAGCGCCACCGCCGTGGCCGGCCCGGACTGCACGCTGGTGCTGGTCGACGCGGCGGCCTTCTCCGACCTGGTGCGCCGCGTCCCCGGCCTCGCGCTCGAGGTGATGAAGGTGATGGCGCGCCGCCTGCGCCGCACCAACCCTACCGAGTGACGCGCCACGGGCAGCGGAGCGAGCTGGATTCACTCCAGCGAGCGTAGCGGGGGGGTGAGAGGGGGGACGCGGCGCAGCGTCCCCCCTACT
>CAZMRX010000231.1:0-8475 GCA_964568755.1 uncultured Acidobacteriota bacterium | reverse complement strand
CTCGGATCCGCGCGGGGGGCGCCGGCGACCCCGGCGTCCCTACCGCAAACAACAGGCCTGGCCGAAAGTCCCCCCAGAACCATCCCACTTGGGGAGCCACGGGATAGCGGGCAAGGAACAACCGACAACGAACAACGAACAACGAACAACGACAACGAACAAACGAACGGAATCACCGGCCTAGAAATCCCTCGGAGACCCCCATTGCCAGACGAGGGGGTCTCCTCGGGATGACGAATGTGGAAAAGTGGAAGAAAGTGTGGAATACTTCCACCTCGCTGTGTTCAAAGGGACTTACAGCCATCGGATCGATGCCAAGGGGCGGCTTCCTGTGCCGGCGGCGTTTCGCCGGGCGCTCGGGGGCGAGGGGCGTGTCGTCGTCACGCAGCTCGACCAGTGCCTCGCGGTCTACTCGCCTTCGGAGTGGGCGAGGCTCGAGGCGCAGCTTCAGGCGCTGCCCGCGTTCAGCAAGCCGGTGAAGGCCCTCACGCGCCTGCTCGCGAGCCGCGCGGCCGACTGCGAAATCGACGTGCAGGGCCGCATTCTCCTGCCGCCGGCGCTGCGCGCCGCGGCCGGCCTCGCGCGCGACGCCGTGGTGATCGGCGTGCTGAACCGGTTCGAGGTCTGGGCTCCGCAGACCTGGGACGGCTTCGTGCAGGAGTCGGAGCGCCTGCTCGACGACGTCTCCCTCGACATCCAGTGGCCCCTCCCCCCGGCGCCCCCCAGCGGGGCGCCTGCTCCCCCCTCCGGAACCCCTCCCGCGACCCGCGATCCACAAGCGAACTCCAACGGCTAGTGCGATTTCGGCTTGACACCCCCAGGGCCCAAGTCTAGACTCCCTGTGGATTTTTGTGGAGTGGAGTGGTCTGCCTGTCGCCCCCGGTGGGCGGCAGGGGGGCGACTCCGTGTGAGGGAAGCGTCTTCATGCTGCGGGGCAACCATCCGGCACGCATCGACGACAAGGGACGGCTGAAGGTCCCGAACGGCTTCCGCACTGCGATCGAGTCGCAGTGGGGCCAGGAGCTGTTCGTCACGAGCGTGACGGGAGAGTTCGTGCGTCTCTACCCGATGGCGGTGTGGCTCGAGATCGAGCGCCGCCTCGCGGCCGTGCCCTCGACGCACCCCTCGAAGCTGCGCTTCCTCGACCGCGTCAACTTCTTCGGCCAGGCGACCGAGCTCGACCGCCAGGGCCGGATCGTGATCCCGCAGCTGCTGCGCGAGAGCGCGTCGATGGCGGGCGAGGTGAGCGTCCTCGGGCTGCAGAACCACCTCGCGGTCTGGAACCTGAAGCGCCTGCAGGACCGGCTGTTCAAGAAGGAGCCCTTCACCGACGAGGACGGGAGGCTGCTCGCGGAGTATGGAATCTGATGCGGGCCACGTTCCGGTCCTGCTCGACGAGACGCTGGAGCTGCTCGTGGTGAGGCCCGGCGGGCTCTGGGTCGACGGCACGCTCGGCCTCGGCGGCCACGCCGAGGCGGTGCTGCGCCGCAGCGCCCCCGACGGGCGCCTCGCCGGCTTCGACCGCGACGAGGAGGCGCTCGCGCGCGCCCGCGCGCGCCTGCTGCCGTTCGGCGCGCGCGTCCGGCTCGAGCACGCCGACTTTCGCGAGATCCCGGAGCGCCTGGGCGACGAGCGCGCGAGCGGGATCCTGCTCGACCTCGGGGTGTCGTCGCTGCAGCTCGACGACGCCGAGCGCGGCTTCAGCTTCCAGCGCGAGGGGCCGCTCGACATGCGCATGGACAGGAGCGCCCGTGGCACCGCCGCCGAGATCGTGAACCGCATGCGCGAGAGCGAGCTCGCCGACCTGATCCACGAGCTCGGTGAGGACCCCTTCTCGCGCCGCATCGCACGCGCGATCGTCAGGGCGCGCGAGCAGGAGCCGATCGAGACGACGACGCGGCTCGCCGAGATCGTGCGCCGCGCGGTGCCGCGCAGCCGCCGCCCCGGCTTCCATCCCGCGACCCGCACCTTCCAGGCGCTGCGGATCCGGACCAACCGCGAGCTGGACGGCCTGGTGGAGGCGATCGAGCGCGCGGCACGCTGCCTGCGCGCCGGCGGGCGCATGGTCGTGATCGCCTTCCACTCGCTCGAGGACCGCGCCGCGAAGCAGGCGTTCCGCACGCTCGCGACGAGCGGCTTCTCGCTGCTGACCCGGAAGCCGCTGCGCCCCGGCGAGGCTGAGGTCGGGCGCAACCCGCGCGCCCGCTCCGCACGGCTGCGCGCGCTCGCGCGCGAGGAGGCCGCATGAGGGACGAAGGCGTCGTGCGCCTCGGCAAGCCGATCGACAACTCGCGCGTGGTGCGCCAGGTCGACCCGCGCTCGAGGCGCGAGATCCTGCTGCTGATCCTGCTCGTGACCGTGCTCGCGGCCGGGCTCGGGCTCTACGCCTGGCCCGCGCTCGAGATCCGCCGCGCCGGGCAGGCGGGCGCCCTGCTCGACCGCGAGAAGCAGCGGCTCGTCGAGGAGAACCGCAAGCTGCGGCTCGAGAAGGCCGCGCTCGAGAACCTGCGCCGCGTCGAGGCGATCGCGGCGAAGGAGCTGGGGCTTGCGGCCCCGTTGCCCGAGCGCTCGGTAGTGGTCGAGGTCGAGAAGCCGCGCGCCCCGGGCACGACCGTCGCCAACGCCGCGCGCCGCGAGGCCCGCGGCGCCGCAGGCACGGAGGCCCGGCCCTGAGGCAGGAACGCCCGCCGCTCGTGCCGTCCGCGACCTTCGCCGCGGGTCCCTCGCCGCGCGAGCGCCGCACGCGCCTGCGCCTGATGCTGCTCGCGCTCTCGATCTCGCTGTGGGCGCTCGTGATCGGGATCCGCCTGGTGCACCTGCAGGTGCTCGGGCGCGACTTCTTCGAGCAGCTGGGCACGCGCCAGAGCGAGCGCACGCTCAACCTCGACCCGCGCCGCGGCCCGATCCTGGACCGCAACGGCCGCCCGCTCGCCGTCTCGGTGGACGCGGAGAGCCTGTACGCGGTGCCGCAGGACGTGGTCGACGCGCAGGCCACGGCGCAGGCGCTGGCGCGCGCTCTCTCGCTCGACACGGCGGGGCGGCGCGAGGTGCTCGCCCGGCTGCAGCAGCGGAGCAAGGCCTTCGTCTGGGTCCAGCGCAAGCTCGACCCGGGCAAGGCGCGGCGGGTGCGCGAGCTGCAGCTCGAGGGAATCGGCTTCCTGACCGAGCACCGCCGCTACTACCCGCAGCGCGAGCTGGCGGCGCACGTGCTCGGCTACGTGGGCCTCGACAACGAGGGCATGTCCGGCGTCGAGCACGCGCTCGAGAAGGAGATCCGCGGCCGCGCGGCCAAGGTCGTCGTGCACACCGACGCACGGCGCCGGCCCGTGGCCCAGACCGAGCGGCCCTCGACCGAGGGCGCCGCGGTCACGCTCACGATCGACGAGCGGATCCAGCACATCGCCGAGCGCGAGCTCGACCGCGCGATGGCCGAGACGCAGGCCCAGGCCGGCACCGTGGTGGTGGTCGAGCCGTTCACCGGCGAGGTGCTGGCGATGGCGGGCCGCCCCACCTTCAACCCGAACCGCTACAACGCCTACTCGAGCTCGCGCTGGCGCAACCGCGCCGTCTCCGACGCGTTCGAGCCGGGCTCGATCTTCAAGATCGTCACGGCCGCCGCCGGGATCCAGGAGAACGTCGTCGCGCCGGGCGAGGTGCTCGACTGCGGCAACGGCCGGATCGAGATCGCCGGCACCGTGATCAACGACCACGCCGTGTTCGACCGGCTGAGCTTCTCGGAGGCCGTGGCCCGCTCGAGCGACATCGGCATGATCCGCGTGGCGCAGCGGCTCGGCCGCGAGAACTTCGCGCGCTACGTGCGCGACTTCGGCTTCGGCGCCCCGAGCGGGATCGAGCTTCCCGGCGAGTCCGCGGGCCTCTTCCGCCCCACGCCGCGCTGGAGCGCGCTGTCGCTGCCGTCGCTCTCCTTCGGCCAGGAGATCGGCGTGACCGCGCTGCAGATCACGATGGCCGCGGCTGCCGTCGCCAACGGCGGCTACCTGATGAAGCCCTTCGTGGTGAAGCGCGTCGACGACAGCGAGGGCCGCGCGCTGCGCGAGGCCAAGCCCCTCGTGGTGCGCCGGGTGCTCGAGCCGCAAACGGTGGAGACGCTGACCACGATCCTGCAGCAGGTGGTGAGCGGGGGACCCGGGCATCGCGCCGCGCTGCCGGGCTACGTGGTGGCGGGCAAGACCGGGACCGCCCAGAAAGTCGACGCCACCGGCCGCTACTCGATGATCGACCACGTGGCCTCGTTCGTGGGCTTCACGCCCGCCGCCCGCCCCGCGCTGGTGGTGCTCGCCTCGCTCGACACGCCGCGCGGGCCGAACAACCAGGGCGGCGACGTGGCGGCGCCGCTGTTCGCGCGGGTCGCGGAGGGCGCCCTGCGCGTGCTCGCGGTCCCGCCGGACGACGCCGCGCGCCTGCTGCGCGCGGTGGCGGTGGTGCCCGACAACGTCACGCCCGTCGCGTATCGCCCGCGCCCCCCGGCGCGGCCCGAGGTCGCGCCCCCGGCCGAGGAGCCGGGCCTGATGCCGGACCTGCGCGGGCGTCCCGCCCGCGAGGCCGCGATCGCCGCCGCGCGGCGCGGGCTGGTGGTGGAGCTGCGCGGGTCGGGCACGGTGATCGCGCAGGCCCCCGAGCCCGGCGCCGAGATCGAGCCGGGCCTCACCTGCCTGCTCACGCTCGGCCGGGAGCCCCGCGAGTGAGGCTCGGGGAGCTCGTCGCGCGCGTGCCCGGGGCCGAGCTCAGCGGCGACGCGGGGCTCGAGATCACCGCGGTCTCGCACGACTCCCGTCGCTCGGGTCCCGGCACCCTGTTCGTGGGGATCCGCGGGCTCGTCACCGACGGCAACGACTTCGTGCTCGCCGCGCGCAAGAAGGGGGCGGTCGCGGTCTGCTCCGAGGAGCCGCCGCGCGGCGAGGGAACCTGGGTGCGCGTCCCGAGCGCGCGCGAGGCGCTCGCGCTCTTCTCCGCCGCGGTGCTCGGCGATCCCGCGCGCTCGCTCGAGCTCGTGGGCGTGACCGGCACCAACGGCAAGACCACCACCAGCTACCTGATCGACGGGGCGATGCGCGCGGCGGGCGAGAGCGTCGGCCTCGTCGGCACGGTCGAGTACCGCGTCGGCAACCGCATCGCCGAGGCCGTGCGCACCACACCCGAGTCCTCGGAGCTGCAGGCGCTGTTCGCCGAGATGCGGGACGCCGGCTGCCGCCGGGCGGTGCTCGAGGTTTCGTCGCACTCGATCGCGCTCCAGCGCGTCCACGGCCTCGAGTTCGAGGTCGCGGTCTTCACCAACCTGACGCGCGACCACCTCGACTTCCACGGCGACATGGACGCCTACTTCGCGGCCAAGCGCGTGCTGTTCGAGAAGCTGCTGGCGAAAGACGGCCACGCGATCCTGAACCTCGACGACGACCGCGCCGCCGAGCTCGCGCGCGTGAGCCGCGGCCGCGTCCTCACCTACTCGCTCGAGAACCCGAAGGCCGACCTGCTCGCGGAGGATCTGCGCCTCGGCCTCGACCGCACGCGCCTGCGCGCCCGCACGCCCGCGGGCGTGCTCGAGATCGAGAGCGCGCTGGTCGGCCGCTTCAACGTGTCGAACGTGCTGGCCGCGCTCGGCGCCGGCCTGGCGCTCGGCCTGCCCGCGGACGCGGTGCAGCGCGGCATCGCGACGCTCCCGGGCGTGCCCGGGCGCATGGAGAAGGTCGCGGCCGGCCAGGACTACGCGGTCCTCGTCGACTACGCCCACACCGACGACGCGCTCAAGAACCTGCTCGAGACCGTGCGCGGCTTGGGCCCGCGCCGCGTGATCACGGTGTTCGGCTGCGGCGGCGACCGCGACCGCAGCAAGCGCCCGCTGATGGGCGCGGTGGCGGCGCGGCTGTCGGACGTCGTGATCCTGACCTCCGACAACCCGCGCAGCGAGCCGCCCGAGGCGATCCTCGACGAGATCCGGCGCGGGATCCCGGCCGCGCGCGCCGCGGACACGCTCGTGATCCCCGACCGCCGCGACGCGATCGCGCGCGCGCTGGAGATGGGCCGCGAGGGCGTCGTGATCGTGATCGCCGGCAAGGGCCACGAGAGCTACCAGGTGCTGCGCGACCGCACCGTGCCGTTCGACGACCGCCAGGTGGCGCGCGACACGCTCGCCCGCCTCGCCGGGGCGGGAGGGAAGAGGTGAGCGCGGTGATCGCGGCCGCGGGCCTGCGTCTGTCGAGCGTGCTCGAGGCGACGGGCGGCCGCCTCGTGTCCCCGGCGCCGGAGGCGCTCGCGCTGAAGTCGGCCTCGATCGACTCGCGCACGCTCGAGCCGGGGGCGCTGTTCGTGGCGATTCGCGGACCCCGCTTCGACGGGCACGACTTCCTGGACGAGGCGCGGGCGAGGGGCGCCGCGGCCGCGCTCATCGAGCGCGAGGTCGCAGCACCCGCGGGGCTGCCGCTGGTGCGGGTGGCCTCGACCGCGCGGGCGCTGCTGGACCTGGCGCGCCACGCGCGGCGCGGCACGAGCGTACCGGTGGTGGCGGTGACCGGCTCGGTGGGCAAGACCACGACCAAGGACATGACGGCGGAGCTGCTCGCCACGCGCGGGCCGGTGCTGAAGACCGAGGGCAACCTCAACAACCAGTACGGCCTGCCGCTCACGCTGCTGCGGCTCACGGGCGAGCACACGGCGGCCGTGCTCGAGCTCGGCATGTCGGCCGCGGGCGAGCTGCGCGCGCTCTCGGCCGTGGCCGAGCCCGACGTGGCCACGATCACCCGCGTGGCGCCGGTTCACCTCGAGTTCTTCGCCTCGACGGACGCGATCGCCGACGCGAAGGCCGAGATTCTGGAGGGGCTCCGCCCCGGCGGGACCGCGGTCCTGAACGGCGACGACCCGCGCGTCAGGCGCATCGGCGAGCGCTTCGCCGGCAAGGTGGTGTGGTTCGGGCGCGACCGCCGCTTCGACGTGTCGGCCGAGAGCTGGCGCGGGACGGCGTTCGGGATGCGCTTCGACCTGCGCATCGCCGGCAGCGTCCTCGACGTGGCGCTGCCGCTGGCCGGGCCGCACTTCGCGGAGAACTTCCTGGCGGCCGCCGCGGCGGCGCACGTGCTCGGGATCGCGCCGGAAACCATCGCGGAGGCCGCGACCCGGATGCGCCCCGCGCCCCACCGCGGCGAGCTGCGGCGGCTCGGCGAAGGCGTCGTGGTGCTCGACGACAGCTACAACTCGTCGCCCGCGGCGCTCGAGGCGGCGGTGGTGGCGCTCGGACTCGTCCCGGGCCTGCGCCGCGTCGCGGTGGTGGGCGACATGCTCGAGCTCGGGCCGTCGTCGCCCGGGCTGCACCGCGAGGCCGGCCGCGCGCTCGCCGGCCGCGTCGACGTCGTGGCCGCGATCGGGCCGCTCTCGCGCGAGGTCGTGCTGGGCGCGCGCGAGGCCGGTCTCGCCACGGAGGCGCTCGTCCACTTCGAGGACGCCGCCAGCGCCGCCGCCGCGGTCGCGAGCCTGGTGGCCCCCGGCGACGCCGTGCTGCTGAAGGCCTCGCGCGGCATGCGCCTGGAGCAGGTGCTGGTCGCGCTCGTCGCGCGCTTCGGGGAGGGCGAGCGCTGATGCTCTACCACCTCCTCTACGCGCTGCGCGGCGAGGTCGGGGCGCTGAACGTGACGCGCTACATCACCTTCCGCACCGCCGTCGCGAGCCTCACGGCGCTGTTCCTGGTGCTGGCGCTCGGGCCCTGGATGATCGAGCGGCTGCGGCGGCTGCAGATCGGCCAGTACATCCGCGACGAGGGGCCGCAGGCGCACAAGGCCAAGGCCGGCACGCCGACCATGGGCGGCGTCCTGATCCTGGTCGGCGTGCTGGTGCCGACCCTGCTGTGGGCCGACCTCACCAACCTCAACGTGTGGATCCTGATCCTTTCCACGGTCGCCTACGGCGCGGTGGGGTTCGCCGACGACTACATCAAGGTGGTCCAGAAGCGCAGCCTGGGCCTGACCGCGCGCCGCAAGCTGTTCTGGCAGTTCGCGATCGGGCTCGCGGTCGGGATCGCGATCGTGGCGCTGGCGCAGGCCGAGCCGAAGGAGTACTCGACGCGGGTCCAGTTCCCCTTCTTCAAGACGCTGGTGCCGGACCTCGGCGTCTTCTACGTGCTGTTCGCGGTGTGGCTGCTCACGCTCTCGAGCAACGCCGTCAACCTGACCGACGGCCTCGACGGGCTCGCGATCGGCACGACGCTGATCGCGGCGGCGGCCTTCGCGGGGCTCGCCTACGTCACGAGCCACTTCCGCTTCTCGGAGTACCTGGACCTGCTGCACCGCCCCGGCGCCGGAGAGGTGACCGTCTTCTGCGGCGCGATGGTGGGCGCGGCGATGGGGTTCCTGTGGTGGAACTGCTACCCCGCGCAGGTGTTCATGGGCGACGTGGGCAGCCTCTCCCTGGGGGGAGCCCTGGGCACGGTGGCCGTCCTCATCAAGCAGGAGCTCCTGCTCTTCCTGGTGG
>CAZMRX010000230.1:0-8612 GCA_964568755.1 uncultured Acidobacteriota bacterium | reverse complement strand
TCCACACCCGAAGCGCGCGCCGACGTGCGCGTCGGCGTGGGCATCCGGGTCGCAGGCGGCCACTACGACGTTCGCAACACCTGGCGCTACGGCTACGACCGCGGCAGCCACGAGGGCTACCGCGAGGGCGAGCGCGACGCGCGGCGGCACGAGCGCTTCGGCTTCCGCGACGAGGGTCGTTACCGCGACTCGGACCGCGGCTACAAGGGCTGGATGGGCCCGCGCTACGAGTACGAGCGGGCGTACCGCCGCGGCTTCGAGGAAGGCTACGCGCGCGCCTACCGTCGCTACGCTCGGTACGACCGTTACGACCGCTACGACGACCGCTACCGCGACGGCGGCCGTCACGACGACCGCTACGACCGGGGGCGCGAGCGCTGGTAGGCGGTCACGGCATGCGGCGCAGGGCTTCCCAGCGAACGGTCCAGCTGCCGTCGCTCGGGAAGCCCGGCGCGTGCCGGTCGGGCGCGCCGTCCCAGCCGGCCGCCATCATCGCCACGGCCGCGAGCAGCCCGCCGTTGCCTGGGAGGTAGATCGTCAGGCCCGGGCGCTGGTGGTTGTGGCCGTTCGGCCGGTAGACGTTCTTGGCCGCGTCCAGGAGCAGCGCGTCGACCGCACGCCCCGGCTCGCCGAGGCGCGCCGCGCACATCGCGAGCATCGGGTAGTCCCAGCCCCACGTGTCGGGCCAGCTCCAGTGCGTCCAGATCCAGTCGAGGGTCCGTCGCATCGTCGCGGGGTCGACGCCTTCGCCCGGGAGCACGCCGAGCGCGCCGGTGACCGAGGGGTGGTCGCGCGCCCAGCGCGGGTCGCTGAAGCTCTCGGGCGCCGTCTCGGCGAAGAGGTACTTACCGTCGCGCACCGGCAGGGGCGCGAGGCGCTCGAGCACGCGCTGCCAGCGAGGCTCGCGCGCGAGCCCGAGGCGCTCGCGCCAGCGCTGTGCGGTTTCGAGGCCGAAGCGCCAGTACGCGAGCTCGAACGCCGTGTTCAGCGTGCGGTCCTTCGGGAAGATCTCCTGCGCGCCCTGGAGCGTCGGCCCGAGCACGTAGCGTCCGCCGGCGTCGTCCCAGGTGGGGAAGGAGGCCATGAACTCCGCCGTCTCGTGCACCGTGTCTCGGAAGCGCTCGAGCGTGGCGCGCCCCGGGCGCTCGCGGTACACGAGCTCGGCGTAGTAGATCGGGTGCGGCTGCTGCCAGACCAGGAACGGGCCGACACTCGACGGCGACTCGGCGCCGCTCGGGTCGGTCATCTTCGGCCAGCGCGCGCCCGTGTAGCCCTGGCGCGCGGCGGTCGCCCGCGCGCGCGGGAGGATCGCGTCGTAGTAGCCCA
The DNA here is from genome assembly GCA_964568755.1 of uncultured Acidobacteriota bacterium. GTDB lineage: Bacteria > Acidobacteriota > Vicinamibacteria > Fen-336 > Fen-336 > DATBSL01. The sequence continues at coordinate 7,286 of CAZMRX010000230.1, read as the reverse complement.
GGCTGCGCTCCAGCAGCGGGAGGCGGCCCCAGAGCGCGAAGTGCGCGGCGTGCCACCAGTGCATCTCCAGGTGGAACTTGCCGTGCCAGCTGTTGAAGGTGAGGCCGGATTCCTGCGGCGGGTAACGGCCCGCGCACTGGATGGCGGTGAGGTACTGGGAGAGCACGATGCGCCGCTCGAGCTCGCGCCAGCGCGGGTCGCGGCTCAACGAGAGGTCGATGGCGCCGCCGGTGGTCCAGAAGCGCTGCCAGTGCTCGCGCGTGGCTCGCAGCGCCTCGTCGAAGCTCGGGAGCGGCTCCGGCGCGGCCGTCGGAGCGAAGCCGATGGCGGCCTCCAGCGTGTGGGCTCCGCCGCCCGGTGCCAGGACGTAGTCGTGTCTCGCGGCCTGCGTCAGCCGAGCGTCCGGTGCCCAGGCCAGGCTCACGTCGTAGCGGTCCTGGTCCAGCCGTCGCTCGATCACCGCGTCGCGCGCGCCCGAGCGGACGAGCGTCGTCTCGTGCGCCTCCGGGCGGGTCCAGTCGGTCGCGGTCGTGTCGCCGCTGCCGTAGGGGAAGCGCAGCCGGATCGCGACCTGCCCGCGGCCGACGAGCGGCGAGACGACGCGCACCGCGATCGCGTCCCGGGTCGGGTGGCACAGCGTCTCGACCACGACCTCTTCTCCGTCCAGGCGGAAGCGGCTGCGCAGCACGCCGTGCCAGAGATCGAGGACCTGCTCCACGTCGTTGATGTCGTCCCGGGTCGCCTCCCGCCCGTCCTTGAGCCGGAGCCGGAAGCCGATCCGACCGAGGTGGAGCCGGTGCGGGTTCTGGCGCAGCCACTCGATCTCGGGCGTGCGCTGGTCGCCGGGGACGTCCGCGTAGCCGACCTGGCGTCCCCCCGACTCGAACTCCGCGAAGCGGAAGCGGTCGATCGACCAGCCGTTGGAGTTGGGCGCCGTGTGCCATCCCCACTGCGCGAGCGTGCCGAGCGGTATCGTCTCGTCGTAGGCCTCGGCGAAGGTCTGCAAGCCCGTCGCGTCGGCCGTGAAGGCGAGCTCGCCGTTGCCGACGGACAGCGGCGCGCCCGCGTCGAAGCCGCGCAGGACCGGATGGTGGCGGCTCACCAGCGCGTGTCGGTCGATCGGGAGGGGCGCGGCCGGGCTCGAGGCCGAGCTCGGTGAGGCGCCGCCGAGCAGGACGGCGAAGCAGACCAGGGCCGCCGCCGGGCAGACGCAGGAACGGGCGCCTGCGACGGGACTCGAACCGCCGTCGGCGGATGACATTCGCGCCGATTCTATCCTCGCGCCTGCGCGGCCGACCCGCGGCAGGGATCGGCTACGGCTGCTTCACGTACAGGAGCTTGTTCGCGGTGTCGCTGCCGATCCCATTGAGGGTGTCGGGAGTCGCGTTGTTCACGACGCAGGCCGCGACCGCCTCCGGCGGGCTGCCGGACTGGCGCGCCAGGCACAGCGCCGCGGTGCCGGCGGCGTGGGGAGAGGCCATCGAGGTGCCGCTGAACACGGTGCTCCCCCCGCCGCGGGCCGCCGACTCGATATCCACCCCAGGCCCGTAGAGATCGATGCAGCCCCCGGTGTTGCTGAAGCTCGCGGAGTTGTCCCGCTCGTCGCTCGCGCCTACGGTGAGCGCCTGCTTCACCCGCGAGGGCGAGTAGTTGCAGGCGTTCAGGTTGTCGTTGCCGGCGGCGACGGCATAGCTCACCCCCGCCGCGATCGAGTTGCACAGCGCCTGGTCGAGCGCGGGGGAGACCGAGCCGCCGAGCGACATGTTGGCGACGGCGGGCCACCGGTTCGCCTGCACGTGGCCCGTCACCCAGTCGATGCCGCGGATCACGTCGCTGTCCGAGCCGCTGCCCTGCGAGTCGAGCACCCGCACCGCGTGGATCGTGGCGGCCTTGGCGACGCCCCAGGTCGTGCCCGCGATCGTGCCCGTGACGTGGGTTCCGTGCCCGTGTCCGTCGCTCGGCTCGCCGCCCATGGCCGAGAAGCCCTCGCCCACGCGCCCCGCGAAGTCGGAGTGCCCCGCGTCGAGGCCGGTGTCGATCGTGTACGTGTGGATGCCTGTCCCGGTCGCGCCCGGCTCGTACTTGCGGTCGAGCGGCAGGTCGCGCTGGTCGATGCGATCGAGACCCCAGGGCACGACCGCCTGGACTTTCTGGCCCGTGCGGGGCGGCCCGATGCTCTTGCGGCCTTCCTCCTGCACGTAGGCGACCTCGGGGTCCCGGGCGACGTCCGCGGCGGCGCGCGCGTCCATGCTCGCGGAGAAGCCGGGGAGTGCGTGCCTGAAGGTCGCGACGTTCGTGGCCCGCGTGAAGCGCGCGGCGACCCTGGCGACGTCCTGGGGCTGGCCGGTGGTCCGCTTGAGCACGACGATGTAGCGGTTGGGAATCGGGTTCTTGACCTTCACCACGCCGCGCAGCGCCGGAGGGGCGGCGCAGTCGTAGGGTGCGGGCGGCGTCGTGGCACACGCCGGCAAGGCGAGCACCAGGATCAGGGGCGTCAGTCGGTCGAGCTTCATCTCGCTCCTCCTGCGGCTCGAGCGAAGCAGGTTCTCACCACGGCACTACTGCGGTGCCAGGTACTCCTGCGGGATGCTGAAGCCCCAGCTGCCCAGGCGCTTCGCGTAGGCGCGCAGGTCGTCGCGCGTCACGCGGATCAGCTCCATGCGGATGTTCCTGGGCACGGTCTTCTTGTGCACCAGCTTGTCGACGATCGTGCTCACCCCGACCGCACCCCAGTCGTAGAGCGGCTGCGCCCACAGCACCGGGACCAGGCCGCGCTCGACGTAGATGAGCTGCTCGGGCAGGGCGTCCACGGCCACGACCTTCAGGCCGCGCTTCTGGATCTCGGCCATCATGGCCGGCGACTGGCTCGAGCGGAAGAGCGGCCAGCCCCCGACCATCGCCCAGCCCTGGAGCTGCGGGTGGGCGGCGTCGAACTTCAGCAACTCCGTGACGGCCTCGAGCGGGGTCTCGACGTGGTTGACGATCGCAGCCACCTCGATCCCCGGCTTCTGCGCCAGCGCGCGACGCACGGAGTCGGCGCGGGCCTTCAGGTTGCTCGCGTTGGGGTTGCCGGCGAGGATCGCGACCTGGCCCTTTCCGCCCAGCAGCGCCGCCAGGTCGGCGCCCACCTTCTCGCCGAGGTCCGTGTCGTCGGCGCCGAAGAAGGCGAATCGCTTCGAGCTGGGCACGTCGCTGTCGAAGGTCATCACCTCGACGCCTGCCGCGACGGCCGCGTCCACGGTCGAGACGAGCGCCGGCCCGTCGGTCGCCGCCAGCAGGATGGCATTGGCGCGATCCCGCACGGCCTGCCGTATGCGCTCGGCCTGCTGGGCGACGTCCTCCTTGGGAGGCGTGAGCCAGACGACCTCGATGGGGACGCCCAGCTGCTTCGAGAGGGCCGCGGCCTTCTCCTCGGCGCCGCGGCGGGCCGCCAGGAACACGAAGTTCGCCTCGCTCTTGGCGATGAGCGCGATCTTGACCGAGCGTGCCTGCGCCCGGGCTGGCTCGCGCCCGCCCAGGAGCGCCATCACCACCGCAGCCGCGACCACGACGAGTTTTCTCACGCGCTCTCCTTGATGAGCAGGCCTCATCGATCCAATGAGTTGTGCCTCATCATAGCCCTTTCCCGGCGTGGGAGCTTCCTTTTCGATGGAGACTGGCACTTCGGTACAGTGAGGGGGCTCAGGAGGAGGGCGGATGGCCGGCCGAAGCCTCGTGGATCTCGCGTGCGCGCTCATCGACATCGACTCGACCACGGGCCGGGAGGGCGACGCGTGCGGGTTCCTCGCCTCCGAGCTGCGGTCGCGGGGCTGGGGGGTGGTCGAGCAGCCGGTCTCCGACGGCCGATTCAACGTTCTCGCTCTGCTCGACCCCGATCCCTGCGTCGTGCTCTCGACGCACATCGACTGCGTGCCGCCCTTCTTTCCGAGCCGCATCGCGGACGGCGTCCTCCACGGGCGCGGGGCCTGCGACGCGAAGGGCGCGCTCGCGGCGCAGCTGACGGCGGCCGAGCGACTGCGCGAGGCGGGGGAGGAGCAGCTGGCCCTGCTCTTCGTGGTGGGCGAGGAGCGGGGCAGCGACGGCGCGCTCGCGGCGAACGACCTGCCGCCGGGCGCGCGCTTCCTCGTGAACGGCGAGCCCACCGGGAGCCGTCTCGGGCTCGCGACCCGCGGGGTGCTGCGCGTGAAGCTGCGCGCCACGGGCGTGGCCGCCCACTCGTCGCAGCCGGAGCGGGGCCGCAGCGCGATCGACGCCCTGCTCGACGCGCTCGTCGAGCTGCGGCGGATCCCGCTTCCCGAGGACCCCGCGCTCGGGCGCACCTTCTACTCGATCGGGCTCATCTCCGGCGGCATCGCCCCGAACGTGATCTCCCCGTCCGCGGAGGCCGAGCTCCTGTTCCGGACGGTCGGCCCCGGTTCGGACGTGGTCGCGTGCCTGCGGCCGCTCGAGCCGCGGGTGGCGGTCGAGCAGGTGCTGGAGGTGCCGCCGGTGAGGCTGCGCACGTTGCCGGGCTTCGAGGCGGAGAGCTTCGCGTTCACCACCGACATACCGCTGCTCTCGCGCTGGGGCGAGCCGCTGCTGTTCGGCCCCGGCTCGATCCTGGATGCGCACACGGACGAGGACCGCGTCCGCATCGACGAGCTCGAGGCGGCCGCCACGGCCTACACGACGATCGCCCGGGCGCTCCTCGCTAGACCTTGACGGTCCGGCCGGTTCGAGCCGCCTCGTAGATCGCCGTCATCAGCCTCACGTCGCGGAGCCCCTCCTCGCCCGGTGTCAGCGGCTGCTGGCCGTCGATCACGCACTGCGACAGGTGGTCCATCTCGAGCGCGAAGTGGTCGCGCTGGGGCAGGCTGCGCTCCTCGACGACGTTGCCGCGGCGGACGCGCATGCGCAGGCCCGTGTAGCTCGTGGCCGGCTCGAGCTCGAACCAGCCCTTCGGGGTGATCACGCGGTAGCGGTTCTGCCCCGAGTAGCCGTAGCTCGAGCTGCAGTTGGCCAGCACGCCGCTCGGGAAGCGCAGCTGGAAGTTGATCGTCTCCTCGACTTCCTTGAAGCGCTCGTCGCCCGGGGTCGAGTAGCTCATCGCGGCGATCTCGACCGGCTCCTCGCCCGTCACGTAGCGCGCCGCCTGCAGGCTGTAGACGCCGATGTCCATCAGCGAGCCGCCGCCGGCGAGCGCCTGCTTCAACCGCCACTGGGTCGGGTCGCCGATGTTGAAGCCGTGGTCGGCCACGATCACCTTGACCGGCCCGAGCTCCTGCTCGCGCGCCATCCGGATCATCTCCTGGTTGAAGGGTTCGTAGCGGCAGCGGTAGGCGACCATCAGCTTGCGGTCGGCCTTGCGCGCGGCCTCGATCATCGCTTGGCAGTCCGCCGGCGTCGTGGCCATCGGCTTCTCGCACAGCACGTGCTTGCCCGCCTGGTGCGCGCGGACCGTGTACTCGGCGTGCATGCTGTTCGGCAGCACCACGTAGACGACGTCCACCTCGGGGTTTCCGGCGATCGCGTCGTAGCCGGCGTAGTCGTAGAGGCCCTTCTGAGCGACGCCATAGCGGGCGGCGAGCTTCATGGCCTTGTCCCGGTGCCCGCTCACCAGCGCCACGACGCGCGACTTCTCGCAGCGCGCGAACGCAGGCAGGATCTGGTTGATCGCCAGGCTGCCGAGGCCGACGATCGCCCAGCCCAGCTTGCGGCCCGGCGGCTCCGGCACCGCCTGCGCCGCGGCGCGCGTCGCGAGCGCCCCGATCGCCTGCGCCGCCGCGAGGCTCCTGCCCGCGTTCGCCAGGAAGACTCGTCGGCTCACGTCCCTCTTCGGTCGCTCGGACATCGTCGCTGCGCTCCTCTCTGCGGTCCGGGCGCGGCTTCCATCCCGGAGCGCACAGTCTATCTCCGCAGGTAGGATAGGCGGCGCAGAAGGAGGCTCCCCGTGAACGACGCCAGGTCGCACCGTCCCGGAGCGCGGATCGGGCTCCTGATCGTCGCCGCCTCGGCAGCCGCGCTGTCTCTCTTCGCGGCCGAGGAGCCGCTCGCGGCGCTCGGCGACTTCACGCACCACCAGGATGTCGGTGCGCCGAAGCTCGGAGGAGCGGCGACCTGGAACGCCGTCTCGCAGGAGTACCGCCTGAGCGCCGGCGGGGCGAACCTGTGGGGCCGGCGCGACGAGTTCCACTTCGCGTGGCGGCGCCTCACCGGAGACTTCATCCTGCAGGCCCGCGTCGGGCTCGTCGGGCAGGGCGTCGACCCGCATCGCAAGGCCGGGCTGCTCGTGAGGGGCTCGCTCGACGAAGACTCGCCCTACGCCGACGCCGTCGTCCACGGCGACGGCCTCACGTCGCTCCAGCACCGGCGGGAGAAGGGCGGGCTCACCGAGCAGATCGTGTCCGGGATCACCGGCGCCGACTTCCTGCAGCTGGAGCGCCGGGGCAACCGCTTCACGATGGCGGCCGCCCGCTTCGGCGAGCCGCTCACGCCGAGCGTGCTCGACGAGCTGCCGCTCGGGGACGAGGTCTACGTGGGCCTCTTCCTTTGCTCGCACAACGTGGACGTCGTCGAGCAAGCGGTCTTCCGCGACGTGCGGGTGATCCGTCCCGCCAGGGCCGACTTCACGCCCTACCGCGACTACATCGGCAGCGTGCTCGAGATCCTCGACGTGGAGACGGGGCGCCGGCAGGTCGTCAAGCGCTCCGCGGAGCCGTTCGAGGCGCCGAACTGGACCACCGACGGCGCCGCGCTGATCTACAACACGAGCGGCCGCTCCGAGGGCCGCGGCCGGCTGCATCGCTTCGACCTCGCGACGCGCACCTCGACCGTGATCGACACCGGCTTCGCGATCCGCAACAACAACGACCACGTGCTGTCCTTCGACGGGCGCATGCTCGCGATCAGCGACCAGAGCCAGGACGAGGGCCGCTCGACGATCTACACGCTGCCCGCGACCGGCGGCACGCCGCGGCGGATCACGCCGAAGGCGCCGTCGTACCTCCACGGCTGGTCGCCCGACGGGAAGTGGCTCGTCTATACCGGCGGCCGCGACGACGAGTACGACATCTACAAGATCGCCTCGGACGGCGCCGGCGAGGAGATCCGGCTCACCGACTTCAAGGGCCTCGACGACGGGCCCGAGTACAGCCCGGACGGGAAGTACATCTACTTCAACTCGGTCCGCAGCGGGAAGATGCAGCTCTGGCGCATGAAGCCGGACGGAAAGGAAGCCGCGGCCGTGACGAACGACGCGTACAACAACTGGTTTCCGCACCTTTCGCCCGACGGGAAGCAGATCGCGT
>CAZMRX010000229.1:0-8623 GCA_964568755.1 uncultured Acidobacteriota bacterium | reverse complement strand
CGAGGTGGAGAGCGAGCCCGGCCGCGGCAGCCGCTTCCACTTCGAGGTGCGGCTCGCGTCCGGCCCGGCGGCGCCGGCACGCCCGGCGCTCGGCGCGCGCGTGCGCGGGGTGCGCGTCCTGGTCGTCGACGACAACGCCACGAACCGGCGCATCCTCGAGGAGACGCTCGGCCACTGGCGCATGCGTCCCACGCTCGCCGCCGGGGGGCGCGAGGCGCTCACGGCGCTCGAGCGCGCGGCGGCGCGAGGCAAGCCCTTTCCGCTGGCGCTCCTCGACGCCAACATGCCGGAGATGGACGGCTTCGCGCTCGCCGAGCGGATGCGGCGGCGCCGTGCGCTCGCCCGCACGCGCGTGCTGATGCTGACGTCGGGTCCGCGGCCGGGCGACGAGCGGCGCGCGCAGGCGCTCGGGGTCGCCTCGTACCTGATCAAGCCGGTGAAGCAGTCGGACCTGCTCGACCGCATCGTCGAGGCGCTGCAGGCGCCGGGTGCGAGCGCCCGCGCGGCCGCCCCGGCCCCGCGGGCGGCCGGACGACGGCTGCGGGTGCTGGTCGCCGAGGACAACGAGGTGAACCAGCGCGTCGCCGTCGGCATGCTCGAACGCGCGGGCCACCGCGCCGTCGTGGTCGCGAACGGCCGCCAGGCGCTGGCGGCGGTCGCCCGCGAGAGCTTCGACGTGGTGCTGATGGACGTGCAGATGCCCGAGCTCGACGGCTTCGAGACCACCGTGGCGATCCGCGAGCGCGAGCGGGGAACGCCGCGGCGCCTGCCGATCGTGGCGCTGACCGCGCACGCCATGAAGGGCGACGCGGAGCGCTGCCTGGCGTCGGGGATGGACGCCTACCTCGCGAAGCCGCTGCAGGCAGCCGAGCTCTTGGCGGCAATCGGGCGGCTCGTCCCGGACGGCGCCATCGACGCCGCGCGGCTGCTCGAGCGCGTGGGCGGCGACAGGCGCGCGGCCGCCGAGGTCGCGCGGATCTTCCTCGCCGACGCGCCGCGCCGCACCCGCGAGATCAGGAGCGCGATCGTGCAGGGCGACGCGCGCGCCCTGCGCGCCGCGGCTCACACGCTGAAGGGCGCCGTCTCCAACTTCGGGGCCCAGGGGGCCGTGGACGCGGCTTTCGAGCTCCAGAAGCTCGGCGACAGCGGGGAGCTCGAGGAAGCGCCGGCCGCGCTCGAGCGGCTGGAGGCGGAGCTGACGGCGGTGCGGCGGGAGCTGCGGGGGCTGGTGCAGGCGAAGCGCGCGGGGGCGAAGCGGGCGGGCAAGGGGGGGGCGAAGCGCAAGGGCGGGAAGGGGGCGGGGGCGGTGCGCAAGCGGCGGGCCCGCCCCCCCGCGGGGGGGTCGGGGGGGCGCGCGGGGCCCCCCGGGGGGCGCCGGGGCGCCCGCGGGGGTTGGGGCGGGGGCTTGCCGACCGAAGCGGGAACTACTGGACGGAGAACGGACAACGGACGACGGGAGAGCGGACGACAGGAGACGGGCAACGTAGAACGGACGACGTAGAACGGACGACGTCGAACGGACAACGCAAGACGGACAACAGAAACCGGACGACAAGAAGCGGACAACGGAAACGAAGCCAGGACCGGTTGGTTGAGTGTCGGGGGGCTGAGCGCCCCCCGGGCCCCCGCTAGTCGAGATACTTAATGAACACGACCTCGTTCTGGGCTTCGTTGTAGAGGAGCTCGTCGACCAGCTGGCGGGCCATCAGCAGGCCGAAGCCGCCCGGCCGCAGCCCCTTGTCTTCGCGGACCAGCATGTGCTCGGTGGGCCGGTCGGGCGGGTTGGCGAGCGCCGAGTGCTGCAGGCCCTCGAAGCTGAAGCCCTGGCCCGGGTCGGCGATGCGGTAGAGCAGCATGCGCCGAGCGCGCAGGTACGAGATCCGCACGGTCTTGGTGGGATCGAGCTTGCCGCCCCACTCGATCGCGTTCATCAGCAGCTCGCCGAAGGCCTGCCCCACGCGCGTGCGCACGTCCTCGGGCAGGTCGCTGTCGAGGCGCGCCAGGAACTCCCGGATCCGCTCCGCCGACTCGCGCTGGCACGGCACCAGCAGCTCCACCCAGTCGGGACGCGCCGAGACCACCTCGATCGGGCGCAGCTCAGGAGAGGCGGCCAGCACGGAGCGGACGACCTCCACGAGCTGCGCCGGCTCGACCGGCTTCGCGAGGTAGCGATAGGCGTGCTGGCGGATCGCGCGCAGCAGGGTCTCGGAAGCGTCGTCCGCGGTCATCATCACGACCCGGGGCCGCGAGGGGGCGTCGCGCAGCCGCTCGAGCACCTCGACGCCGTCCATGCCCGGCATCCACACGTCGAGCAGCACCAGGTCGAACGGCTCGCGGCGAACGCGCTCGAGCGCGCGCCGCCCGTCGCTCGCCTCGGCCACGGCGTAGCCCGCCCCGCGCAGCTGGAGCGCGAGCATGCGCCGGGTGGTGCGGTCGTCGTCGACGACCAGGATCTTCTTCACGGGGGTGGAGTCGATGCTAGGCCGCGCCTTCCGGGGGGTCAAGCGCGGCGCGGTCCTCGTCCAAGCCTTTGTTCGCATTTCCGTGCGAAGCTCGCGCCATGAAGAGGATGCCGCGGAAGGGCGCGCTCGCAGCACTGCTGCTCTCGGCCCTCGTCTCGACCGGGGCTTCGTCCCGGGACGCGATCGAGGCGAAGCCGACGCCGGACCCCCTCGCCGCCGAGATCGCGCGGCTGAAGACCTCGCTCGCCTCGAGCACCGCGAGCGGCGGGCTCTGGGACGACGTGCGGCGCGGCAGCGAGCCGATGCTGCTGCGGGCGGAGGCGGCGCTGCAGGACGGCCGCCGGCTGCTCGCGCTCAACCGCCTGGCGGCGGCGCGCGAAGGCCTCTCCGCCGCCGGCTACGTGTACTCGCTGCCCGACACGGTGCGCCAGGATCCCGGACGGTTCGAGGCCGAGTGGCGGCGCGTGGGGGAGCTGCTGCGCCCCGGGCTCGCTGCGCCGCCGGGGCCCACGACGCTCGACGACCTGCAGCCGGCCGCCGCCCGCGCGATCGGCGAGGCGGCGCTCCCGCAGGTGCGCGTGTACTACGAGGCGAGCCTCGACTACGGACGCAGCACCTCGCCCGACTCGGGGCTCTACTACATGGGCTCGGCGCTCGCGCAGCGCGAGCTTCCCGCCCTGCTGCGCAGCCTCGCGGCAAAGGCGGAAGCGCCGGCGCCGCGGCTGCGCTCGCTGGAGGGCGAGCTGCGGGCGCTCGAGGCCGAGATCCTCGCGGCCTACCGCCCGCCCGCGTCGATCGAGCGGCACGTCGACTTCATCCGTGCGAGCGCCGCGCTCAAGGAAGCCCGCGAGCTCGACGCGCTGGGCCTGCGCCACGGCGCGCTGCTGCGCTACCTGCAGTCGCTGCAGCGCTTCGCGCCGGTCGCGCCGGCACCTGCAACGCCCGAAACACTCGAGGCCAAGCTGCGGCAGTACGAGCGTCGCCTGGCCGCCGCCGAGGTCGACCACACGATCGGCCGGCTGTTCCTGGAGACGGCCCAGGCGCTAGCCGCTCCCGGCAAGGACCAGGACGAGGCCGCGGCCCGGGCGATCGCCTCGAGCGTGCTGCCCCGCTACTTCGCGGCGCTCGAGCCCGCGGCTGCGCTCGCCCCCCGGCCCGCGGCGCGCGCGACCGTCACCCTGGTGCGCTGGCCCTACACCTGAAACCTCTCGGATCCAGCAGGTCTGCTGGCCCAGAGTGTCGTGGCGGAATCGGGCGGAGCCGCGCGCTTCGTGGTCGAGAACTACGGCGACTCCGCGCTCGCGAAGCGCTTCGGCGTCACGCGCTACCCAGCCATCTTCGTGGACGACGTGCTGGTGGCGACCCCCAAGGACTTCGGCTTCTTCGGAAAGGGCGAAGGCAGGAACGAGGGGCGCTACGCGCCGCTCAAGAGCGCCGCGAGCCACGAGCGCTTCCGGGCCGACCTCGCGCGGATGCTGAAGCTGATCCTGGCGGGCGACGCGGAATCCGCGCGCGCACAGGCGGCGTCTCCAGCCGAGGACGCGCTCGTGGCGCTGCCCGACTTCTCGCTCGTCGACCTCGACGGCCGGCCGGTGTCCCGGGCGGAGCTGGCGGGCAAGGTGGTGCTCGTCGAGTTCTGGGCCACCTGGTGCCCGCCCTGCCGCGGCACGCTCGCCTGGCTGGGCGAGCTCCAGAAGAAGCACCCGAAGGACGTGGTCGTGCTCGCGGCGGCGATCGAGTCCGAGGAAGCCGACGTCCGGCGCATCCGCGACGAGCTCGCCCTGCCGCTGCGCGTCGCGATGGGCACTCCGGAGATGGCGCGGTCGTTCGGCGACCTGAGCGCGGTGCCGACGCTGTTCGTGTTCGACCGCCAGGGCCGCGGCCGCGGCACCTTCTTCGGCGCGCCCCCGGGACTGCACGCGCAGGCCGAGCAGGCGCTCGCCGCGGCACTCGACTAGGCGACGCTCAGGCGAGGCCGTGCCGCGCCAGCCGCTCGCCGTCGGCGAGCAGCTCGGCGGTCGCGACGTCGGCCACCACCGCGCCGCCGTCGAGCACGATCGCGCGCGGGCACAGCCGGGCGACGAACGACAGGTCGTGGCTCGCGACGACGAGCGTCGCGGCGAGGCCGCCGAGCAGGACCCCGAGCTCGCGGCGTCCGCGCGGGTCGAGCCCCGAGGTCGGCTCGTCGAGCAGCAGCAGGCCCGGACGGCAGGCGAGAGCGCCGGCCAGGCACAGCCGCCGCTTCTCCCCCGCGCTCAGGTGGTGCGGGAAGCGCTGCTCGCGTCCCGCGAGGCCGGTCGCCGCGAGCGCCTCGTGCACGGCGGCGTCGACCTCGGCCGCCGGCCAGCGGCGCGCGCGCGGCCCGAAGGCGACGTCCTCCTCGACGGTCAGCCCGACGACCTGGTCGTCCGGGTCCTCGAACACGATTCCGACCCGGGCGCGCAGGCTGGGGATCGTGTCCGGCGCCAGCGTCACGCCGTCGATCGCGACCCGGCCCTCGACGTCGTGGCGGTGGGCGGGTGCTTCGGGATCGTGGCGGTGCAGGTAGCGCTGGCGCTCCGGGAGCAGTCCCGCGAGGTGCAGCAGCAGGGTCGACTTCCCCGCCCCGTTCGGCCCGACGAGCGCCACCCTCTCGCCCGCCCGGATGCTGAAGGAGACGGAGCGGAGCGCAGCGCTGCCGTCGGGATAGTGGTAGGCCAGGCCCTGGACGTCGAGCGCGGCGGGTGTGAGGCTCACCGGATGTCGGCTCCGCGCGCGAGGCGGGCGCGATCCTGCGCCTGGGCGCGCTCGAGCGTGCGCAGCAGCAGCGCCGCGCCGAAGCGGCCGAAGCCCCGCAGCGTCGCGCGGGGCTCGCGCAGCAGCAGCCCCCACGCCCCGTGATTCGTGCGCCGCGCCTCGCGCGCGCGCAGCATGGCGCGCGCGCGCTCGACCATCGAGGCCAGGCTGACGAGCGCCGCCTCCAGGACCGACACGAGGCGATCCGGCGCGCGGAGCGAGCGGGCCGCGCGCACGAGCCCGGTCGGGCCGAGCAGGAACGCCGTTCCCGCCGCCGCGACGGTCGCGCCGAGCGCCCGCGCCAGGAGCGCGCTGGCGACCGCCAGGCGGCGGCCCGGCGGCGCCAGGAGCGCGGCGGGGAGCGCGAGCGTCAGCACGAACGGGAGCAGCCAGCCGATGCGGCGAGCAAGCTGCGACGGCGTGCTGCCGGCGAGCGAGAAGGCCAGGGCGCCCGCCGTGAGCGCCAGCGTCCAGAGCGCCCACGAGCGCGCCGGCACCGGCTCGCCCCGCAGCCCGACCGGCGCCGTTGCGGCGAGCGTCGTGATCAGCAGGCTGGCGGCGAGGACAGCGCCGGGCGCCTTCGGCCGCGTCATGCGTGCGGCTCCGCTCCTCCCGCTGCCCCGAGCCTTCGCGTGAGGCCCCAGGCGAGCCCCGCGGCGACGAGCGTGCCGACGAGGCCGGCGAGCGCGCTCGACACGCGGCCCACCGCGAGCCACGGCAGCACGTAGTCGGGAGCCGGGGCGGGCCACAGGCCGCGCGCCGCCTCGGCGAAGCCGAGCCGCTCGGCGACCGACTCGAGCGCGTCGGGATCGGGCGACGCGAAGGGCCCGAGGAACGCCGCCACCGCGATGGCCACGACCAGCAGCCCGAGCGCCGGCGCGACGCCGGTCCTGGCTCCCTGCAGCCCGCGCACGATGTCCGGCCGCCAGCGCACGACGGTGGCCAGGATCGCGCCCGTCAAGCCGGCCTCCACGAGCGCGATCGGCACGTGCAGCGCCAGCATCACGGGCAGCACCGCGGCCGCCGGGTAGAGACCCGAGGCCGCGAGCGCCACGGCGATGAAAGCGGCGCCCGCGAGCGTGGCCACGAACGCGCCGATCACGGACCCGGCCACGAGGCCGCGCACGCCGGGCGACACTCGCGCGACGAGGGCCGCCACGACGTGGCCGCCGAGGGCGCCGGCGCCCCCCATCGCGATCAGGTTCGCGCCGAACGCCGTGATCCCGCCGTCCTGGAACAGCAGCGCCTGCACCGCGAGCACCACGGCCATCACCACCAGGGCGCGCCACGGGCCGACGATCGCGGCCGCGAGCGTCCCGCCCACGAGGTGCCCGCTCGTGCCCGGCAGCAGCGGCACGTTGACGAGCTGGGCGGCGAAGACGAACGCCGCGAGGGCGCCGAGCGTGCCGGCGGGCGCCGGGTCCGCGAGTCGCTTCTCCGCGCGCAGCGCCCACGCGAGGCTCGAGGCCGCGGCGGTCCAGGTGGCGGCGGCGACCGGGGCGCCCAGGAAGCCGTCGGGAATGTGCATGGCTAGCGGCCGAGCCCGCGGCCGGTGACGAGGTAGACGGCGAAGGTGCCGAGCCAGTGGCCGCCCTCGTAGTGCGCGCCGCTGACCGCCGCCAGGCCCTTCTCGCGGTGGACCGCGGCCGCCGCGCGCAGGGCCGGCCCGCGCGGGTCGCGACCGGGCAAGGAGGCGGCTGTGCCCTCGAGCATCCAGGCGCGGCTCAGGTTGAGCCCGTCGAGGTGCGCGAGCTTGGGATCGCTCGGGTCGGTGACGATCCCGGGCGCGAGCCAGTCGGAGCGGCCGTCGCGCGGGAGCCCGGGCAGGAAGGCCTCGAGCCAGCGAGCAAACTCGGCGGGCGCCATCACGCGGCGCATCAGGTCGGCCTCGCCCAGGCAGGGCGAGAGGAAATCCTCGCCCGACGGCTCGTAGCCGAGCGGGCAACCGCGATCCGCGCCATAGAAATCGCGGCTGCGGGCCACGACCAACGCCTCCATCTCGGTGTCGCCAGCCGTGCGCGACCAGTCGAGCACGAGCCCGAGCGCGAACGCCGTCTGCGAGTGCTCGCCCACGCGCACCGGCCGGGTCAGCTTCGGCAGCCACTCGCGGATGCGGGTCGCCGCGGCGCGCTCGAGCGGCCCGAGGCTCTCCGCCCAGGCTCGCGCCTCCGGAGCGCCCCACTCGCGCAGCTCCGCCGCGAGCTGGAGCAGCCAGGCCAGGCCGTAGGGACGCTCGAAGCTCACTCGCCCCTTGGCTTCGAGGTAGCGCAGCTCGCCGGCCAGGTTCTCGGCCGTCAGGCTCCTGGCGAGTGCCGCGCGCGCGTCGGAGGCGAAGGGCGCGTCGGGCGCGAGCCGCGCGACGCGTGCCAGCAGCCAGTGGCCGTGCACCGACGAGTGCCAGTCGTAGCACCCGTAGAAGGCCGGCGTCAGCTCGCGCGGCACCCGCGCGTCGGCGTCGCCGCTCAGGGTGTGCGAGATCTTGTTCGGGTACTCCTGGTGGACGCAGGCGAGCGCCAGGCGCGCGAAGCGCGCCGCGAGCGGCGCGTCGACGGTCGGGGCCGGCGGCTTTGCGTTCGCGGCGACGAGCAGCACGCCGACGATCGATGAGAGCACGGCACATCCTAGCGCTAGAATGCGGCGATGAGCGATCCCGTCTCCCTCGCGCGCGCGCTCCTCACTGAGGACCCCGACCCCGAGACGCGCGCCGAGCTCGCGGCGCTCCTGACGCGCGTGGAGAGCGGCGACGAGCCGGCGCGCCGCGATCTCGCCGACCGTTTCACGGGCCCCCTCGAGTTCGGCACCGCCGGCCTGCGCGGGCGCGTCGAGGCCGGGCTCGCGCGCATGAACCGGCTGGCCGTGATCAAGGCGACGTGGGGCTTCGGCTCTCACCTGCTGGCGGACGCGGGGTCGGACGCCCGCTCGCGCGGCGTCGTGATCGGCTTCGACGGGCGCTACTCCAGCCGGCGCTTCGCCGAGGACGCGGCGGCGGTGCTCGCGGGCCTCGGCATCCCGGTGCGCCTGTTTCCCGACCCGGTGCCGACGCCGCTGCTCGCTTTCTCGGTTCCGCACCTCAAGGCCGCGGGCGGCGTGATGGTGACGGCGAGCCACAATCCACCGGCCGACAACGGCTACAAGGTCTACAGGGCCACCGGCGGCCAGATCATCCCGCCCGTCGACGGCGCCATCGCGCGCCAGATCATGGCCGCGCCGCGGTGCGACGCGATTGCGCGGCCCGCGCCAGTGGACGCGGCCGCGCGCGGCTTGCGCACGCTCGTCGACGTCCACGACGCCGCGGTCGAGGAGGCCTACCTCGCGGGCCTCGCCCGCGAGGCGCTGCACGCGGGCGAATCCGGGCCGCTGCGCGTCGCCTACACGCCGATGCACGG
>CAZMRX010000228.1:5392-8632 GCA_964568755.1 uncultured Acidobacteriota bacterium | reverse complement strand
TCTCTCGCAGAAAGTCCGGTGGTAGTGCTCCACGACCCGAGACAGGACGGCCGTGGGCGGCGCGCCATGTGGGGGCGCGCCCTCGGTTGAGGGCCTGGAGGCCGAAGCGCCCTTGCCGTTGCGCGGCGGCGTGAGCGCTGCGAGGGGCGTCCGGTTCTGGATCCGTGGACGCTCCTCCATGAGACGCCCGAGATCGAGCCCCGCGCGGCGCGCCAGCGACTCGAGGGCGCCACCGAAGCTCACTTTGTCGTGCTTCGTCACGAAGCCGATCACGTCGCCGGCGGCGCCGCACCCGAAGCAGTGGAAGAGCCCCTTGCTCGGCGTGACCGTGAAAGAAGGCGTCTTCTCCTCGTGGAAGGGGCAGCGAGCGACGAGCATCCGGCCCTTCCTCCGAAGCTCCACCCCACGTTCCGAAATCACCGCCGCGAGGTCGCTCGCTCCTTTGACCCGCTCAATCCCCTCCTTCGTGACCTGCATCGCAGAGCCTCCTTTCCGAAAACCCTGTCAAGAGGGGCGACCCGCAAAAACGAGGGTTGACGATCGGCGTTCGCAAACTTACGATTATGGTAATGCAGATGTCAAGCCGGATCTCCCGTTATCGGAAGCGACCCTTAGACTCGGAGGTGCGTCGTGAAGCTGTTTGCTCTGGAGCTGGGGATGAAGGAGCGCACCATCGAGGGGTTCGGCGAGCGGCTGTGCCAGATCCGCAAGAGCCGCGGTATGACCCAGGCGGAACTCGGTAAGGCCGCTGGAGTCTCCAATCGGGTGATCGCCTACTACGAGCAGGACGGCGCGCAGCCGCCGGGCGCCATGCTCGTCGATGTCGCCAGGGCGCTGCGAGTCTCCACGGATCAGCTCCTCGGCCTCAAGCCCGCCAAGGAGAAGACGAGCCCGCGTACCGCCCGGCTACTCAAGCGCCTGCGGAAGATCGAGGACCTGCCCCCTGCTGACCAGAAGACCGTGCTGAAGATCCTCGACAGCCTGCTCGAGCGGCACGGCCGTAACGGTCACGGCCGACGCTGAGCGCCCACGTCCTTGAGAGAGACCGTCCTCGACACAAACGTCATCGGAAGGATCGCGTGTTCTCCCGCCGAGGAGCGGGAGGCTGCGATCGCCCGTCTCGCAGTCGTCAAGGGTAAGAACGGACATCTCGTCATCACCCCCACCGTGTTGAGCGAGATCGCCGCCACCTACGCCAAGGAGGCGATCTTCGAGAGACTCCTGGGCACACTCCCTGTTATCTGCGACGGCTGCCTTGACCGAGACGCACCGGAGATCTTGAGAATCGAGGTGGAGTCAGACGATCCTTACGCGATCCTCACGGCGAGAGACCTCATTCCGGTAACCGCTCAGGCAATCAAAGACACCGTGGCCGAGAAAGAGGTCCAAGAGTTCTACGCAGAGGGTGGCTTCGGGAACGCCGGACTGCGGCATCTGCTCGACGCGCTCGATCCGCTAAGGAAGCTGGCGCGGAATCACATCGAATCCTTCCGCGAGTACGTCGATGGGCGCCGTGTCGACTGGCTGAACGGATTCATGTCGCTCTTGCAGGAGCGAGGGATCATCTCCAGAAGGGAATGGGATGTTGAAGTGCTGTGGCGGAAAGGCACCGCCTGGCGATTCTCGACGTTGGTCTATCTTGCTAACGAGTACCGCCGGCTGACCCAGACGCAAGAGAAGGGCGAAGGCTGTCTGTCAGACCTGCGGATCGTCATCGAGGCAGCGTACTCGCATAGACTGCTGACCGCCGACAAGGAATTCGTCGGATGCGGTGCCCTGGCGAACAGCGTGAGTGCGATGCCGAAGATATCCGCCTGGTGACCCTCAGCACCATCTGCCCACATCGGCGAGTTCGACGACGTCCTCCCGACTCCGCTCCGCAAAGGCCGACGTCTCTCTCCAGCCGCGCCTGACCTCGCGGGCACGCCGCGTGCCGCAGCACCACGATTGGCCCGAGCACGCGCCGCGCCCGCTCGGCCGTCGCGCCCCGGCTCTCGCGCGAGGCCACGCGCTGTCACGCGGGGCGCAGCATCGGCGAGCACGGTGGCGCCCCGCGCGCCAGCGGCGTCGCCTCGCGCCCGGCTTGACGGAGGGCGCCGCCATGGCGGACGAGCTCCGGCCCGATCGAAAGCTCGCCCGCCATCGCGGCGCTTTGCTGGCCGACCAGGAGCCGCGCCGACCGTTGCTCCTGGTGATCCCCGGCCGCAGGTCGGCCCGTGGACGTCGCGCCCGGCACGCGGAATGCTGAGCTGTTTCACCTAAGGGATGGCAGCCGCCGCATTCCGCGCGCCGGGTTCCGCCACTTTTCGCTCCGCTCCCCTGAGCGTGGGACGCGTCGCTCCGCCCGATAAGGTGGCCCCTTATCCGAAGTGGCGCGCTTTGGTCCGCGGGCACGCGCGCGCACGACCCCGTGGCGCTCCCGCGAAATGCGCGGGAGCGCAGCTTCCCTCGAAGGCGCGCGCTCTGGACGTAAGGTCTTACGTCCCCCTGCACCCGGGGATCGTTGCTTCAGCTCCGCCGCGGCCTGGCTGGGTGGCTCGCCGCGCACGAAGGGGCCGTCACGCAGCCTGCATGATCACCACGATTGGCGGCAGGCCGCGCGCCGGCCCCACGCCGCGCCTGGCCGGTTCACAGCGCCGACCATTTGCGCCGCAGCATCGCCCCGCGGACACGCTCGAGCACGGCAAGCGCTGCGCGGTTCACGTCTACAGTCTCCCGAAAATCGCGCAGCTGCCCGCTCACACGAGCCGCTGCAAGCGTGCCGAGAAGCGCTTCGGCCTTCGTCAGCAGCTCCTCGTGCGCCGCTGTCGTCTCGTTGAAGCTTCCTCGGGTTGCCGCAGTTACTTGTCCCCGAAGGCAGGTTAGGTAGTGCCGAAATGCAGACTGCTCCGAAAGACCGACTGACGACGGCAGGGCGCCGCTGAAGAGGTTGCCGACAAACTCACCATCGAGCTCCGCCGGTGGTGCCATCTGCTCGAGGACACCAAAACGGTGCGCGATGTCGAGAAACGGAATCTTGTACTCAGAGAAAGCTTGAGGGCAGTAGTACCACGTAGCCCGTTGCTTGATCTCCTCTTCGTACGCCTCGTTGAATTTCTCCGGCGGGAACGACCGCACGTTCATCCACGTGCCCGACGCAATCGCATTCACACCAGCGGCGGCGGCGGCTAGTGCGAACGGGCATGCAAAACTGACGCCGCTGCGAGCGTGGGGACTGGTCCCGCCTTGGCGTGGAGTCCG
>CAZMRX010000228.1:0-5382 GCA_964568755.1 uncultured Acidobacteriota bacterium | reverse complement strand
CCCCCTGCGAGCATGAGGAATTGACCCCCCTTCCCCTGTAAACCGTCCCGAGGGTCGCGACGGAGGCCCGAGCGGAGCGAGGGCCGGAGTCGGGATCCTCGGGACAACGTTCGACCGTGGCCTGTAGCCTGACCCGCCTGGCGGGAAAGGGAGGCGCGGTTGCTCAGAGTGGAGGCGTGGATGGACATCAGGAGCCTGCGCAAGGAAGGGCACTCGATCAAGGCAATCGTGCGGCTCACGGGCTTTAGCCGGAACACGGTTCGGCGCGTGCTGCGTGAGGCGGGCCCTGGGGCCTACAGGACGCCGGAACGGGGGTCACAACTCGACCCGTTCAAGGCGTACGTGAAGGAGCGCTACGAGAGCTGCAGCCTATCGGCGGTGCGGATTGAGGGCGAGATCCGAGGCATGGGCTACACGGGGTCGATCTGGACCGTAAGGCGCTACCTCGGCAGCCTGAAGCCAGAGCAGGAGCGTCTGGGGAAGCTGACGGTACGCTTCGAGACGCCTCCGGGGAAACAGGCGCAGGCGGACTGGGCCTACTGCGGGCGCTTCGCGGACGGGCAGGGCCGGCTGGTGCCGGTCTACGCGTTCGTGATGGTGCTGAGCTTCTCGCGCATGCTGTACGCGGAGTTCACCGCGTCGATGAAGCTGCCCTGGCTGATGCGGTGCCATCAGAACGCCTTCGACTTCTTCGGTGGCTGGCCGAGCGAGATCCTCTACGACAACATGAAGCAGGTTCGGCTCGGTCCCGGCGAGCTGAACCCGCTGTTTCTCGACTTTGCACGCCACTACGACCTTGCGATCAAGACCCACCGCGTCCGCCGACCCCGCACCAAGGGCAAGGTCGAGCGGATGGTGCACTACGTGAAGGACGGCTTCCTCAACGGACGCAGTTTCGCGGACTTTGAGGAGCTCAACGCTCAGGCGCGGCACTGGCTGAGCCACGTGGCCAACGTCCGCGTGCATGCGACCACGAACCGGCGGCCGGTGGAGCTCCTGTCCGAGGAGAGGCTCACGGCCGTGAAGACGCTCGCACCGTACCGGCTCTACGAGATCACGTCTCGCAAAGCGGGTTACGACGGCTTCGTACGCTTCGAGCGCAGCCGCTACTCGCTGCCTCCTCAATACGCGGGCCAGAGTGTGCTGGTGGGCAAGGAGGGCCAACGCATCGTGATCCGCTCGGGAGACATGATCGTGGCTGAGCATGCGCTGGCTCGCAAAGCGGGTTCGACGCTGGCGGATCCGCTCCACGTGCAGGCGCTTTGGAAACTGTCGCTGCAAAACGCCCGGACCCCGGTTCCACGCTGGCAGCTCACGTTCAAGGAGTCGGTGCAGACCGCGTCGCTGTCTGTGTATCAGGAGACTGCCCAGTGAGCGTGCCCTACGAGCACAAGGCCGGCGAGGCCCTGCAGCAGCTCGGGCTCGATGTCGCTTTGGGCCAGCTCGACCAGGCCGCGCAAGCCGCCGCGGCCGCGAGTTGGTCCTACACCCACTTCCTCGGCTACCTCCTCGAGGGCGAACTGCGCTTTCGGCATGAGAAGACTGTGCGGCTCAGCTTGCAGTTCGCCCGGCTTCCCTATCAGAAGCGGATCGAGGACTTCGACTTCCAAGAGCAGCCGTCGATCGACAAGCGCCTGATCGAGGAACTCGCCACACTCCGCTTCCTGAGCGAGGGCCGCAACGTCGTGCTGCTCGGCCCGCCCGGCGTGGGCAAGACCCATCTCGCGATCGGCCTTGGCATGCTGACGGCCGAGGCCGGACATCGGCTCTACTTCACCACCGCCGTCGACCTGGCCCGACGCATGGCCAAGGCGATGGCCGACAACCGCCTCTCGCGCGAGATCAACAACCTGATCCGGCCAAAGCTCCTGATCATCGACGAGGTCGGCTATCTCAGCTTGGAGGCGCACCACGCCAGCCTCCTGTTCCAGGCCATCTGCGAACGCTACGAGCGCAAGCAGGCCATCGTCCTCACCAGCAACAAGGCCTTCGCCGACTGGGGCCAGGTCTTCGCCGGCGACGCCGTCATGGCCTCGGCCGCGCTGGATCGCTTGCTCCACCGCTCCACTGTCATCAACGTCCGCGGCGACAGCTACCGGCTCAAGGAAAAGCGCCAAGCGGCCAGCACCGCCGCTCTCACCCCAGTGACCGAGGCGAGGGGCCATGCAAGCCCGTAAGTGCGGCAAATTGGGTCGACCTCAGGATCGCCCTGCCTTGCCTGAGTCGATCCTGGGGCATCCTGGCGCGTCGCACTACGGCCACTCGCCCTCGGATCGTCTTTCATCCTCGAAAGGAGGTACCGCCCGCACGCACGAGCAACGACTGACCCCGGGGGTCAATTCTCGGTGCTCGCCAGGGGGTCAATTCTAAGTGCTCGTTGACACCAGCTCATCGGTCGCCCTCCAGGGTCTCGGCGGCACCTGAGCTTACTGCGAAGACGAAAAGCCAGCCCGGCCGTTGGCCACCCCGCCCGCAGCAACCGCCGCGGGCGGGCGCGCGGCGTGCTCCGTGCGCGCTTGGCAGGCCGCGTGACGGCCCGACTCTCAGCCGAAGCGAAGCCACGGCGCGGCGGCGGGCGCCGGCACGAGCCCGCTCACGTTCGTGCGCACTCTGCGGGCGCAGTGACGGCGCCCGTTCAGGCGCGGGGCCGTTGGTCCGGCGGAGGCGCGCCGGAGCCACGAGCCGACCGCAGACAAGCCAGCGAGCGCTTCCCGTTCAATCGCGCGATAAGCTGCGACGCTCCGTCCAGGCCCGGCGTCGTCTGCTTCATCGCCGCATTGAACGGAGGCGCTCGGTTGCAAGCAAGGGCCCACGAGACCGTCAGCCGTCGCGCCGGAGCCGGACCCTCAGAAAGACGCCGCGATGTCGGGCGCGCTTCCATCCTTGCCGAGCGCGCACGACATGGCGGCCTCCTCTGCCGGAGCCGGCGCGCACGGCCGTGGCCTTGGCGCGCGCGGTGCTCACCGTTCTTGCCGTCCCTGCACCGCGCGTGACAAGGACGCGGGCGTGCGCGCATCGGCCAGCCTAGCCGAACAAGCGAGAATGTGTCAGACAGAGGCACCGATGCCCAGGCCCACTCCTCTCGCATTTCTGCCAGCAGTGGTCGTGCCCGTGCTCCTCGTCGCCGGGGGTTCGCTCTGGCCCGCCGTCATCGTCTACCACGCGTTCTGCGTGGGCGCTCCACTGGCCTTCCGCTGCTTTGCTCGGGAGTCGGGCCTGGTTCGCTCTGGCGCGCGCCGCTGGTTGCCGTTAACACTCACGCTCTCGGTCCTACTCCTCGTCGCCGGTGAGGTCGGGAGCCGCTGGATCAACGACGTGGAGCCGTTACTACCGGTCGGCTGGGAGCGACTGCTTGAGCGCGCTCACCCCTGGTGGGCCTTCGTGACCTACTCGATTGTCGTGAATGCGTTCTGCGAGGAGTACCTCTGGCGAGGCTTCCTGCTGCCGAAAACAGGCGTCAGGTGGGGCGCTGTCCTCTTCTGGCTCATGCATGCCACGGCCGCGAGCGTCTTCGTGGGTTTGCCCGCGGCCGTGTGGGTGACTCTGCCTACACTCTTCGCCGGCGTGGCCTGGGGATGGATGCGCGAGAAGTTCGGCTCGCTGTGGCCCAGCTTCCTCACGCATCTCGCCGCTGATGTCGCTATCCTCCGGGCGGCCTCTGCTCTACTCCAAACCTGAAAGGACGCGGGCGTGCGCGCACCTGAGCCGGAGCCACAGGACAAGAACGCGGGTTCCTATTCGTGCCCGAACCACTCCCGTCGATGCGTCTTGACCTGATTGGTGAGCACATCCAGGGCTTCGATGCAGCGCGCCTTCTCATGTTGGACGGCCTTCTCTGCCACTTGGACAAGAGCTGCCCGCCGTCGTTGCAGAACGGCGATCGCTTTCTTGAAATCCCGCCCGAGGCTCTCCTCGTTGCCGCAGACCGCCTGAACCTCAAAGGGCCGCCCGAGCGTCGCGAGCACTGCTGCGGGCTGGTGTTCTACGGCTTCTGCGACGGCGAGTTCGAGGTCCTCGGACGAACCAGCGTCGGAGACACGACGTAGACTCGCAGCGATCTCCAGCCAAACCGGTTCGCCCTTTGAGACCTGTCCCAGCGCCTCAGCCCAGTGGTCAGGATGGGTTTCGAGCTCACGAAGCACTGGACCGGGCCCCTTGGATTTGATCTCACTCGCCAGAGCAGCAGCAGAGACGACCTGGGGTCCTTGATTGGCTGCTACGCTGCATGCAAGCGGGAGCAGTGCAATCAGAAGGAACACACGATCTAGGCCCCTTGCTCGCAAGGTCATCGCCGAGACGTCCGCGAACGGCCGCTTGCTGGCGGCGCTCCGCTGAAGCTCCCAGATCCGTAGACCTCCATCGTGTTTCTCCCCTCCTCCGCCATCAGCATCTGGTTGAGCCGATCGAACTCCGGATAGGTCAGAGCGATGCACCCACGCGAGCAGTTGGGCGACGCGGGGTTCAGGCACGGATGTAGTTGGATCGCGCTCCGTCCACCTTGGTCCGGCGTCAAGTTCCGGCGCCACTTGCCCCGGCTGAAGTGTGGAGCCGCGATCTCATAGAACCCTTCAGCTGGCGGACCTGCGTTGGAGACATTGCTACGATCCGGGTTGTTCTGACAGTCGTTGCAGTTGGTCGTGTTCCGCCCTGAGCTCGCGGTGGGGGTCGCGTACGTTGGGTTCCACGGGTCATCTGGGAAGCACTGGAGGTAGTGCTCCGCCGTGTAGTAGACGCAGCGATAGAGGCCCAGTGGATCCCTGAAGTTGACTGGATGGTTCTTGACGTAGCTGAACAGGGATTCGGCCCCTGGCTGCAAACCAATCGGGTCCTCGCTGGTGAACCTCCCGACCTTGGGGTCGTAGTATCTGGCTCTGTAGTACGCGAGCCCGATCTCGGGATCCCACTCTCTGCCGGTGAAGGCGTAGCCGGACTCGCTTGCTCCCAGTTCGATGTTGCCCCAAGCGTCGTAGCGGTACTCGTGCACGACCGCGCCCGCCTGGCTCGTGTGCTTGACGATCGAGCCGAGGCCATCGGCGTGGTAGTACATCAGCGCCCCCGAGCCGTCTTCTCGCGCCAGAAGCTCGTCCATCCCCGGTCCATGGACGTACTTGAACGTCGCCGCACCCCTGATCTCCCGAAACACGTCCTCGCCGTCATAGGTGTAGCTGGTCGTGACCCCTCCCGCGACTTTCTCGACTCTCCTACCCATGGGGTCGTAGGCGAATCGTGCGTGCTCGACAGAGTTCTTGAGCACGCGCGTCAGCTCGTTCTGGGCATTCCACTCGTAGCCCCAGGTGTCAGCTCCCTCGGTCTTTGAGGCCAGATTCCCATTTGAATCAATGGGAATCTTGAGGGGGTCCTCGCCTCCCGAAACCGCCGAGG
>CAZMRX010000227.1:0-8654 GCA_964568755.1 uncultured Acidobacteriota bacterium | reverse complement strand
CGCGCAGAAGGGCGTGCTGTGGGCCGGCACCGACGACGGCAACCTCCAGCTTTCTCGCGACGACGGGCAAAGCTGGACGAATGTCGTCGCGAACGTCCCGGGCCTTCCGGCCTTCTCACCCGTCTCGCACGTCGAGCCCTCGCGCACGGACCCGGGCACGGCCTGGGTCGCCTTCGACCGCCACATGTTCGACGACCCCGCGCCGCACGTGTTCAAGACCGGCGACTTCGGCAAGACCTGGACACGGGTCGGCGCCGGCCTGCCGCCGCAGGGCTTCGTGTGGGTGGTGCGCCAGGACCCGAAGAACCCGCGGCTGCTGTGGGCGGGCACCGAGCTCGGGCTCTACGCCTCGCACGACGAGGGCAGGAGCTGGCGGCGCTCCCACCTCAAGAACTTCCCCACCGTGGCGGTGCACGACGTCCTGGTGCACCCGCGCGACAACGACCTGATCCTCGGCACCCACGGCCGCGCGCTCTGGGTCTTCGACGACGCCACGCCGCTGCAGCAGTGGGACCCCGGCGCGCCGCTCCAGGCGCAGCTCTTCGACGTGCGGCCGGCGCTGCGCTTCCCCGTGCGCTTCACGCGCTACGGCCTCGGCGACAAGGAGTACCGCGCCCCCAACCCGCCGGCCGGCGCGCTGATCACGTACGCGCTGCCCGAGAAGATGGCGGTGGAAGACGCAGCGAAGGCCGAGGGCGCGGAGGCGAGGAAAGCCGAGAAGAAGCCCGAGCGGGTGACGCTCCAGATCCTCGACAGCGGCGGCAAGGTGATCCGGACCGTGAAGAAGCTCGGTCTCGAGAAGGGGCTCAATCGCGTGGCCTGGGACCTGCGCTACGACGCACCCTTCGCGCGCAAGGAAGGCGAGGACGGACCGTCCGAGTTCGGGCCGCCGCCCGGCGGGCAGTACGCGCTGCCCGGGACCTACACCGCGCGCCTGACGGTCGACGGCACGGCCTACGAGAAGCCGGTCGTGGTGCGCGTGGACCCGACGCTCCGGACCTCGCCCGCCGCGCTGCAGGCGCAGTTCGAGATGGCCGTGGCGCTGCTCGCGATGCGCTCCGAGCTCAACCGCGCGCTGCGCGGCCTCGACGTGCTGAAGGCGCAGCTCGACGAGCGGCGCCGGCTCCTGAAGCAGCTCGGCCGCGAGCCGGAGGCCGAGCTCGAGGCGCAGCTCGCAAAGGCGGAGGGCCAGCTGAAGGAGATCACCGGCACCCTCGCTCGCCCGGAGGGCATCCCGCCCTACGCCACGGGCCCGCGACTGACGGACCAGCTCCAGGCGCTCTCGGGCGACGTGGACGGCGCCTTCGCCGCGCCCACGGCGCCGCAGCAGGCGCTCTTCAGGGAACTGAAGGACCAGGTGCAGAAGGCGCTCGCCCGCGTGGAGGCGTTCCGCAGGGACGGCCTGACGGCTGTGAACCAGGCGCTCACGGGCAGCGAGCTGCCGCCGGTCGTCGCGCTCGGACCCAAGCCGTGAGCCGTTGGCGCCTCGGACGCGGTGCTACTCCGGCAGACCGAAGTACCAGGTCGCGCCGAAGGTGTAGGCCTGGCCGTTGTGGGCGTCCCGGCCCCACACGTACTTGGTGACGGACGCGAAGAGATCGACGGGGCCTGCGTTGAAGGCGAAACCTCCGGCGATCTGGGCGTAGTTGACGCGCCCCACCCGGTCGCCTCGCGGGCGATCCTGACGAGCGAGTTCTGCCCCGCGTCGGGCAGGTAGAAGTGGTCGTCGAGCAGGAGCAGGCCAAAAGGGTTCGAGGCGCTGATCGAGCCGGGCTGCGTGCCGGGGTAGATGTCGCGGAGGTCGGCGAGCACACGAATGCGCGCCCGCTCGCCAGCGGCGTTCACAAGCCGGACCTCGCGGCCGTCGGCGAGCTCGCCGTAGTGCGTGGCGGGGTCGAGCGTGAAGGGATCCACGACGTCGTCGATCGCCTGGCTGAAGCGGATGCGCCACACCGAGCTGAAGAGCGCCGACGACAGGCCCGCAGGGTTGGGCACCTCGAGCCGCGCGGCGTTGCGCTTGGTGACGTCGCCGATCCCGATGGCGACGTAGAGCGTGTAGCGGTCGGCCAGCCACAGGCCCGTGGGACCGAGCGAGCCGCCGTCGTCGAGGTCGAGCCCCGAGGGCATGCGGTCCACGAGCGTGCGGCGCTCCCCGCCTCGATCCACGAGCGAGATTCGCCCGTGGTTGGCGACGAACGTGGCGGGAGGGTTGCCGGCCTCCGAGACGAGCAGGTTGCCTCCGCGGGTCATGACGATCTTGGTCGGAGTCTTGAGCCCCTCGACGAACGGGGTGCCCGTGACCTCGGCTCGCGCGGTCGCGGGCCAGGCCAGGGCGAGTGTCACGAGCGCGGCTTTCAGGCTTCTCATGGGACTGGCCTCCTTCGCCTTCCATCCGGCGGACGCCGCCGGCGGCACGGACAGGGCGTGTGAGCTCGAAGATCGGCCGCCCCCGTGGGGAAGTCCTCGGGAACTCGTGGGAGTTTCCTCGTTGCCGCGCCGTTGGCATCCGGTGGAGACTTACGGGCACGTGAAACTGCTGTCAGCCGTGCTCGCTCTCGCGGCGCCCGCCGTCGCTCACGCCGGGGCGCTCGCGCCGCTCGCCTATCGGGTCGAGCTGGCCCGGGCCGGCGACACGTCGGTCGCCGTATCGATCAGGCTGCCGGCACCGGCCGAGGCACCGGTCGTTCTCGTGATCCCGCGGGCCGTGCCGATGGGCTATTCCCAACAGCCGTACGACCGCTACGTGGTGGACGTGACGGCGCGCGACGACCAGGGTGCGTCCGTCCCGGTCGAGCGCGAGGACGGCCCGCGCTTCCGGATCGGGGCGCCGGGCGGGAAGGTGCGGGCGGTGGGGTACCGCGTCGACCTTGCTCGCATGGAGCGCGAGATCCTGGGTGCTTCGGACTCCTCACGCGCGCGGCCGGGCTACGTGGGGCTGCTCGGCTACTCGGTCTTCGGCTACCTGGAAGGATGGGAGGCGCGGCCGGTGGAGCTCGAGGTCGCGGCGCCGCCCGAGTGGCCCGTGTTCACGACGCTCGCGCCGCAGGCTCCCCCGCCGCGGAGGCTCGCCCGCGGTTCCGCAGCGGACTTCTACGCGCTCGCCGACTCGCAGGTCGCCATGGGGCCCGCGCTCGAGGTCCTGCGCGTGGAGAGCCGCGTGCCGCTCTACCTGGCGGCCTACGCCGAGGGTGAGGCGGACCTGCCGCTCACCGGCAGCCTCGTCGGGCAGGCGATGGATGCGCTGGTGGGCTACTTCGGCAGCGCGCCCTTCCCGCACTACACCGCGCTCGTCGAGCTGCTGAAGCCGCTCTCCCCCGACCACGGCTACGGCTTCAGCATGGAGCACCTGGCGAGCAGCCACTACTTCCTCGGCGCGGACCAGGGGCTCACCGCGGCCTCGCCCGAAGCGGCGCGCCGCCGGGTGCTCTTCAACTTCGCGCACCACGTCGCGCACGCCTGGGTCCCGAAGCGGGCGTACGGCGAGGGCTACTTCCCCTTTTCCTGGGAGCTCGCGCCGCTCGTCGACACGATCTGGCTCAGCGAGGGCTTCGCCCGCTACGCCGCGATCGAGGCGCTCGCCGACACGAAGCCCGGGGCCGAGGGCCTCGCCTACCGCAGGGCCATGCTCGACCAGCTGCGCACGATGCTCGCCGGGATGCCGCCGTTCATCCGCGAGATGCCGCTGCTGGAGCTGTCGCGGATCGCCTCCACACGCTACTCGGAGGACTTCCGGACCGGGCGGACCCTCTTCTGCCGCGGCGCGCTGCTCGCCGAGGAGCTCGACCAGACGATCCGCGAGGCGAGCGGGGGCCGGAAGCGCCTGCGCGACTTCTTCCGCTACCTGATGGAGTGGAGCGCGACGAACCGGCGCGGCTTCCGCGTCTCCGAGCTGCCCGGCCTCGTGCGCGAGGCGACCGGGGTGGAGACGCTCGCGGTCTGGCGGCGTCATCTGCCCGACGCGCCCTGACGCGGGTCGACCCCCCGGACCGGCGTCGATCGACGCCGCGCGGAGCGCGTTCAATCCGCCGGATGCGCGGTGAGGGCGCGCGTGGGCTTTCCCCTTGACATTCGACAGGAGGGAACCGATATTCCCTGTCGAACGTCTAGGAGAGAGACCATGCCCGAAGCGAAGGACGCCCGCAGCGACCTGCTGCAGGGAACGCTCGACCTGCTGATCCTGCGCACGCTCGCGGCCGGGCCGATGCACGGCTGGGGCATCTCGCAGCGGATCCAGTCGGTGAGCGACAGCGTGCTGGTCGTCAACCAGGGCTCGCTCTATCCCGCGCTCTACCGGCTCGAGGAGGAGGGCTGGATCGCCTCCGAATGGGGCGCGTCGGAGAACAACCGCAAGGCCAAGTTCTACCGGCTGACGCGCTCCGGCGAGCGCCAGCTCGCGCGCGAGCAGAAGAACTGGCAGCGCCTCGCCTCGGCCGTGTTCCGCGTGCTGGAGACCGCGTAGCCGTGGCGGCCGCGCGCAAGCTGTGGTTCCGGTTGCGGTCGCTGCGCAGCCAGGGCCGCCTCGAGAGCGAGCTCGACGCCGAGCTCGGCCACCACCTCGAGCTCGAGACCGAGAAGAACGTCCGGGCCGGGATGAGCCCTGACGCGGCGCGCCGCGCCGCGCGCATCAGCCTGGGCGGCGTGGACCAGATCAAGGAGCAGGCGCGCGACGCCTGGGGCGCGGGAGCGCTCGAGGGCCTGCGCCAGGACGTGCGCTACGGGCTGCGCAGCATCCGCCAGAGCCCCGCCTTCGCGGCGGCGGCGGTGCTGACGCTGGGGCTCGGGATCGGCGCCAACACCGCGATCTTCAGCGTCGTGAACGGCGTGCTGCTGCGGCCGCTCCCCTACGGCGAGCCCGAGCGGCTGGTGGTGGTGCGCCAGAGCCTGAAGACGCCCGCGACCCCGAGCCTGGGTTTCTCCGAGAAGGAGCTTCTCGACTACCGCGCCGCGAGCCGCACGCTCGAGGACCTGGTCGAGTACCACACGATGTCCTTCACGCTGCTCGGCGGGCGCGAGGCCGAGCGGGTGCAGACCGGCGTCGTCTCGCACGGCTTCTTCGACGTGCTCGGCGTGACGCCGCTGCTCGGCCGCAGCTTCCGGCCCGAGGACGACCGGCCCGGCGCCGACGCGGTGCTGGTCCTGAGCTACGACTACTGGAAGCGCCGGCACGGGGGCGACCCCGGCGTCGTCGGCCGCGTGTTCCAGATGAACAACCGGCCGCACACGGTGGTGGGCGTGCTGCCGAACGTGCCCCAGTTCCCGAACCCCAACGACGTCTACATGCCGAGCTCGGCCTGCCCGTTCCGCTCGAGCGCGCAGACGCGCGAGAACCGCGGCGCCCGCATGCTCAACGTCTACGGCCGACTCCGGCCCGGCGCCACGCTGGAGCAGTCGCGAGCCGACGTCGCCTCGATCGCGAGCCGGCTGGCCGCCGACCACGCGGACTTCTACCCGGCCGGCTCCGGCTTCACCACCACGGCCGTCGCGCTCGCCGAAGAGCTGACGCTGCGCGCGCGCCCGACGCTGCTGGTGCTGCTGGGCGCCGTCGGCTGCGTGCTGCTGATCGCCTGCGCCAACGTCGCCAACCTGATGCTGTCGCGGATGCTGCGGCGCAGCCGCGAGCTGGCGATGCGCGCCGCGCTCGGGGCCGGGCGCGGGCGGCTGGTGCGCCAGCTGCTCACCGAGAGCACGCTGCTCGCGCTCATGGGAGGCCTGCTCGGCCTCGGGCTCGCCGCCGCGGGCCTCGACCTGCTGGTCACCTTCACCGCCCGCTTCACCACGCGGGCGAGCGAGGTGGGCATCGACGCCACGGTGCTCGGCTTCACGCTGGTGGCCTCGGTCCTCACCGGCATCCTGTTCGGCGCGCTGCCGGCGCTCACCGCGCGGCCCGAGCTCGCCGAGGTGATGAAGGAGGAGAGCGCCCGCGCCGGCGGCGGCGGCGGGCCGCGGCGCGCGCGCGGCCTGCTGGTGGTGGCGCAGGTGGCGTTCTCGTTCATGCTGCTGATCGCCGCGGGGCTGATGCTGCGCAGCTTCTGGAAGCTGCAGCAGGTCGACCCCGGCTTCCGCCCCGAGAACGTGCTGACCGCGCGCGTCTCGCTCAACTGGTCCAAGTACGACGGGGACGACAAGGTGCGGCGCTTCGGCGACGAGCTGCTGCGCAAGCTGGAGGCCGACCCGCAGGTGAGCTCGGCCGCGCTCAGCTTCACGGTGCCGCTCGCGCAGACCCAGCCCTTCAACCGGCGCTTCCAGATCGAGGGCCGGCCGGTCGAGCGCGACGCGCGCCCCTCGCTCGACTTCCGCGTGGTGAGCCCGCGCTACTTCGAGACGATCGGCCAGCGGCTGGTGCGCGGCCGCGCCTTCGAGGAGGGCGACCGCCCGCCGCACGGCCAGCCGGTGGCGGTCGTCAGCCAGGCCTTCGCGCGCCAGTACTGGGGCGACGCCGACCCGATCGGCCAGCGCGTCAGCTTCGGCGACGACGAGGAGCCGTGGGTGACGATCGTGGGCGTCGTGGGCGACGTCCGGCAGTACGGCCTCGACCGCGAGCCCGGGCTCGAGCTGTACCGCCCGTTCGCCCAGAATCCCGGCTGGGGCGCGGTGCTGGTGCGCACGCGGGTGGAGCCGACCGCGGTCGCGGCGCTGCTGGGCCGCGCGGTGCGCGAGCTCGACCCCGAGCAGCCGATCGACCGGATCCGGACGCTCGCCGAGGTGCGTCGCGACTCGGTCGCCTCCCCGCGCCTGACCGCGGTGCTGCTCGGCGTCTTCGCGCTGGTGGCGCTCGTGATCACGGCGGCGGGCATCGGCGGCGTGCTGGCGCTCTCGGTCAGCCAGCGCACGGTCGAGATCGGCGTGCGCATGGCGATGGGCGCCGAGCGCGGCGCGGTGATGCGCATGATCCTGGGACAGGGCCTGGGCCTGGTGCTCGCGGGCCTCGCGCTCGGCCTCCTGGGAGCGGCCCTGCTCTCGCGGCTCGTCGAGCGGCTGCTGTTCGGCGTGCCCGCGACCGATCCCCTCACGTACGCGGCCGTGGCGGCGCTGCTCGTGACCGTGGCCGCGGTCGCCTGCCTGCTGCCGGCCCGGCGCGCGGCCTCGGTCGATCCGCTGGTGGCGCTGCGTCATGGCTGAGAGGAGGCCGAGCATCAATCGCCGAGTGTTCCTGGGAGCCGCCGGGGCCGCCGCGCTGCCGGCGCTCGCCGCGCTCGACCTCTCCGAGCGCGAGGCCGACGCGAGAGACGCGATCACGCCCCCGGCGAAGGGGCCGATCGACGTGGCGTTCCTGATCTCCGAGGGTGCCACCATGATCGACTTCACCGGCCCCTGGGAGGTGTTCCAGGACGTGATGGTGCCCGAGCGCGGCCCGTCGCACGAGGACCAGATGCCGTTCCGGCTGTTCACGGTCGCCGACGGCCGTGAGCCGGTGCGCGTCACCGGCGGCATGCGCGTCGTCCCCGACTACTCGGTCGCCGACGCTCCCGCTCCGCGCGTGGTGGTGGTGCCGGCGATGCGCTCCTCGCCGGCCGTGCTCGACTGGCTGAAGCGCACGAGCGCCACCGCCGACCTGATCCTGTCGGTCTGCACCGGCGCCTTCGTGCTGGCCCGCGCCGGCCTGCTGGCCGGCAAGCGCGCCACCACCCACCACCAGTTCCAAGACCGTCTCGCCGAGCAGTTCCCCGACGTCAAGGTGGAGCGCGGCCTGCGCTTCGTCGAGGGCGGGCCGAAGCTCGCCACCGCGGGCGGCCTCACCTCCGGCATCGACCTCGCCCTGCGCGTCGTCGAGCGCTACTTCGGCCGCGACGTCGCCGAGCGCACGGCCACGTACATGGAGTACCAGAGCCGCGGCTGGATCCAGGGGGTCAGGTATTGAATCTGGGCATTGAAACCACTCAATGCCAAGATTCAAGACCTGACCCCTTCCGTTAGACGGGGCGGCGGAAGACGATGCAGTAGCTGTCGGTCTCGGCGGGCCAGTCTTCGTGGTGGGCGATTACCTCGAAGCCGGCGGCGCGCATCTCCGCCAGCAGGTCCGCGGGTAGGATGCCGTGGCCGCCGCGATCGACGGCGCCGCTCACCTGCGGCCAGCTCTTCTTGGGCGGCACGTCGATCACCGCGATCTGCCCGCCGGGCCGCAGCGCCGCCCACAGGCTGCGCTGCATCGCCTTCGGGTCCGCGAAGTGGTGGTAGACGAGGCGCAGCAGGATGCGGTCGCAGCAGCCGGCCGGCAGCCCCGTCTGCTGCTGGTCGCCGAGCACGGTGGCGACGTTCTCGATCCCGTCCGCCTCCATCCGCGCCTTGACCTCGTCGAGCTTGTCCTGCGTCACCTCGGTCGCGTAGACACGACCGGAGGGACCCACGCCGCGCGCGAGCACCGTGGTGAACTTTCCTTCTCCCGCGCCCACGTCGGCCGCGACCATGCCCGCGCCGAGCCGCAGCGTGTCGGCGATGCGCCGCTCCTCCGGCCCCGGCTCGGCAGCAAGCGCCAGCGCCGCGAGGGCCGCGACCGCGAGTGCAAGGCGTGCGGGCCGCACGAGTCCCCGAAGATGCGCCATCTCAGCCTCCCTGCCCCCGATGCTCTGAGCATACCGCCGTCTTTCCACGCCCGTAACCGAGTTACCCCGCCCGTAAGCCCGCACGCGCTCCAATCGCATGGACGCGCTGAGCCC
>CAZMRX010000226.1:2141-8708 GCA_964568755.1 uncultured Acidobacteriota bacterium | reverse complement strand
CACAACCCCGACGTGCTGATCCTCGACGAGCCCACCGCCGGCCTCGACCCGAAGCAGATCATCGAGACGCGCGAGCTGATCCGCGGCCTCGGCGGCAGCCACACCGTGATCCTCTCGACCCACATCCTGCCCGAGGTCTCGATGACCTGCGGGCGCGTGGTGATCATCAACAAGGGCCGCGTGGTCGCCGAGGACACGCCCGACAACCTGACGCGACGCCTGAAGGGCGCCGGCACCACGCGGGTGGAGGTGCGGGGCGACGAAGCCTCGGTGCTCGAGGCCGTGCGCGCCGTGCCGGGCGTGCTCGCGGCCGTCGCGCGCGGCGGCCACGACGGGGTGGCCGTGGTCGACGTCGAGGCC
This sequence comes from uncultured Acidobacteriota bacterium, assembly GCA_964568755.1. Taxonomy (GTDB): domain Bacteria; phylum Acidobacteriota; class Vicinamibacteria; order Fen-336; family Fen-336; genus DATBSL01. The sequence goes on along the minus strand of CAZMRX010000226.1, from coordinate 8,348 downwards.
GAGGCCGGCCGCGACGTGCGCGCCGAGCTGGCGTGGGCGATCGTGACCAAGGGCCACGGCCTCGTCGGCCTGCAGCAGCTCGGAATGAGCCTGGAGGAGATCTTCCTCCACCTCACCACCGCGGACGCCGAGGAACCGGCGCCCGCCGCCTGAGGAGGAGAACCACCGTGACCGCGCTACGCAACATCGCCGCCATCTTCGGCAAGGAGTGGCGTCACTACTTCGGCAGCCCGATCGCCTGGGTGGCGCTCGCCATGTGGACGCTGCTGTTCGGGTTCTTCTTCAACTTCTCGCTCAGCTACTTCCTCGAGGTGTCCGCCCGCGCCGCCCAGCAGGGCATGGAGTACGGCGGGGCCGGCATGAAGGTGTCGATCAACGACTACCTGATCCGCTCCGTGCTGCAGAACATGGCGGTGGTGTCGCTGTTCGTGCTGCCGATGCTCACGATGCGGCTCTTCGCCGAGGAGAAGCGCCAGGGCACGATCGAGCTCCTCGCCACCGCGCCGATCACCAACCTGCAGATCGTGCTGGGCAAGTTCGCCGCCGCGGCCGCGCTCTACCTGCTGATGATCCTGGCGGGGCTCGTGAACGTCGCGCTGATCTGGGTCTACGCCAGCAACCCCCCGGAGTGGCGGCCGGTGCTCACCGGGACGCTGGCGCTGTTCCTGGTCGGGCTGAGCTTCATCGCGCTCGGCCTGTTCCTCTCGACGCTGACCCGGAACCAGATCGTCGCCGGCATCCTGGGCTTCGGTCTCGCGCTGGTGTTCTGGATCTTCGCCTGGTTCGACCAGCCGACGGCTTCGGCCTGGGAGAAGGTGATCGCGTACCTGGGGGTGACGACCCACATGGACGACATGGCCAAGGGCGTCATCGACCTGAAGGACGTCGTCTTCTACCTGAGCGTGGTCGTCTTCGGCATCTTCCTCACCCACCAGTCGATCGAGAGCCAGCGCTGGAGGGCGTGAGGCCATGAACACCCTGAAGAAGCTCGTCGATTTCCTCGCCCCGGTCGGGATCCTGCTCGCCCTGGGCGCTCTCGCCTGGACGCGCACCAGCCGTCCGCTCGCGGGCGGCCTGCGGCCCTGGCTGATCGCGGGCGCGGCGCTCGTCCTGATCCACCTGGTGCTCCGCTGGGAAGACGTGGCCCGGGGCCTCGGCCGTCGCCAGCTCAAGTACGGGACCAACGCCATCGTGCTGGTGGCGGCCGTGCTGGCGATCCTGGTGGGGGTCAACTGGCTCGTGGCCAGGAACACCAAGCGCTTCGACCTGACCAAGGACCGCCGCTACAGCCTCTCCGACCAGACGCGCAAGATCGTCTCGGGGCTCGACCAGGACGTCAAGATCACCTACTTCCAGCGCTCGGGAGACGCGGTCCAGGGGCGGGATCGGTTGAAGGAGTACGAGCTGCTGTCGAAGCGGCTGAAGGTCGACTTCGTGGACCCGGTCCGCAACCCGACGGTCGCGATCGCCTACGAGGCGCTCGGCCCCTACCCGATCATCGTGGTCGAGCGCGGCGAGCGCCGCGAGCGCATCACCAACGACTCGGAGCAGGACCTGACGAACACGCTCGTCAAGATCACCCGCGAGGGCAAGAAGACCGTGTGCCTGGTCGAGGGCGAAGGCGAGCGCTCGACCGAGGACAGCGGCCCGTACGGGCTCTCGGGCGCCAAGGCGGCGCTCACGCGCAGCCAGTACGAGGTGAAGAGCGTCTACCTGCTGCGCGAGCAGAAGGTCCCGGCCGACTGCACGATTCTCGTCGTCGCCGGCCCGGAGAGCGACCCCCAGACCGAGGTCACGGGCGCGATCCGCGGCTACGTCGCCGCCGGCGGCCGCGCGCTGGTGATGGTCGAGCCCGAGCTCAAGAAGCCCTACCCGAACCTGGTGGCGCTGCTCAAGGACTGGAACCTCGAGGCCGGGAACGACCTGCTCGTCGATCGGCAGGGCTACCGCAGCCCGCTCGCCCCGCTCGTGATCGACTACCCCTACCACGAGATCACCAAGGACATGCGCGGGATCGGCACCGTCTACGGCGAGGCGCGCAGCATCGAGCCGGGCAAGGCCACGATCGACGGCGTCTTCGCCCAGGCGCTGATCCGAACCTCCGCGCAGTCCTGGGCGAAGCCCGACCCCGCGAAGAACCTGCCCAAGACCGTCGACGACGTGCAGTACGACGAGAAGACCGACCGCATCGGGCCGATCGGGCTCGCCGCGGCCGTGACCGTCCGCGCCCAGGCGCCCGCTCCCGCTCCCTCGCCTTCTCCCTCGCCAGCGCCCGAGGCGGAGCAGCCCAAGCCTCGCGAGGGCCGCGTCCTGGCGTACGGCGACGCCGACTTCGCGGCGAACCGGCTGCTGGGCTTCGAGGGCAACCTCGACCTGTTCCTGAACGGCATCGCGTGGCTGGCCGAGGAGTCCGAGCTGATCTCGATCCGCCCGAAGGACCCCGAGAACCAGGCCCTGATCCTGGGCGACACCGTGCGCCAGAACGTGGGCTTCGTGGCGCTCGCGCTGCTGCCGGGGCTGTTCGTCGTGCTCGGCGTGATCAGCTGGTGGCGGAGGCGATGACGCCCGTGAAGCTCCCCGAATTCTGGAAGACCGGGGCGGCGCTCCTGGTGCTCGCGGGTCTCGGCTCGTACATCTGGTTCGTCGAGCGCAAGCGCGAGCCGAAGAAGGAGGGCGAGCGCGAGAAGATCACGCTCGTCGCGGTGGACAAGGCCAAGGCGAAGGAGATCTCGCTCGCCCTCGCGGGCGGCGAGGGCATCCGGATCGTGAAGGAGGGCAGCTTCTGGAAGCTCACGGCCCCCTTCGCGGCTCCCGCCGACACCTCGGCGGTCGAGCAGCTCCTCACCAGCCTCGAGAAGCTGGAGGCCGACGAGCTGATCGCCGAGCAGGTCACCGACTTCGCGCAGTACGGCCTCGACTCGCCCGGCCGAACGGTTTCCGCGACGGTCGAGGGCGCGGCCGCGCCGCTCGCGGTCGAGTTCGGGAGGAAGACGCCGGACGGCAGCAGCGTCTACGCGCGCCAGCCCGGCGAGGCCAGGGTGTACCTGGTCGCCGCGTGGGTGGAGGGCACGTTCGACAAGAAGCCGTTCGACCTGCGCGACCGCGATCTGCTCCACGTGAAGCGCGACGACGTGCGCTCGCTCGAGGTGGTCGGGCCCGAGGGCGGCTTCGCGCTGGCGCGGACGGAAGCCGGGGAGTGGGCGTTCACCAGGCCGCTCGCCACCCGCGCGGGCCGATGGTCGGTGGACGGTCTGCTCGGCACGGTCGAGAACCTGCGCATGGACTCGGTGGCCGGCGAGAACGTGACCGACGCGAAGGAGGTCGCACGCTACGGCCTCGCGAGGCCCCTGCGCAGCGTCACGCTGGTCACGAAGGACGGCGCCACGCGCACGCTCGAGATCGGCGGCCCCGCGCCGGACCCCAACCCGACTCCGGCTCCCTCGCCGTCCCCCGGCCAGAAGCCGGAGAAGCCGAAGCCCACCAAGTACTACGCGCGGCAGGCCGGCACCGGCCTCGTGGCCGTCGTGCCGGCGACGCTCGCCGACGACCTCGCCAAGGGCATGGGCGAGCTGCGCGCCAAGCGCCTGCTCGAGGTGGCGACCTACGAGACCGAGGGCTTCGACGTGGTGACCGGCGGTGTGACCAAGACGTACGCCAAGACCACCACCAAGGACAAGGACGGTCTCGACAAGTCGTTGTGGAAGCGCACGGCCCCCGACGCCAAGGACCTCGACACCACCAAGGTCGAGGACGCCCTCTTCAAGATGGGCGGCGTGGACGTGGCCGAGTTCGTCGACGCCCCGAAAGCCCTCGCCGACTACGGCCTCGACACCCCCAAGCTCAAGGTCACGATCAAGGCCAAGGGCGAGTCGTGGATCGAGCTCGGTGAGAGGAACGGCGCCTTCTACGCCCGCCGGAACGGCGACGCGGCGATCCTGAAGCTCGACGCCACCCGGGCCGAAGAGCTGCTGAAGGCGTTCGGCGAGCTGTAGCCCCCGCCCAGGGGGGCCCGGGGGGCGCGGCGGAAGAGCGCCCCCCGGCAAGCCATCCTCCGTGGCCACGCCACACGTTTCGTGGCCCTGCGCCGCGACCCGCCTTACGGCTTGGGCGCGTCGGCCGCCGACTTCGGGGCCCAGGTCGAGAGCTCGTAGGCCCGGCGGATCACCACCGAGGTCTGGGGAGCGTTCTGGTGCGGACCGCGGGTCGTCGTCGGCGTGAACGAGATCCGGTCGGCGATCTCCAGGCCCTCGACCACCTCGCCGAAGACCGCGTAGCCGGCGCCGCTGATGCCGAAGTCCAGGCGGTGGTTCTCCCGGACGTTGATGAAGAACTGGCTGGTGGCGCTGTCCGGGTTGTTGGTCCGGGCCATGGCGACGGTGCCGCGCGCGTTGCGCAGGCCGTTCTTGGCCTCGTTCTTGATCGGCGGGCGCGTCGGCTTTTCCTCGAGCTCGGGCGTGAAGCCGCCCCCCTGGATCATGAAGTTCGGCATCACGCGGTGGAAGACGGTCCCGTCGTAGTGGCCGGCCTTCACGTACTGGAGGAAGTTGTCGACGCTGATGGGGGCCTTCTCGCGGTTGAGCGCGATCACGATCGTCCCGAGCGCCTGGCGAGCCTGGGTCACATCGAGCGCGACGAAGGGGCCGGCCGGGGCGGGCTTCGGAGTGGGCGCGGGCACGGGCGCAGGCGCCTGGGGGGCCGCCTGGGCGAGCGTGAGCAGCAGCGCGAGCATCGACATGGGTGGGGCCTCCGAAACCTGCGAATCCAGGCGATTCTAGCAGTCCCCGTTGCGCCCTCAGGAACGGGGGCCTAGAATGCCCGTAACCGCATGGTGCTGTTCAACTACTCGACCAAAGAGCTGACGGCCAAGGTCGTCTATTACGGTCCGGGCCTCTGCGGCAAGACCACGAACCTCCAGTGGATCCACGAGAAGCTGCCCATCAAGAACAAGGGCAAGATGCTCTCGCTCGCCACGGAGACGGACCGGACGCTGTTCTTCGACTTCCTGCCGATCGAGATCGGGACGATCCGCGGCATGCGCACGCGGATCCAGCTCTACACCGTCCCCGGCCAGGTGTTCTACAACGCCACGCGCCGGATGGTGCTGAAGGGCGCCGACGCCGTGTGCTTCGTGGCGGACTCGCAGGAGGCGATGCTCGACGCCAACCTCGAGAGCTACGAGAACATGCGGCAGAACCTCGAGGCCAACGAGATCGACCCCGACGAGATCCCGGTCGTGCTCCAGTACAACAAGCGCGACCTGCCGAACGCGCTGCCGATCGAGATCCTGAACGAGCGCATGAACCCGCTGAACGCCCCCTTCTACGAGGCCGTGGCGGTCAAGGGGATCGGCGTCGAGGACACGCTCAAGGCGGTCACCAAGCTGGTGTTCAAGTCCTTGTCCGTCAAGTACGGGGACGGGGCGCCCGCGCCCTCGGCGCCCGGCCGCGCGCCGGGGCCGCCGCGGTCGGGTCCTCCGGCGCGGCCGCCGTCGCAGCCCCCCATGCCGGCGCCCAACGACGACCTGTTGAGCGAGCTCGAGCTCGGGGGGCCGGCCCAGCCCGAGCTGCCGGCGATCGAGTTCGACGGCAACACTCCCGTGGGCGCCTCGCACCCGGCGGCGATCCGGGCGGCCATGACCCCGCGGCCCCCCACGCCGGCCCCCCAGGCGCCCCGGGCCCCCACCCCTGCTCCCCAGGCGCGCCCGGGCGTCGCGGGCCACCGTCCCCAGAACACCCTCCAGACGCGGCGCGACGAGGCCTCGGAGCTGCGCCGCTCGATCGCGGCTCCCGGGATGCCGGCCGACGACCTGGAGATGGACCTCGAGGAGATCCAGGAGCTCGACCACCCGACGCACGGCAGGCTGACGCCGTCGCGCTCGCCCGAGACCGCGGCCCCCGAGCCGATCCTGCACCCGGAAGCGGGCACCACCGAGGTCGAGGTGCCGATCGACATCGAAGTCGCCCCCGGCACGACCCGCGTCAGTCTCAACGTCCGCCTGGTCCTGAACCTGCATCGCCGCTGAGCCGGGGGTTCGGGGGGCGGCTCAGGAGCCCCCCGAGCAAGCTCAGTCCGGAAAAACCCTGGCCCCGTTCGTTCGTTCCCGGTGTCTGTGTCCCGGCCTCCGACTCTCCAAGGGGGATCGTCGTGTGGGGGGCGATCCGCCTGCTTTCTCCTGGGCGGGGGGGGGCAACCCCCGAGCCGGGCGGA
>CAZMRX010000226.1:0-2131 GCA_964568755.1 uncultured Acidobacteriota bacterium | reverse complement strand
ATCCATCCCCCCGCGCCCCCCTGGGTTGTTCGTTGTCCGTTGCTGTCTGGTTCGTCAGTCCGTGGGCCCCGCAGGCGCCGCGAAGGTCGCCGCGCGCTGGATGTCCTGGTACTTGACCGCCGACACGTCGAAGCCCTCGATCGCGGCCCGTAGCTTCGTGAACGTCTGGTCGAAGGACGGCAGCGTCTTGCGCGCCCGCGTCAGCGGGCTGGTGCGCGCGAGCACGTAGTTCTTCACGTACGGGTGGTTGATCCCGCGCTTCTTGAGTGCGGCAACCGCCTTGGCCAGCGCCTCGTCGGCCGCCTTGACCTTGCCCGCGCGCTCCTCGCGCTCGCCGAGCGTCGAGGCGAGCGTGCCCTTCAGGAACTTGTCCACGCGCTTCAGGATCGGCGCGAACGCGCCGCCCGCGAAGCGGCGGTTCTCCTCGTACAGGACCCCTAGCGTGATGAAGTGCGGCGACTCGAACTGGAAGCTCCAGTGCTCCTCGCTCGTCCTGGGCTGCTCCTCGGCGAGCCCGCGGTACATGCGGATCACCTCGAGCGACTTCTCCTTCAGGTTGTGGGCCTTCTCGGTGTTGAGCGCGAGGATCTGGAACGCCACTTCGGCCTCGGGCACCAGGATCGCGGGCACCCACTCCGCCTTGAGCTTCTGCAGCGCCGAGAGGCGGTGGTGCCCGTTCGGCGTCCAGTAGACGCCGGGCTTCGGCGAGACCACCACGATCGGGTCCACGAAGCGGTCGATCTTCTTCACCACCTCGGTGAGGCGCTTGGCGTGCGTGGGCGAGAGGTCGCGCTGGTACGGGGTGGGCGCGACCGAGGCGAGCGGCAACAGGCAGAACACCTGCCAGTGCCCGCCCACCGGCTCGCGGTAGGCCGCGAGCACGCGCCCGCCGTCCGCGTCCACCTGAGCCAGGAGCGCCGCGACAGCCTTGGGCGGCTGCTTGTCGTCGGGGTGCTGGCCAAAGGGCTTCATGCCCGGGAGCGTACTACGCGAGCGGCGTGATACGCTCTCGTTCGAGACAGGCGATGAGCGCGCCCGCACAGCCGCCGGGGTTCCGGAACTACGGGGACGACACCCGCGCCACCGTCCACGAGCTGTACCGGCTCAACCACCGCCACCAGACGCTCGATTTCGTGCGTGCCAAGAAGCGCGAGTACCTCTCGCTCGACCGCAAGCGCATGAGCGTGTGGGAGGCGCTCGAGCTGGTGGAGTCGCTGGTGGACGACTCGGACCCCGACATCGACCTGGGGCAGACCGAGCACGCGCTCCAGACCGCCGAGGCGATCCGCGCGGACGGCCACCCGCGCTGGTTCGTGCTCACCGGCCTGATCCACGACTTCGGCAAGGTGCTGTGCTCGTTCGGCGAGCCGCAGTGGGCGGTCGTGGGCGACACCTTCCCGGTGGGATGCGCCTTCCGGCCGAGCGTGGTGCTGCACGAGTTCTTCGCGGACAACCCCGACACGCGCGTGCCCGAGTACGCCAGGCGGCTCGGGGTCTACCAGGAGGGCTGCGGGCTCGACCAGGTGGACATGTCGTGGGGGCACGACGAGTACCTGTACCACGTCGTGAAGGACCGCCTGCCGCCCGAGGCGCTCTACATGATCCGCTACCACTCCTTCTACGCGGCCCACCGCGAGGGCGACTACGGCGACTTGATGAACGAGCGCGACCGCGAGATGTTCGCCTGGGTGCGCGCGTTCAACCCGTACGACCTCTACTCCAAGAGCCCGGTGCGGCCCGACCGCAAGGCGCTCGAGCCCTACTATCGCGAGCTGGTGGCGGAGTTCTTCCCCGAGCCGCTGCACTTCTAGGCCCCGAAGGCGTGGTCGAAGAGATCATCGTCGACTGCCCGAGCTGCGGCGAGCACATCGCCCTCGACGTCGACACCACGGCCGGCGTCGAGCAGAGCTACTTCGAGGACTGCCCGGTGTGCTGCCGCCCGATGGAGGTCTTCGTCAAGTGCGAGCCGGGCCGAATCCTGTCGATCAGCGTGAGCAAGGATTGACGCCATGCAGGGGGTCCGGGGGGCGGCATAGGAGCCCCCCGGTTCCTGCCGTTTCGTTCTTTCGGTCCGATCTCCCGGCTCGTCGTTTGCCCGGCCCAGCTTATAATCGCGTCGAATCACATGCTC
>CAZMRX010000225.1:8448-8732 GCA_964568755.1 uncultured Acidobacteriota bacterium | reverse complement strand
TGGCCTTCTTCGCCATGATCCACGACGTGGCCGACTACGCGGCGCGACGCGACGCGCTGCTCGAGATGGTGCGGATGACGCCGTTCCGCGAGCGCCTGGCCGACCGCCTGTCGGGCGGGATGAAGCAGAAGCTCGCGCTCGTGTGCACGCTCGTCCACACCCCGGAGCTGCTGGTGCTCGACGAGCCCACGACGGGCGTCGACCCGGTCTCGCGCCGCGACTTCTGGAAGCTGCTCGCGCGGCTCCAGCGCGAGGGGCTCACGCTGCTGCTGACGACGCCCTAC
>CAZMRX010000225.1:0-8438 GCA_964568755.1 uncultured Acidobacteriota bacterium | reverse complement strand
ACGAGGCCGAGCGCTGCACGCGGGTCGCTCTCATCGACGAGGGCCGGATCCTGACCGTCGACGAGCCCGACGCGCTGCGCGCGGCCGAGCCGGGCGTGATGGTCGAGGTCGTGGCCGGGCCGCGGCGCGAGGCCCTCACGGCGCTGCGCGCGGCGCCGGGCGTCGCCGAGGTCGAGGTGTTCGGCGAGCGGCTGCACGCGAGCCTGCCCGACGCCAGCCCCGCGCAGGCCGTCGCGGCGGCCGACGCGCTCGCCGCGCGCCTGCGCGAAGCCGGGCTCGCCGTCCACTCCTCGAGGCCCGCGACCCCTTCGCTCGAAGACGTGTTCATCGGCCGCATCCGCGCCCGCGAGGCGGCGGCCGCCGCCGAGGTGACCCCATGAGACGCGCCATCGCCGTCCCCCTGCTGTTCGCCGCCGCCACGGCCCTGGCCCAGGATTCGCCGGCGCCGAGCGCCGCCCCGAGCCCCGTCTCGACCGTCCGGCTCAGCCTGGACGAGGCCGTCCGTCGCGCGCTCGAGGCCTCGCCGCGCCTCGCCCGGCTGTTCGCCCTCGAGGCGGCCGCCGAGGCGGCTGCGCGCGGGGCGCGCGCCGAGCGCTGGCCCCAGGTGGAGGTCGGGGCCGGCTACACCCGCCGCTCCGAGGTGCCCGAGCTCGCCATCTTCGCGCCCACCGACAACCCGGCGCAGCCGGTCGAGCGCATCGTCGTGTACCCGAACATCCAGGACAACTGGCGCCTGCGCGCGGGGGCCGCGCGGCCGCTCTCCACCGGCGGGCGCCTCTCCGGCCAGATCGCGGCCGCGGACCACGAGCGCGCGGCAGCCTGCGAGGACGTCCGCGCGGGCCGGGCCGACCTCGTGCTCGAGACGAAACGGGCCTACTGGTCGCTCGTGACCGCGCGCGAGGCCGAGCGCGAGCTGCGGGAGGCGCTGCGCGCCTACGACGCGCACCTCGCGGACGCCAGGAACCGCGAGCGCTTCGGCATGGCCGCGCGCAACGAGGTCCTCGCCGTCGAGGTCGAGCGCGACCGCTCCGAGCTCGAGCGCCTGCGGGCCCAGGCCGAAGCCGAGGCGGCCGACGCCAACCTGCAGCGGCTGCTCGAGCTCGACCCGGCGACGCACGTCGAGCCGAGCGAGCCGCTGCAGGCGGCACCCGCCCCGCGGCACGAGCTCGAGACCCTCGTGGCCGAGGCGCAGGCGGGAAGGCCCGAGCGGCGGGCGATCGCCGCGCGCGTCGCCGCGGCGGACGCGGCCGCGGGCGCCGAGCGCGGCGCGCGGCTGCCCCAGCTCGCGCTCAGCGGCGGATGGAGCTACGCGAACCCCAACCGCGACATCGTGCCCCCTACCGCCGACTGGGCCGACACCTGGGACGTGGGCGTGGGCCTGGCGTGGAGCGTGTTCGACGGCGGCAAGCGCTCGGCCAGCGAGGCCCGCGCGCGCGCGCAGGCCGACGCGGTGCGCGAGCAGCTGCGGGAGCTCGACCGCGCCATCCGCCTCGAGGTCACCGAGCGCGTGCTCGAGCTGCGCACGGCCGAGGCGCGCCTGGCCGTCGCCGAGCGCAGCGTCGTGTCCGCGGCCGAGAGCCGGCGGGTGGCGGCGGACCGCTATCGCGAGGGCGTCATCCCCTCCTCCGAGCTGCTCGACGCCGAGCTCGCCCAGGAGCGCGCCGAGCTCGCCCGCACCCAGGCGCACGCCGCGCTGCGGCTCGCCGCGGCCGGCCTCGACCGCGCCGTGGGGCGATAGGCGTGGGCACTGCCGTCGAGATCCGGGAGCTCAGCAAGCGCTTCGGCGCCTTCACGGCGGTCGACCGCGTCTCGCTGTCGGTCGGCGAGGGCGAGATCTTCGGATTCCTCGGCGCGAACGGCGCCGGCAAGTCCACGACGATCCGGATGCTGTGCGGCCTGCTCGAGCCCAGCTCCGGCACCGGGCTCGTGCTCGGCACGGACGTCGCCCGCGACCCCGAGGGCGTGAAGCGGAAGATCGGCTACATGAGCCAGCGCTTCAGCCTCTACGACGACCTCACGGTGGAGCAGAACCTGCGCTTCTTCGGCGGCGTCTACGGCCTGCACGGCGCCGCGGCCCGCGAGCGCGAAGCGTGGGCGATCCACATGGCGGGGCTCGAGGGCAAGCAGGGGCGCCTCACGGGCGAGCTGCCGGGCGGCTGGAAGCAGCGGCTGGCGCTCGCCTGCGCGGTGCTGCACAGGCCGCGGGTCGTCTTCCTGGACGAGCCCACGAGCGGCGTCGACCCGATCTCACGGCGCCGCTTCTGGCGTCTGATCGACGAGATGTCGACCGAGGGCGTCACCGTCTTCGTCACGACCCACTACCTGGACGAGGCCGAGTACTGCCACCGGCTCGCGCTGATTCACGCCGGTCGCCTCGTGGCGCTCGGCACCGTCTCCGACCTGAAGCGGGTGTTCGCCGGGGACGCGGTGCTGGAGGTGATCGCGCCGCGCGTGGGCGAGGCGCTCGAGACCCTGGGGGCGGAGCCCTGGGCCCTCGAGACGTCGGTCTTCGGGACGCGGATCCACGTCGTCGTGCGCGACGTCGAGCACGGCCGGCGCGAGGTCGAGCGGGTCCTGGCGGCGGCCTCGAACCCCGCTTCGTCGATCCAGCGCATCCTGCCGTCGCTCGAGGACGTTTTCATCCACCACGTCGAGGCGGCCGAAGCCGCCCGGCGCGAGCAGCTCGCGGCCGCGCCGCGCGCGGAGGCGGGCCGGTGAGGCGGCTGCGCGCGGTGGTGCTCAAGGAGGTCCGCCAGGTCCGGCGCGACCCCTTCTCGCTGCTGATGCTGATCGCGCTGCCGGCCTTCATGCTGGTGCTCTACGGCTTCGCGCTCAACTTCGACGTCCGCCACGTCCGGCTCGCCGTCCAGGACCGCGACCGCAGCGCCGCGAGCCGCGAGCTGGTCTCGTCGTTCACGCACTCGACCTACTTCGATCTCGTCGCGACGCCCGGGGTCGGCGAAGACACGGAAGCCCTGCTCGAGCGACGCCTGGCGTGGGCGGTGCTGGTGATCCCGGAGGGCTACGGCCGCGACCTCGCGGCGGGGCGCGCGGCTCCCGTCCAGCTCCTGCTCGACGGCGCCGACTCGACGACGGCCCAGACCGTGCTCGGCTACGCGCGCGCGCTCGTCTCCGAGCAGAACGCCAGCCTGGCGGAAGACGCGCTCGCGCGCCAGGGCCGCCGCCGCCAGCAGCCGCTCGCCCTCGAGCCGCGGATCCTGTTCAACCCGGAGCTCGAGTCGACCCAGTTCCTGGTGCCGGGCCTGATCGGCTTCCTGCTGATGCTGACGGCCGTGCTGTCGACGGCGCTCTCGGTGGTGCGCGAGAAGGAGCGCGGCACCATGGAGCAGCTGCGCGTCGCGCCGCTGCGAACCTGGGAGCTGATCCTGGGCAAGACCATCCCCTACCTCGGGATCTCGCTCGTCGCCACGCTGATCATCCTGGTGGCCGCGCGCGTGCTCTTCGGCGTGGAGATCCGCGGCTCGCACCTGGACCTGCTCGTGGCCGTCCTGCTCTACCTGTTCGGAGCGCTGGGCTTCGGGCTGCTGATCTCCACGATCGCCAACACCCAGGCGCTCGCGTTCCAGGCGGGCCTGATCGCCTCGATGCTGCCCGCGATCCTGCTCTCGGGCTTCATCTTCCAGATCCGCATCATGCCGGCCTGGCTGCAGGTCGTGACCTACCTCGTCCCCGCCCGCTACTTCCTCGTGATCCTGCGCGGCATCATCCTCAAGGGCGAGGGCCTCGCGACCTACTGGCCGCAGGTCGCGGCCCTCGTGCTCTACGGCATCGCCACCGTGGCGCTCGCGTCTCTGCGCCTGGCGCGGCGGGAGGCCTGACGTGCGCGTGCTGTGGCGCGTGATCGTCAAGGAGTTCCTGCAGATCCGCCGGGACCGCAAGATGATCCCGGTGATCTTCGTGGCCCCGCTGGTCCAGATCACCGTGTTCGGCTTCGCCGTCAACACCGACGTGACCAACGTACCGACGGTGCTCGTGGACCAGGACCGAAGCGCCGCGAGCCGCGAGCTCGTGGACCGCTTCGTCGAGTCGGGCTACTTCGAGGTCGTCGGCAGCGGCGAGCGGGCCGCGGAGGTCGACCGCTGGCTGGTCACCTCGCGGGCGCAGCTCGGGCTCGTGATCGGGCAGGGCTTCGGCGCGGCGCTCGCGTCTTCCCGCCAGGCTTCCGTGCAGCTGATCGTGGACGGGAGCGACGCCTCCTCGGCCAACGTCGCCCTCGGCTACGCGTCGTCCGTCACGCGTGAGTTCGGCGTCCTGGTCCAGGAGCGGCGGCTGCGCGCGGCGGGGGCCCCGGCCCCGGCTGTCGGGCAGGCCGTGCTCGTGCCCCGGGTCTTCTACAACCCCGACCTCAAGAGCCGCTGGTTCTACGTGCCGGCCGTGCTCGCGATGATCCTGATGATCATGACCATGCTGCTCTCGGCCATGGGGGTCGTGCGCGAGAAGGAGATCGGCACGATGGAGCAGCTGATCGTCACGCCGATCCGGCCGTGGCAGCTGCTGGTGGGCAAGCTGCTCCCGTTCGCCGTGATCGGCGTGTTCCAGATGATCGTCGCCAGCGCGGTGACCGTCTTCGGCTTCGGCGTTCCCCTGCGCGGCTCGTTCGCGCTGCTGCTCGCCCTCACCACGCTGTTCATCCTCAGCACGCTCGGGCTCGGGCTGCTCGTCTCGACGCTGGTCCAGAACCAGCAGCAGGCCATGATGGGCGCCGTCTTCTGCGCGATGGTGCCGATGATCTACCTCTCGGGCCTGATCTTCCCGATCGCCAACATGCCGCCCGCGATCCAGGCCGTCACCTACGCGATCCCGCTGCGCTACTACGCCGAGATCATCCGCGGCGTCTTCCTGCGCGGCTCCGGGATCGCGGTGCTGTGGCCCGAGGCCCTGACGCTGCTGCTGATGGGCCTCGCGATCCTGACCGTCGCCGCCCTCCGATTCAGGAAGAGGCTGGATTAGCCCCGGGCGGCCAGGGGGGGCGGGTTCCGCTCCGGGGGGCTAGGGGGGGCGGGATGCCCCCCCTTGAGCCAGCCCAGCCCCCTGGCTGCACGTTCGTTGTCCGTTCTTGGTCGTTCTTTGTTCTTGTTCGTCGTCCTTGTCGTCCGTCGCTCGTCGTTCGTCGTCGGTCGTCTGTAGTCGCGTGTCCGATGCCCGGCGTCCAGTTCCCGTTGGTCCGTCGGCTTGACGCTTCCGTGCCTGCATGCTCGTATTGCCTCGATGCGCTCGCCTCTGGTCCTCGTCGTCCTCGCCGTCCTCTCGCTCGCTCCGCCCCTCGCCCGGGCCCAGCTTCCCGGGCTCGCCAAGCCCGCCGCCGAGCCCGCGGCCTCGCCCGCACCCGCCGACGCTCCCCTGGCGGAGCTCGAGGCGGCCGACTCGCCGCGCGCGTCGGCGCGCGCGTTCGTCGGGCTCACGACCCGCAAGGGCGACTACACGGCGGCCGCGCAGTACCTGGTCGTACCGACGGGCGACAGCGACCGCGGACCAGAGCTCGCCCGCAGGCTGCGGGCCGTCCTCGAGCGCCACCTCGACATCGACCTGGACGCGGTCTCGCCCGCGTCCGAGGGAAACGCGAAGGACGGACTGCCCGACGGCGTCGACTCGGTCGGCCAGTTGCCCGACGGACGCGGCGGACACGACCCCGTCTTCATGGTGCGCGTCCGAGATGCGGCGGGAGCCCGCTGGGCCTTCTCGCGCCAGACGGTCTCGCGCATCGACGGCTGGTACGACGCCCTTCCCGACCGCTGGGTCCGCGACTTCGTGCCTCAGCGGCTGCAGAGCTACGGGCCCTGGGACGTGATGTGGTGGCAGTGGCTCGCGCTGCCGCTGCTCGCGGCGCTGGCGCTCGTCGCCGGCCGCGTCTTCGGCAGCGTCTCCACGCGCGTGCTGCACCGTCTCTTCCGGCGCACGCCGACGCAGTGGGACGAGCGCCTGCTCGCCCGCACCTCGCCGGCGCTGACGCTGCTGTGGACGGTGGCGGCGGCCGCGCTGCTCCTGCCCTGGCTCGGCCTGCTCCCCGGGCCCCACGCGTCCGTGCGCTCGCTGCTCGGAGGCGTTGCGACCGTCGGCATGTTCTGGGTGCTGTGGCGCGCGGTCGACGTCTGGGCGCAGTTCCTGAACGAGCGGCCCTGGGCGGCCGACAACCCTTCGGCCCGCTCGCTGCTGTCCGTGACGCGCAACCTCGCGCGCGTGTTCGTCGCGGTGACCGGCCTGGTGGCGACGCTCGCCGCCTTCGGCTATCCGGTGGCGACGGTGCTGGCAGGCCTCGGCATCGGCGGGATCGCGATCGCCTTCGGCGCGCAGAAGACGATCGAGAACCTGTTCGGCTCGATCTCGCTCGCGGCCGACCAGCCGTTCCGCGTGGGCGACCTGGTCAGGATCGAGGACTTCACCGGCAACGTGGAGCGGATCGGCATGCGCTCGACGCAGATCCGCACCCTGGACCGCACGCTCGTCAGCCTGCCGAACGGCAAGCTCGCCGACATGCGGATCGAGGACTTCGCGGCCCGCGATCGGATCCGCTTCGCGGCCACGATCGGGCTCGTCTACGGCACCAGCGAGGAGCAGATGCGGCGCGTCGTCTCCGGCATCCAGGCGCTGCTGCGCGCGACGCCGAAGGTCTGGCCCGAGACGGTGGTCGCGAGCTTCGCCGCGCTCTCCGCCTCGTCGCTCGACGTCGAGGTGCTGTGCTGGTTCGAGACGCAGGACTTCGGCGAATTCCGCGAGCTTCGGCAGCAGGTGCTGTTCGGGATCATGCGCATCGTGGACGAGGCCGGCACGAGCTTCGCCTTCCCGACGCGGACGCTGCACGTGGTGGGGGCGCCGCCGAGAAGCTAGCCGGCCGCTACGGGCCGACGGGTGGCCGCCCGAAGCGGGACGGACGGAAAGCGAGACCGGCCACACGAAGCGAAGGAGCGCGGGACGGACGGAAGGGCGAGACCGGCCACACGACGGCCAGAAGGCGTGGGACGGCCTGGGCCAACGGCACGGCTCAAAGAGCCGAGGTTGCGCGCCAGCAGGCGCAACCTCGGCTAGAAGACCTCCGCGAACAGCTTCAGCATGCGGTCCCAGGAGTCCTTGTCGGCCTCGGCGTTGTAGGCGAGCGCCGGCATGCCGACCTTGTCGGCGTCCGGGTTGGTGAAGCTGTGCTTGGCGTGCGGCAGGTTCACGAACTCGAACTTGGCGTTCGCGGCCGTCATCTCCTTCTTGAAGGCCGCGATCTGGTCCGCCGTGACCATGCCGTCGTCCTCGCCGTTCAGGACCAGCAGCCGCGCCTTCACGGCGCCCGGCGCCGCCGGCTGCTGCGTGGCGATCGCGCCGTGGAAGCTCACGACGGCGTCGAGGTCCACGCCCTGGCGCGCCATCGCCAGCACGATCGCCCCTCCGAAGCAGTAGCCGATCGCCGCCACGCGGGCGGGGTCGACGTGCGGGTCCTTCTGCAGCACGTCGAGCGCCGCCAGGAAGCGGGCTTTCACCACCTGCGGGTCCTTGGTGGCCTCGGCCATGAACGCCTGCGCGTCGGGCGGGTGCGCGGTCACCTTGCCCTTGCCGTACATGTCGAGCGCGAAGCCGACGTATCCCGCCTTCGCCAGGCGGATCGCCTGGTTGCGCGCGTGCTCGTTGTGCCCCCACCACTCGTGCACCACGATCACGCCCGGCCTCTTTCCCTTGGCCGCTGCGTCCCAGGCGAAGAAGCCGGCGAGCTCCGTCTCACCCTGCTTGTAGGTGACTTCCTTCGTCTGCACCTCGCCGAGGGCGAGGACGGGCGAGAGCAGTAACGCTGCGGCGAGCGGAGCGGTTCGGCGCATGGGAACCTCCCTGGATGACGAAGGTTCTCACGCGCGAGCCGGGACAGGCAACAACGAAGGGGTCAGGTCTTGGACCTTGGCATGCGTGACCAGATGCCAAGATTCAAGACCTGACCCCATACGTGGCCGTGAACGGAGTCGGGCCGGGGCGCTTCGTGACGCCGCGGTCGGGGTTGGCGGACAGGCGCTCGAGCAGGTGGAACACGGTCTCGACCTCGTCCGGCGCTTCGACGGCCGAAGCGAGCTCCTCGCAGGTCGCGCCCTGCGAGCCGCGCGCCGCGAGCGCGGCCACGACCTTCCGCTGCAGCTCCAGGACGGCTGCCGCCGCCTTCTTGCCGGCCTCGACGCCCGGCTGGTGGTAGGCGTTGATGCCCACGAGGCTGGCGTAGAGCCCCACGGCCCGCTCGTAGAGGGCGATCAGCATGCCGAGGCTGCGCGCGTCGAGCTCGCGGATCGTGATCGTGAGCGACGGCCGCCCGCTCTCGTGGAGCGCCCGACGCGTGCCGAGGTGGAGGCCGTCGAGGAAGTCCCCGCTGGTGGCGCCCGGCTCCACCTCGAGGCTGCGGCCGTCGCGGTCCCGGAGCACGCGCACGAAGCTCACGAAGAAGTCCGGCGTGCCGT
>CAZMRX010000224.1:0-8755 GCA_964568755.1 uncultured Acidobacteriota bacterium | reverse complement strand
CGCGCGGCGACGCCCCGCCGGCGCCGACTCCGCCAGGCGAGTAGCGCCGTGCGGCACTGAAAGCGGCCTGCGCCGTGCGCGACCCCGCAGTCTCGATGCTCAGGGTCGCCCTGACAGATCAGGACTTCGACATCCGCACCAGCAACAGCGTCCGGTCGTCTTGCTGCGGGCCGTGGGCGCGGGCGAGGCCGAGCAGGCGCTCGAACAGCGCGGGCAGCGGCTCGCCGGCGTGGGCCAGCAGGGCGGTCTCGATCGGCTCGAGGCCGAGCTCGCGGTCCTGCCGGTCCATCGTCTCGGTGAATCCGTCCGTGAGGACGGCCAACACGTCGCCCGGGCGGACCTCGGCATGACCAACGACGTAGCGTTCTCCCGCCTGGATGCCGAGCGCCATGCCGCCTTCCGCCAGGCGGGCGACCGTCGCGTCGGCTTTGCGCACGTGCAGGATCGGGGGATGGCCGGCGAGCGCGTAGCTCAGGCGTGACTCCGTCTCCAGGCGCAGGATCGCGGCCGTGGCGAAGGTGTTGGGGCGCGTGAGATCGTGGAGCACGTCGTTCAGCGCCTCGAGCACCGCTCCCGGGTCGCCGGGGTCCCGGAGCCGGGTGCGCAGCCCGGCCTTCAGCAGGCCCATCACAGAGCCGGCCGGCACGCCGTGGCCGGAGACGTCGGCAACGAAGCCGAGCGGGCGGCCAGAGACGACGAGCGCGTCGACCAGGTCCCCGCCCACCTCCGAGGCCGGGATCGACCGGCCGTAGACCTCGCACGCCTCGGTCGTCAGTGAAACGTCCGGCACCAGCGAGACGTGGATCTCGCGGGCGAGCGCCATCTCGGCCTCGGTGCGGACGCGGCGCAGCCCCTGCCGGACGATGAAGATCATGAACAACCCGTAGCCCAGCGCCAGGCCCGTGACGGCCCCTGCGGCGTCCAGCGCCAGCCGCGTCCGGAGCGCGTCGCCCTCGAGGACGGGCCCCGGGGGCCACAGCCGCTCGAGCCAGCGCGGCAGCAGCACCTGCAGCACGATCACGGGCGCGAACAGCCAGTAGCGACGCCGCATGCCGATGAGCGCGTACGCAACCGCGACCAGGCCGCTCGTCGCGACGACCCCGGCCAGCACGGGCGGCTGCATGCGGCCGAGCCCGGCGATGTCCACCAGGAAGCCGATCGCGCTGAAGGTGAAGAGCACCGCGGCCAGCAGCGGCGCGAGCGCCCGGAACGACATCGCGCTCCAGAAGCGCCGGGTGAGCTCGCGGTCGCCCGGGCTCACGCCGTCATCCGCGCGCGAGCGGCAGCGTGCGGCCCAGCACCGGGGCGATGATCCGGAGCTCGCCCATCAGGCGGTCGAACTGCTCGGGGTAGAGGCTCTGCGGGCCGTCGGAGAGCGCCTTCTCGGGGTTGTTGTGGACCTCGATGATCAGCCCGTCCGCGCCGGCGGCGACCGCGGCGCGCGCCATCGGGATCACCTTCTCGCGGCGGCCCGTGCCGTGGCTCGGGTCCACGACGATCGGCAGGTGGCTGCGCGCCTTGATCACGGGGATCGCCGCGAGGTCGAGCGTGTTGCGCGTGTAGGTCTCGAAGGTGCGGATGCCGCGCTCGCACAGGACCACCTGGCCGTTGCCCCCGGCCAGGACGTACTCCGCGGACAGCAGCCACTCCTCGTAGGTGGCCGAGAGCCCGCGCTTCAGCAGCACGGGCTTGCGAACCTTGCCGAGCTCCTTCAGCAGGTCGAAGTTCTGCATGTTGCGCGCGCCCACCTGCAGGCAATCGACGTAGCGCAGCATCATCTCGATCTGGCGCGGGTCCATCACCTCGCTGATCACGGCCATGGCGTTCTGGTCGGCGGCGGCCCGCATCCAGCGGAGGCCCTCCTCGCCCTTGCCCTGGAACGCGTAGGGCGAAGTGCGCGGCTTGAAGGCGCCGCCGCGCAGGATCCGTGCGCCGGAGGCCGCGACCGACTTCGCCACCGCGGCCACCTGCTCGGCGCTCTCGACCGAGCACGGCCCCGCCATCGCGATCACCTCGGGGGCGCCGACCTTGACTCCCGCGATCTCCACCACGGTGTCCTCGGCCTTGAAGGTGCGTCCGGCGAGCTTGTAGGGCTCGGAGATGCGAACCACCTCGCGCACTCCCGGCAGCACCTCGATCAGCCGCGGGTCGATCGGCCTGTGCGGCGCGCCGACGGCGCCCAGCACCGTGAAGTCGACCCCGCTCGAGCGGTGGACGTCGTAGCCCACCTCGACCAGCGACTCGATGACCCTGTGGACCTGCTCCTCGCTGGCCGAGTGCTCCATCACGATGACCATGGACACATCTTCTCCTTCTTATTCCGTCTCGTTCTTGGCGCGCGCTTCCGCCTCGCCCGCGAGGCGCTCGAGCCGCCGGCTCTCGTCGATCACGCGCTCGAACACCCGGCGCAGCGCGCCGCTGTCGAGCGGACCGGGGTTGTTGCGCTCCACGCGGTCGAGAATCCACTTCTCGCGGTCCGGCTGGTACAGCGCCATGCCGAAGCGGCGCTTGATGCGGCCGATCTCGACGGCGCACGCCGAGCGGCTGTTCAGCAGCTTCATCAGCTGGTCGTCGATCTGGTCGATGCGCATGCGCAGGTCGCCGACCTGCGCCTCGCCGGCTATGTCGCGCTCGTCAGCCATCTCACCTGAGCCCCGAGGTCGCCGTCCGGGTGCTCCTCCAGGAAGCGCACGAGCGCGCTCCCGACCACCACGGCGTCGGCCGCGGCCGACGCCTGCTTCACCTGCTCCGGCGTCGAGATGCCGAAGCCGAGCGCTACCGGCACGTCCGTGAGCGCGCGCAGCCGCTCGACGAGCGGGCGCGCGTCGTCCGAGAGCGCCTGGCGCTCGCCCGTGACGCCCGTGCGGCTGATCGCGTAGACGAACCCGCGGCTCGCCTCGGCGACGCGCCGCAGCCGCTCGTCGGGGCTCGTGGGCGACGCCAGGAAGATCGTGTCGACGCCCGCCTCGCGAGCGGCGGGGATCCACTCGCCGGCCTCCTCGGGCGGCAGGTCCGTGACCAGGACGCCGTCGACGCCGGCGCGCTTCGTCTCGACCAGGGCGCGCGCCATGCTCCGTTGCAGCACCGGGTTCAGGTAGCTGAAGAGCACGAGCGGCAGCTCGCTCGTCTCGCGGATCCGCTCGACCGCCCCCAGCACGCGCTCGAGCGTCACGCCGCGCGCGAGCGCGCGCTCGCTCGAGCGCTGGATCACCGGGCCGTCGGCCAGCGGGTCGGAGAACGGCACGCCGAGCTCCAGCACGTCCACCCCGGCGGCGGCGAGCTCCAGCGCCGCGGCCACGGTCCGGTCGAGCGACGGGTCCCCCGCCGTCAGGAAGGCGACGAACGCGGGCCGGCCGTCCTGCTTTCGCTGCGCGAGCCTGGCTCCGATGCGGGTCATTCGCTCCTCAGCGCGGCGTCTTCTTCGGCAGGCGCTGCGTGGTCGACTCGCTCACCACCGCGTCCACCTCGATCTCGACCAGCATGTCCGGGTCCACGAGCGCCTTGACCTCGACCATCGTGGCCGCGGGACGGATGTCGCGAAACACCTGGCCGTGAGCCCGGCCGACCGCCTCCCAGCGGGCGATGTCGGTCACGTACATGCGCGTCCTCACGACGTCGCGGAAGCTCGCGCCGGCCTCGTGGAGCGCGCTCTCGATGTTGCGGAAGCACTGCACCGCCTGGGCGTAGGGATCTCCCTTGCCGACGATCTTGCCGTCGGCGCCGGTGGCGGTGGTGCCGGCGACCGAGACGTGCGTCCCGACGCGCACGGCGCGCGAGTATCCGACGATCGGCTCGTAGGGGCTGTTGCCCTTCACGTTGACGCGCTTCATGCGGTCTCCTCCCGCCATCGCCCATGGCGTGGCTCCGGTCCACTGCACCAGGCCCTAGCCATCGTCTCCGCGGCGGACCGGGATCCCGTGACGGGTCCGCCTGGCCTCGACTGGTGACCCGTCACGGGAGCCCTCCGGTTCCGCCGCTACCCGTGGCACTCGGCCCCGGCCCGCCCGCAATCTCCTGCTCAGCCACGATGGCGAGATCCTTGTCGCCGCGGCCGCTCACGTTCAGGATCACGCGGGCGCCCGCGAGGGCCTTCTGCTCCCGCACCAGCCAGGCGACGGCGTGAGCCGACTCGAGCGCCGGGAGGATGCCCTCGGTCTCGGCCAGCAGGTGGAACCCGGCGAGCGCCTCCGCGTCCCGGACCGAGTCGTAGCGGATGCGGCCCGCGTCGTGCAGCAGCGCGTGCTCGGGTCCGACCGCCGGGTAGTCGAGGCCCGCCGAGACGGAGTGCGTCGGGAGGACATTCCCCGCCGCATCCTGCAGCAGGTAGGTGCTCGTGCCCTGCAGCACGCCTACGCCGGCGCCGGCTCCCGCCTCCTCCAGGAAGCGAGCCGCGTGATCGCCCGGTCGCGACGAGCGGCCGCCCGCCTCGACTCCCACCATGCGCACGTCAGCGTCGTCGAGGAAGGCGAAGAAGAGGCCGATCGCGTTCGAGCCGCCGCCGACACAGGCCACCAGCCAGTCGGGCAGACGTCCGCACGCCTCGAGCACCTGCGCGCGCGCCTCGCGGCCGATCACGGCCTGGAACTCGCGCACCATCGCCGGGTACGGGTGCGCGCCGAGCACCGAGCCGAGCAAGTAGTGGGTGCTGCGCACGTTCGTCACCCAGTCGCGCATCGCCTCGTTGATCGCGTCCTTCAGCGTGCGCGTGCCCGACGACACGCCGCGCACCTCGGCGCCGAGCAGGCGCATCCGCGCCACGTTCGGGGCCTGGCGCGCCATGTCCTCGGTCCCCATGTAGACGACGCACTCGAGGCCCATGAGCGCGCACACGGTCGCGGTCGCGACGCCGTGCTGGCCCGCGCCGGTCTCGGCCACGACGCGGGTCTTGCCCATGCGCTTGACGAGCAGCGCCTGGCCGATCGCGTTGTTGATCTTGTGCGCGCCCGTGTGGCAGAGGTCCTCGCGCTTGAGCCAGACCTGGCACCCCAGCCGGTCGGAGAGCCGCGCGGCGAAGCCGAGCGGCGTCGGACGGCCCACGTAGTCGCGGAGCAGCCGGGCAAGCTCGGCTTCGAAAGCGGGATCGCGGCGGGCGGCGGCCCAGGCCTCTTCGAGCTCGCGCAGCGGCTCCATCAGCGTCTCGGGCACGTAGCGACCGCCGTAGCGACCGAAGTGGCCGGAGGCGTCGGGCCAGAGCTCCGCGTGGCGAGCGTGGGTCGTGGCTGCGCTCATCTCGCTCGGACCTCCATTTCGACGGCCCGCGCGGCCTCGACGAAGGCCTTGATGCGGGCAGGGTCCTTGCGCCCCGGCATGCGCTCGACCCCGCTCGACACGTCGATAGCGTGGGGCCGCACGGCGCGCACGGCCTGGGCCACGTTCTCCTGGGACAGGCCGCCCGCCAGCATCAGGAACGGGACTCGACCCGCGAGGTCCGACACGAGCGACCAGTCGAACGGGACCCCCGTCCCACCCGGGAGCTGCGTCTCGCCGGGCAGGCGCGTGTCCACCACCACCCCGGCCACGCGGCTCGCGTAGCGCAGGGCTTCCTCGGGCGCGAAGCCTTTTCCGACGCGAATGGCCTTGAGCGCCGGCCGCGGCAGGTCGGCCAGGGCCTCGGGCGGCTCCTCGCCGTGGAGCTGCAGCAGGTCCAGGCCCACCTCGTCGCTGACCCTCGCCATCTGATCGCGCGGCGCGTCCACGAAGACGCCGACGCGCAGGACGGAAGCGGGCAGCTCGCGCGCGATCGCCGCGGCCCGCACCGCGTCGACCTTGCGCGGGCTCATGAACCAGAACACGAAACCGACCGCGTCGGCGCCGGCGCTCACGGCGTGGAGGGCGTCCTCCGGTGTCGTGATCCCGCAGATCTTCACGAGCAGGCGGTCCTTCGTGACGTCGGCGAGCTTCCGCGGGGCGCTCACGCTGCGTCCTCCAGCAGCACGCGCAGCGCTTCGCCGGGGTCGGGCGCGGCCATCAAGTGCTCCCCGACGAGGCACGCGTCGAAGCCCGCGTCCCTCAGCCGCCTCAGGTCGAGGCCGCTCCGGATGCCGCTCTCGGCCACGGCCACCACGTCATCCGGGATCGCGGCGGCGAGCGAGAGCGACGTCTCGAGCGACACGGCGAGCGTCCGCAGGTCGCGGTTGTTGACGCCCACGAGGCGCGCGCCGGCCCGAAGCGCGCGATCCAGCTCCGCGCGCTCGTGCACCTCGACGAGGGCATCGACGCCCAGCGCGCGCGCCTCGGCCAGCAGCTCCCGCAGCTCGCCGTCCTCCAGCGCCGCGACGATCAGCAGCACGGCGTCCGCGCCCGCGGCCCGCGCCTCCCGGATCTGCCACGGGTCGACGGTGAAGTCCTTGCGCAGCGTCGGGAGCGCCGTCGCCTGGCGCGCCTGCGCGAGGTGCGCGAGCCGTCCGCCGAAGAACGGCTCGTCGGTCAGGACCGAGAGGGCCGCGGCGCCGTTCCTCTCGTAGCGGAGCGCGACGTCTCTCGGCTCCAGGTCCTCTCGGATGGCGCCCTTCGACGGCGAGCGGCGCTTGTGCTCGGCGATCACCGAGATCGCGCCCGGGCGCACGAGCGCCGTCGCGAACGGACGCACGGCGGGCGCGCCCGTCACGTCGGGATGCGAAGCCTCGAGCGGGCGAGCCGCCTTCTCGCGCTCGACGTGCTCGCGCGTGCGGGCGAGGATCGCGTCGAGCACGCTGCCGGTGCGCACGCCGCTCACGCGAGTGCCTCCCGCACGCGATCCACGAGCCCCCTGGCGCGCCCGTCGTCGATGGCGGCGGCGGCGAGCCGGACGCCGTCGCGCAGGTCGCTGGCCTTGCCGGCCACCACGAGCGCCGCGGCGGCGTTCAGCAGCACGACGTCGCGTTTCGGTCCCGGCGCACCCGACAGCACGTCGCGCGCGATCGCCGCGTTCGCCTGCGGGTCGCCTCCGCGGAGCGACTCGAGCGACGAGGCCTGAAGGCCGGCGTCCGCCGGCCCGATCGTGAAGCTGCGGACCGTCTCGCCGTCCACCTCCGCCACGGTGGTAGGCCCGGCGAGCGTCAGCTCGTCTAGCCCGCTGCCGCTCACGACCCAGGCCCGCTTCGTCCCGAGCCGCTGCAGGCAGCGCGCGACGAAGGCCGTGAGCTCCGGCCTCGGCACGCCGACCACCTGGCTTTCCGGCCGCGCGGGGTTGGTGAGCGGGCCGAGCAGGTTGAAGGCCGTGCGCACCCCCATCTCCTTGCGCGGACCGACCGCGTGGCGGGTCGCGGCGTGGAAGCGCGGCGCGAACAGGAAGGTCCAGCCCACGTCGTCGAGCGCCTTCTGCACCGTCGCCGTGGGCGCGTCGATCCGGATCCCGAGCGCCTCGAGCACGTCCGCCGAGCCACAGGTGCCGCTCGCCGAGCGGTTGCCGTGCTTGGCGACGGGGGCGCCGCAGGCGGCCACCACGAACGAGGCGACCGTCGAGATGTTGAAGGTGCCGGCCCCGTCGCCTCCGGTGCCGCAGGTGTCGACGGCGCCCTTCGACGCGAGCGGGACGGCGCGCGAGCGCATGGTGCGCGCGAAGCCCGTCACCTCGTCCTCGGTCTCGCCGCGCGCGGCCATCGCCGCCAGCAGCGCGCCGATCTGCGCGGGGGTCGCGTCCCCGTCCATGATCGCGCCCATCGCCGAGGCGGCCTCGTCCTCGCTGAGCTTCTCGCCGCGCGCGAGCTTCGCCAGGTGCCGCTTGATGCTCACCTTCGCGCCCAGGCCGAGGAAGTTGCGCAGCAGGTCCTTGCCCGCCGTGGTCAGGATGCTCTCCGGGTGGAACTGCACGCCCTCGAGCGGCCGCTCGCGGTGGCGCAGGCCCATCACGACGCCGCCGTCGGTCCAGGCCGAGACCTCGAGGCACTCGGGCACGCTCTCGGGCGCCACGACGAGGGAGTGATAGCGCGTGGCCGTGAACACGTCCGGCAGGCCCGCGAAGATGGTGCGGCCGTCGTGGCGGATCTCGCTGGTCTTGCCGTGCATCAGCTTGGCCGCGCGCACGACCTCGCCACCGAAGGCCTGGCCGAGCGCCTGGTGGCCGAGGCAGACGCCGAGTAGCGGCACCGGCGAGCGGCGCACGAGCTCGAGGCTGATCCCGGCCTCGTCGGGCGTGCCGGGCCCGGGCGAGATGACAATCCTCTCGGGCCCGAGCGCCAGCGCCTCGTCCACCGAGAGCGCGTCGTTTCGGACCACCTTCACGTCGGCGCCCAGCTCGCCCAGGTACTGGTAGAGGTTGAAGGTGAACGAGTCGTAGTTGTCGACGAGCAGGATCACGCGAGCCCCCCCGCCACCGCGAGCGCCTCGAAGAGCGCCTGCGCCTTGGCTTCGGTCTCGCGCTCTTCGCTCGCCGGGTCGGAGTCGGCCACGATGCCCGCGCCGGTCTGCAGCGTCGCTCGGCCGTTCCGCATCAGCAGCGTGCGGATCGCGATGCAGAAGTCCAGGTTTCCACCCAGGTCGATGTAGCCGAGCGCCCCGCCGTAGAGCCCGCGCGCGAGCGGCTCCAGCTCGTCGATGATCTCCATCGCCCGGATCTTGGGCGCGCCCGAGAGCGTCCCGGCCGGGAACGTGGCCGCGAGCGCGTCGAGCGCGTCCTTGCCGTCCCCGAGCTCCCCCACCACCGAGCTCACGATGTGGGCCACGTGGCTGTAGTGCTCGACCTTCATCAGCTCGGCGACCTGCACGCTGCCGAAGCGGCAGACCCGGCCGAGGTCGTTGCGGCCGAGGTCCACGAGCATCAGGTGCTCCGCGCGCT
>CAZMRX010000223.1:0-8818 GCA_964568755.1 uncultured Acidobacteriota bacterium | reverse complement strand
CGAGAAGCGCGGCCTCGTCTACTCGATCTCGTCGGGGGTCACCGCGTACTCCGACAGCGGGGTGATGACGATCTACGCGGGCACGCGCCTCGACTCGGCCGCCGAGGTGGTGCGCCTCACGCTCGAGGAGATCCGCCGCCTGCGGGGCGAGCGGCTGCCGGAGCCGGAGCTGCGGCGGGCCAAGGACCACCTGAAGGGCGGCCTGCTGCTCTCGCTCGAGGGCTCGAACGCGCGCATGAACCACCTGGCGCGCCAGGAGCTCTACCTCGGCCGCCAGCTGCCGATGGACGAGATCATGGGCGCCGTCGAGGCGGTGAGCGGCGAGGACGTGCGCCGCGTGGCGGCGGAGATCTTCCAGGGCCGGCTGGCCGCGTCCGTGCTCGGCAACCTCGGCGGCTGGCGCCCGCGCTCGTCCGAGCTGACGGTATGAGCCTGCGCTTCAAGGTGCTCGGGTCGGGCAGCGGCGGCAACGCGACGCTCGTCGAGGGCGGCGGCGCCCGCGTGCTGCTCGACGCCGGGCTCGGGCCGCGGCAGCTCGCCGAGCGGCTGGACTCGGCAGGCGTCGACCCCGCCGCTCTCGACGCGGTGTTCGTCTCGCACGAGCACGGCGACCACGCCCGCGGCGCGGCGGCGTTCTCGAAGCGCTTCGGCGTGCCGCTCGCGGGCACGCGCGGCACCTTCGCCGCCGCCGGCTTCGCCGGGGCGAAGCTCCCGGCCTACGAGACGGTCACGGCCGGCGAGTCGCGCAGCATCGGACGCATGACGGTGAGGTGCCTGCCGGTGCCGCACGACGCCGCGGGCCCGCTCGCCTTCGTGGTCTCGTGCGGCGGGGCCTCGATCGGGCACGCGACCGACCTCGGCCACCTCGGCAAGCGCCTCGTCGAGGCCATGAGCGGCTGCGACGCGCTGCTCGTCGAGTCGAACTACGACCCGGCGATGCTGCGCGACGGGCCCTACCCGTGGTCGCTCAAGGAGCGCATCCTGGGCCCGCTCGGTCACCTCGCCAACGGCGACGTCTCTCGCCTGCTCGAGCGGGGGCTCGGTCCGCGCTGCCGCAAGGTGGTGCTCGCGCACCTCTCGCGCAAGAACAACCACCCGGAGCTGGCGCTGATGGCCGCGGAGGAGGCGCTCTCCCGCGCCCGGCGCGGGGACGTACGCGTGACGCTCGCTTCGCCCGAGGGCACCGCGTGGATTGGGGTATCCGGCCCGCAAAGGACCAAGGACCGAGGCGAAGCGCAACTCAGGCTCTTCTAGCGCACTGCCTGGGGGGCTGGGGGGCGCGGCTGCGGAGCGCCCCCCAGAAGGGTTCGCGCCGCGCCTCTGGGGGTGCTCTACCGCCGCGCCCCCAGACCCCCGGGGCGGTGCGGGGTGTTACGCTCCTTCTCGATGGCCTCGTCGGTCCAGGCCGTGTCTGTTGTGGCGCTCGCCCTCGCGGCCTCCGCGTGCCTTCAAAGCGCGCCCGAGCGCCGTCCCGGCGTCGCCCCGGACAGCATGGACCCGGTCGTGCTCGCGCCGTCGGTCGCGAGCAAGGCCGGCACGCTCACGCTCGCCGCGGTGTTTCCCACGATCGGGCGCTACGCCGCCTCGGGCCAGCAGTCGCTGCGCGGCGCGCGGCTCGCCGTCGAGGAGCTGAACCGCGCGGGCGGCATCGGCGGGCGCCAGCTGCGGCTCGCCGAGTACCGCACCGGCAGCTACTTCGTGGACGCGCGCGAGGCGGCGTCGCTCGCCGCCCGTGCCGGGGCCCTCGCGATCGTCGGGGCGAACTCCAGCGAGCTGAGCCGGGCGATCGCCGAGGTGGCGGAGGCGGAGGGCATTCCGCAGCTCACGAACGTCTCGACCGCCAGCGACATCACCTGGGACCCGCAGACGGGCGAGGACCGCCCGTTCGTGTTCCGCATGTGCGCCTCGGACGACGTGATGGGCCGGCTGCTCGCGAGCTTCGCGCGCGACACGCTCGGCGCGCGGCGCGCGGCGGTGCTCTACGAGGTGGGGCGCAAGTACAGCCAGCAGCTCGCCCGCAGCTTCTCCGTCAGCTTCGCCGACGCGGGCGGGGGGGGCGAGGTGGCGGAGTTCTTCTACCTGGCGCTCGAGACGGACTTCCGTCCCCAGCTGCGGCGCGTCAAGGAGTACGGGCCCGACGTGGTGTTCCTGCCCGGCTCCTTCACGGACGCGACGCTCGTGGCCGCCCAGGCGCTCGCGGTCGGGCTCCAGGCGACGCTCGTCGGCGGGGACGCCTGGTCGAGCCCGCTCCTGTTCCAGCGCGGCGGGCCGCCGGGCGACGCCTACTACGTCGAGCTGTGCTCGCGCTCGCCCGAGTTCGAGCGGCTCTACGCGGAGTCTGCCGACAACGAGCCTGCGGGCTGCCGCGCGGTCCTCGCCCACGACGCGGTGCAGGTGGTCGCGGCGGGCCTGCGCTCGCTCGGGGAGATCCCGGACGCTGCGCTCGAGGCCGGGCTCGGCGCGACCCGGCGGCGCCTGCGCGAGGCCGTCGCGCGCACCGACCTGCGGGCCGCAACGGGGCGCGTCCGCTTCGACGCGCGCGGCGACCGCGTCCAGGGCGTGGCGCTGGTCGCGGTCGAGACGGGGCCGGAAGGCCCGCGCGCCCGGCCGCGCGGCTGGCTGGGGGAGCGGTGAAGCCGCTGCTGCGCTCGCTCGCCGACCTGAGCCTGCGCGGCAAGGTCGCGCTGGCGCTGACCATCGTCTTCCTGGGCAGCGTGCTCGTGATGCTGCTGGTGCTGGTGCCGTTCCTGGCGGAGCAGCGGCAGCGGCTGCTCGAGCAGGACCGCCGGCTGCTGTCGACGCTGCGCCGCAGCTACGAGCGCGACTTCATCTACGACCTGCTCAGCCGCAACCGCGAGTCGCTCGCCGTCCACCTGGCCGACCTGGCGCTGCAGGAGGGCCTGGTGTGGGTGCGCGTCGAGTCCGGCGACCTCGACCTGGGCGCCTCCGGCGATCGGGGGGTCGTGTCGCGGCTGGTCGGCCCCGACGCGGACCCCTTTCTCGGCCGACCCGGGGTGGTGCTGCTGGTGGATCGAGAAGGCGAGGCCGACCTGGTCGGTCCCGGGGGGCGGCCCCTGCTCTCCGGGCGCCGCGTCACGCGCGAGGAGCCGCGCGCCGCGGAAGGCGGCCCGGCCCCCGGCCAGGACGAGTTCCGCGAGCTCACGACCTTTGGCGAGCGCGTGCTGGCGCTCACCTCGACGCTCCAGGCCGCGGGCGAGCCGTACGGTCGTCTGCACGTCATGAAGAGCCTGGCGCCGCTCGAGCGCAGCGAGGCGCTCACGCGCTCGCTGCTGTACGGGGGCGTCTCGCTGTCGTTCGTGTCGGTGCTGCTGCTGCTCAACCTGCTGCTGTCGCGCATCGTGCTGGCTCCCGTGCGGCGCGTGCACGACGCGATGGCGCGCGCGGCGACCGGCGACCTGCGCGTGCGGCTGCCGGTGCACTCGCGCGACGAGGTCTCGAGCATGGCCGAGTCCTTCAACCGCATGGTCGGCGAGCTGGAAGCGAGCCACCGGCAGATCGAGGGCTACAGCCGCAACCTCGAGAGCATGGTCGAGGCGCGCACCGCCGAGCTGAAGGCCTCGGAGGCCAAGATCCTGGCGACCGAGCGGCTCGAGGCGTGGAAGGAGGCCGTCGAGAGGGTGATCCACGAGATCAAGAACCCGTTGACCCCCGTGGGGCTCGCGGCCGAGACGCTGAAGACGGCCTGGGCGCGCGACAAGGAGCGCTTCGCCTCGGTGTTCCCCTCGGCGATCGACATGATCCTGGGAGCGGTGCGAGACCTCAAGGAGCTGATCGGCGAGTTCTCGCGCTTCTCGCGCCTGCCCGCGATGCGCACGGAGCGGCTCGACCCGAACGCGCTCGTGCTCGAGGCGCTCTCGCCCTACACCCGGACCCCGCCCGACGCGGTCCGCGTGGACGTGCAGCTGGCCGCGGACGTCCCCGAGGTGGAGGCCGACGCCGACCAGGTCAAGCGCGTGCTGCTGAACGTGATCAACAACGCGCTCGAGGCGATGGGGGAGTCGGGCGGCGCGCTGCGGCTGGTCACGCTGCGCGAGCGGGACGGCGTCACGATCCGCATCGAGGACGACGGCCCCGGCGTCGAGGACGCCCTGCGCATCTTCGAGCCGCACTACACGACCAAGGTCAAGGGGACGGGCCTGGGCCTCGCGATCGCCAAGCAGATCGTCGAAGAGCACCGCGGCACGATCGCCGCGTCCAGCAAGCCCGGCCACGGAACGACGGTGCGCATCCACCTGCCCGCCGCCCCGCCGCAGCAGCCGCCGCGCTGACGCACCCGCACAACGCAGGGGTTGTCACGGCGACAGGGGTTAGACGACTTCGATCGCCGGGTACGCGGGGTCCCACATCGCCGAGGCGACCGCCTCGGCCGGGTCGTCGGGAGGGTTCCTGGCGACGCCGTCGCTCGCCGCCTGGCGCACGACCGCCTCGGCCACCCGGGCGGTGATGCGTCGCAGCTCCGCGATGCGCGGGAACAGGCTTCCCGCGGCGAGGTCCTCGTCCTGGAGCTGGGCGGCGAGCGTGTCGGCGGCGGCCGCGAACATCGCGTCCGTGACCTCGCGCGCCTCCGAGACCAGCACGCCGAGGCCGACGCCGGGGAAGATGAAGGCGTTGTTGCCCTGCCCGATCCGCACGCGCCGCTCGCCGATCTCCACCGGGTCGAAGGGGCTCCCGGTCGCCACCAGCGCGCGCCCGCCGGTCCACGCCATCAGGTCGGCGGGTCGCGCCTCGGACGAGCTCGTGGGGTTCGAGAGCGGGAAGATCGCGGGGCGCTCCACCTGCGCGGCCATCGCGCGCACGACCTCCTCGCCGAAGAGGCCGGGAACGCCCGAGACGCCGACCAGCACCGTCGGCTTCAGGCTGGAGACGACCTCGAGCAGCGACGAGCCCGGGTGCAGGCCGCGGGAGGCGGCGAGCTCAGGCGTCCAGGCCAGGTCGCGGCGATACTCGTCCTCGGCCGACACCACCAGGCCCTTCGAGTCGAGCAGGGCGACGGAGCCGAGCAGCGCCTCGTCCGCGACCCCCTCGCGCTCGAGCGCCTTGCGGATCAGCCGCGCGATCCCGACCCCCGCCGCGCCGGCGCCGGCGATCACGACCCGCTCGTCCTTCAGCGGGCGCGCGGCGCCGCGCGCCGCGGCGAAGATGCCCGCGACCGCCACGGCGGCGGTTCCCTGGATGTCGTCGTTGAAGGACGGCAGCTCCTTGCGGTAGCGCTCCAGCAGCCGGAAGGCGTTCCACTGCTTGAAGTCCTCCCACTGCAGGAGCGCCTTCGGGAAGCGCAGCTTCACGGCGCGCACGAACTCGTCGACCACCGCGTCGTAGGCCTCGCCGCGCAGGCGCGGCTGGCGCCAGCCGATGTAGAGGTCGTCGTTCAGCAGCTCCTGGTTGTCGGTGCCGACGTCGAGGCTGATCGGCAGCGTCTGCGCCGGGTGGATGCCCGCCGCGGCGACGTAGAGCGCCAGCTTGCCGACCGGGATGCCCATGCCGCCCGCGCCCTGGTCGCCGAGGCCGAGGATGCGCTCGTTGTCGGTCACGACGATCAGGCGCACGTCCTCGTAGGGGTTGTTGGTGAGCACCTCGCTCATGCGCCCCTTGTGCTCGGGCGTGATCCACAGGCCGCGCGCGCGCCTGAAGATCCGGCTGTACTGCTGGCAGGCGAGCCCGACCGTGGGCGTGTACACGATCGGCAGGAACTCCTCGAGGTGGTCGCCGAGCACGCGGTAGAACAGGTGCTCGTTGCGGTCCTGCAGCGCGGCCAGGCCGATGAAGCGCTCGAGCGGCTCGCTCTTGCGGGCGATGTTGCCGTAGGCTCGCCGCGCCTGCTGCTCCATGCTGCTCGTGACGTCGGGCAGCAGGCCCTCGAGCCCCAGCTCGCGGCGCTCGTCGCGCGTGAACGCCGTGGCGCGGTTGTACATCGGGTGGTTGAGCAGCTGCGGTCCGCGCAGCCTCACCTCGACGCGCTCGCGCCCGTCGGCGCCCCTCTTCCTCCGGTACGCCTCCATCAGATCGCCTCTTCTCCGCACTCCATGGGACGCCGCGCGACAGGCTGCCGCCTTCGCTCTTTCGAGGGAAACGCGCGAATCTTACTACGAGGCGCCGCCCGTCACCGTGCCACGGGCTCCGCGAGCGCCGGCTCGGCCGCCATCACCGGCACCACGCGAGGGTACTCCGGGTTCCACATCGAAGCCGCCACCACGGCCGGAATCTCGGCGTCGCTCAGGCGACGCCCCGCGACTCCGTCCTCGCGCGCCTGGCGCGCCACGGCCTCGGCGATCGCCTGGGCCACGCGGCGCATGTGCGACTGGGGCGGGAACAGCATGCCGGAGGCGAAGTCCTCCTCGTGCACCTCGGCCGCGAGCCGCAGCGCCGCCGCGGCGAACATCGACTCGGTCACCTCGCGCGCCTCCGAGACCAGCACGCCGAGGCCGACGCCGGGGAAGACGAAGGCGTTGTTGCCCTGGCCGATGCGGATCGAGCGCCCGCCGTAGGGCACCGGGTCGAACGGGCTGCCGGTCGCGATCAGCGCCCGCCCGCCCGTCCAGTTGATCAGGTCGACCGGCTTCGCCTCGGACTTGGAGGTCGGGTTCGACATCGGGAAGATCACCGGGCGCTCGACGTGCGCCGCCATCTCGCGCACGATCACCTCGGTGAAGGTGCCCGGCTCGCCCGAGGTGCCGATCAGCACCGTGGGCTTGACCGCGCGCACCACCGCGCCCAGGTCGCGCGGGCGCCCCTTGCCCAGGCCGCTCGCCTCGGCGAGCGCGCTCGGCCACGCGAAGGCGCGCTTGTGCTCGTCGGCGATCTCCTGGTCGTCGACCACCAGGCCGTGGCTGTCGAGGTTGGCGATCGCGCGCTGCAGCTTCTCGCCGGAGAGCCCGGCGTTCTGGAGCGCCGTGCGCAGCAGCCGCGCGATCCCGACGCCCGCGGCGCCGGCGCCGAGGATCACGATGCGCTGCTCGGTGAGCGGCACGCCCGTCGCGCGACAGCCGGCCATGATGCCCGCCACCGCCACCGCCGCCGTGCCCTGGATGTCGTCGTTGAAGCAGGTGATGCGCTTGCGGTACCTGTCGAGCAGGTGGAAGGCGTTGACCTTCTTGAAGTCCTCCCACTGCAGCACCGCCTTCGGGAAGCGCAGCTTCACGGCCTGCACGAACTCCTCGACCAGCGACTCGTACTCCGCGCCGCGCAGGCGCGGGCGCCGCCAGCCCAGGTACAGCTCGTCCTCGAGCAGCGCCTTGTTGTCGGTGCCCACGTCGAGGCTGATCGGCAGCGTCTGCGCCGGGTGGATCCCCGCCGCCGCGCAGTAGAGCGCGAGCTTCCCGATCGGGATGCCCATGCCCCCCGCGCCCTGGTCGCCGAGCCCGAGGATGCGCTCGTTGTCGGTCACCACGATCAGCCGGATGTCCGCGAAGGGCGCGTTCTGCAGCACCTGCGCGATGCGGCCGCGGTGGCCGGGCGTGACCCAGATGCCGCGCGCGCGCCGGAAGATGTGGCTGTACTCCTGGCACGCCTTGCCCACGACGGGCGTGTACACGATCGGCATCAGCTCCTCGATGTAGCTGACGAGCAGCTTGTAGAAGAGCACCTCGTTCCTGTCCTGGAGCGAGGCGAGCCCGATGTAGCGCTCGAGCGGGTCCTCCTTCTTCATGATGTTGCGGTGCACCCGCTCGAGCTGCTGGTCGATCGTGCTGATCGCGTCCGGCAGCAGGCCCTCGAGCCCGAGCGCCTCGCGCTCCTCGCGCGTGAAGGCGGTGCCCTTGTTGAACATCGGGTGCCGCAGCAGGCGCTGGCCCCGGTAGGCCACCTCGACCGAGCCCCGACCCTTCTCGTCCTGCTTCAGGCGATACGGCTCCATGGCGCCCTCCTCGTGTTGCCGACTGGGGCGGCCGCTCGCAGCCCGCATGAATTTCGGCGCACGCGGCCCCGCACCGAGGATGTGCAATATGGACGCCACGCCGAGGCGCGGGCGGTGGCCCTGTTCGACCTGGCGAGTTCGGCGGCTTCGCGCGCTTGCCGGAGCGGGCCCCGTGCTAGGCTAAGCCCGCTTCGGCCATGACCTTGCCATGATTCCCCGCTACTCGCGCCCCGAGATGGCGCGTCTCTGGTCGGACGAGAACCGCTTCGCCACCTGGCTCGAGGTCGAGATCGCCGCGACGGAGGTGCTGGCCGAGCGCGGCGTCGTCCCGAAGCAGGCGCTCGCGGCGATCCGCGAGCGCGCGCGCTTCGACGTCCGGCGCATCGAGGAGATCGAGCGCGAGGTCCAGCACGACGTGATCGCGTTCGTCTCGTGCGTGGCGGAAAGCGTCGGGCCCGAGGGCCGCTACCTGCACTTCGGCCTGACCTCCTCGGACGTGGTCGACACGGCGCTGTCGATCCTGATGCGCGACGCGCTCGACCTGGTGCGGGCCGGCCTCGTCGAGCTGATGGACGCCGTCCGCGAGCGCGCCTTGCGCCACAAGCACGCGCCGATGATCGGGCGCACCCACGGCGTGCACGCCGAGCCGATGACCTTCGGCCTGAAGCTCGCGCTGTGGCACGCCGAGCTGCAGCGACAGCTCGCGCGCCTCGAGCGCGCCCGCGCCACGATCGCCTACGGCAAGCTCTCGGGCGCGGTCGGGACGTTCTCGCACCTGCCGCCCGAGGTCGAGGAGGCGGTCTGCGCCAGGCTCGGGCTGCTGCCGGCGCCCGCGTCCTCGCAGATCCTGCAGCGCGACCGCCACGCCGAGGTGATGACGACGCTAGCGCTCGTGGCGGCCAGCCTCGAGAAGTTCGCGACCGAGATCCGCGCGCTGCAGAAGAC
>CAZMRX010000222.1:0-8893 GCA_964568755.1 uncultured Acidobacteriota bacterium | reverse complement strand
CGGCGGGCACGGGCAAGACCTACCTGGCGGTGGCCCAGGCGGTCTCCAGCCTCATGAACAAGAGCGTGGCCCGCATCGTCCTCGCCCGGCCCGCGGTGGAGGCGGGGGAGAAGCTGGGGTTCCTGCCCGGCGACCTGCAGGACAAGGTGGACCCCTACCTGCGGCCCCTGTACGACGCGCTCTACGACCTGCTCGACTACGAGAAGGTGAGCCGGATGCTCGAGCGCAACGCCATCGAGGTGGCGCCCATCGCTTTCATGCGCGGGCGCACCCTGAACGACGCCTTCGTGATCATCGACGAGGCGCAGAACACCACCACCGAGCAGATGAAGATGGTGCTCACGCGCATCGGCCTCGGCTCGAAGGTCGTGGTGACCGGCGACATCACGCAGATCGACCTGCCCCAGGGCAAGACCTCGGGCCTGGTCGAAGCGATCTCGGTGCTCTCGGGCACCGAGGGCATCGCCTTCTGCTACTTCGACGAGAAGGACGTGGTGCGGCACCGGCTGGTGCAGTCGATCGTCAAGGCGTACGAGCGCTGGGGCAACGGCAAGCCGGCGGGGCGCTGAGCATGGCCAGAGCCGATCGCCTGTCCGTCGTAATGCTGAACCGCCAGCGGCGGCGTCCCGTGAGCGCGCCGCGGCTGCGGCGCGTGCTGCGAGCGGCCGCCACGGCGCTGCACGTGCGCGGCGAGCTGTCGCTGGTGCTCGCCGGCGACGGGCTGCTGCGCCGGCTCAACCGCGACTACCGCGGCAAGGACAAGGCCACCGACGTGCTCTCGTTCCCGGCCGAGGGCGGAGAGGCCGGGCTCGGCGACATCGTGATCAGCGTGGCGAGCGCGGAGCGCAACGCGCGCGGCCTCGGGCGCACGCTCGCGCAGGAGCTCGACGTGCTGGCGCTGCACGGCTTCCTGCACGTGATGGGCTACGACCACGAGACCGACGAGGGCACGATGGACCGGCTGGAGGGGCGGCTGCGCCGGCGGCTGCTGGGCTTCGCATGAGCGCGCTGCAGCTGGCGCAGGTCGTGCTGATCGTGATGCTGGCGGCGCTGTCGGTGTTCCTCGCCACGGTCGAGGCGTCCTTCAACCTGCTCAAGCGCCGGCGCCTGACGCAGGTGGGCTTCCACGACGAGAAGCGCATCGAGCTGGCGCAGAGCTACCTGGAAGACCCGCCGCGGATCGTGATGCCCGTCCACCTCGGCACCTACACGGCGCACGTCGGGATGACCGTGATCATCACCTCGCTGGCGTTCCGCCTGATCGACCACTGGGCCATGCTCGCCGCGTTCGGCGTGATGATGGCGTACCTGCTGCTGTTCCGCGTCAGCGTGCCGTACGTGCTCGTGCGCCAGGACCCCGAGAGCGCGTTCCTGAAGCTGCTGCCGGCCTTCCACCTGTGGGCGCTGGGGCTCGAGCCGCTCACCACGCGCATCCGGCGCCGCGCGGTGCCGGTGCCGGACGAGGAGGAGGGCGGAGCCGTTCCCGAGGTGCCGCCGCCGCCGGTACAGCAGCAGGACGAGGAGCGCCTGGTGGACGCGCTCGACCGCTTCTCCGAGACGCTGGTGCGCGAGGTGATGACGCCGCGGCCGGACATCGTGGCGATCGCCGCGGCGGCTCCGGTCGCCGAGCTGCGGCGCCTGATGCGGGACAGCAAGTACAGCCGGGTCCCGGTCTACGGCAAGGACCTCGACGACATCCTCGGCGTCGTGGAGGTGCGCGACCTGCTCGATTTCGAGGGCGCGCCGGAGGCCCGCGTCTCCGAGCTCGTGCGCCCGGCGCACCTCGTGCCCGACACCAAGCGCATCCCCGAGCTGCTGCGCGAGATGCAGGGCCGCCACCTCACCTTCGCGGTGGTGATCGACGAGTACGGCGGCACCGCGGGCATCGTCACGGTCGAGGACATCGTCGAGGAGCTGGTCGGCGAGATCAAGGACGAGTACGACGTCGAGGGTGACCCGCTCGCCGTGGAGCCGGACGGCGCCGTGGTGGCGGACGGCCGCGTCGGCGTCGACCGCCTCGAGGAGGCGCTCGAGACCGAGCTCTCGCTCGACGAGCAGATCGACACGGTGGGCGGCCTCGTGACCTCGATCTTCGGCCGGATCCCGCGCGCGAGCGAGCGCACCAGCTACCGCGGCTTCGACGTCGAGGTGATCGCCGCCGAGAAGAAGCGCGTCAACCGCGTCCGCTTCCGCCGCGCCGCGGTGCCGAGCCACGCATAGCGGGGGTCCGGGGGGCGCTCAGCCCCCCGACACTCGGTCCGCCATCCTGGCCGATCTGGCTCGTTTCTCGTTCCCGGACGTGAGACCTGCGCCCTGTCCATGTCCGGTACCGTCCCAAGTCCAGTTTTCGTTCCTGGCGCCTCGTCGTCCAGCAACTTACGGCCATGATCCCCACTGGGCATCGGTCTTGCTTATGAATCCGTTCGACATGGCCTCGACGCACTCCCACCCCCCGACCTGGGCTCCCGAGCCCCGCTGCGATCGGCGCGTGGTCGTGCGCCGCGAGCACGCCGAGTGTCAGCTCCCCGAGGCGGCCGAGGCCCTGCGCACGCTGCTTCGGGAAGCCCGGTCGGAGCTCGCCGAGCGGAGCCGGCGCCTCAGGCGCCGGACGGAAAACCAGTAGCCCTGGCAGCCGCGACGGTCTCGGGTCAAGATGACCCTGGCATGAGCGACCCCGCCCCTCCCAAGCCGCCGTTTCGCGCCGGCTTCGTGACCGTGATCGGCCGCCCCAACGTGGGCAAGTCGACGCTGGTCAACCGCCTCGTCGGGCAGAAGGTCGCGATCGTCTCGGACAAGCCGCAGACCACGCGCAACCGGATCCTGGCGGTCGTCAACCGGCCCGGCGCCCAGCTGGTGCTGTTCGACACCCCGGGGATTCACAAGCCCGAGCACGAGATGAACCGCCGCATGGTGGACACGGCCGTCAAGAGCATCGGCCAGGGCGACGTGATCGTCTGGGTGAACGAGGTCACGGAGCCGCCCGGTCCCGGCGACGCGTTCATCGAGCGGCTGATCCGGAAATCCGGCCGCCCGGTCGTGCTCGTGCTCAACAAGATCGACCGCATCCCCAGGCCGAAGATCCTGCCGGCGCTCGAGACCTGGAGCCGCGTCGGCCAGTTCGACGAGATCATCCCGCTCTCGGCGCTCAAGGGAGACAACGTCGATCGCCTGGAGCAGATCCTGATCTCCCGCCTGCCGGAGGGCCAGGCGCTCTACCCCGACGACTTCCTGACCGACCTGCCCGAGCGCTTCTTCGTGGCCGAGATGGTGCGCGAGCGGATCCTGCACCACACGCGCCAGGAGATCCCCTACGTCACCGGTGTCGTGATCGAGTCCTTCAAGGAGGAGCAGGGACTGCTGCGGATCCACGTCGCGATCCTGGTGGAGCGCGAGAACCAGAAGGGGATCCTGATCGGCCGCGGCGGTGCGATGCTCAAGACGGTCGGGACCGAGGCCCGCCAGCAGATCGAGGCCTTCCTCGGCACCAAGGTCTTCCTGGGCCTGTTCGTGAAGGTGCGCGAGCACTGGCGCGAGAACGAGTCGCTGCTCGACGAGATGGGCCTCGGCGACAGCGGCGGCCGCCTGGGCGGCGGGGACGAGTAGCGGCGCTAAGGCTTCGTCGCCGCGGGCTTGGGCTGCGGCTTGGCGGGCTTGGGCTTGCCTCCGATGTTGAACGCCAGCGCGACCTTGCCGATCACGTGGAAGCCGCCGATGTCGTCTTCGCCGTAGACCTGCGAGACGCCGCCGAGGCCGACGACGCCGGAGACGGTCGAGTAGCCGACCTCGGCGCCGACTCGGAAGAGGCCGCGGCCGAACTCGACGCCGGCGGCGCCCGTGAAGCCGGTCTTCGAGCCGTCGCTGTCGAAGCTCTCGCCGGCGACGGTGCTCGTCTCGGTGTAGGAGGTGATCGCGGCGCCGATCGCGGCGTACGGGACGATCAGCTGGCCGTGACGGAAGCGGTAGCCGGCCATCAGCAGGACCGGCTGGAGCTCGACCGAGACGGGGAAGCCGAGCTTCTGGATCGTGCCGCCGGGGGAGAGCAGGA
Source organism: uncultured Acidobacteriota bacterium (assembly GCA_964568755.1). Taxonomy (GTDB): domain Bacteria; phylum Acidobacteriota; class Vicinamibacteria; order Fen-336; family Fen-336; genus DATBSL01. The sequence goes on along the minus strand of CAZMRX010000222.1, from coordinate 4,848 downwards.
AGACGCGCTCGCCGTCCTTCGAGAAGGTCCGCAGACCTGCCGAGACGAAGGCCCCGCGCCAGACCGTGTAGCGCAGGGCGCCGCCGTAGGTGACGCCGCCGGACGATTCGAAGAGCGCCTTGGCCGAGCTCTTCGCAGCCATGTCGAAGTAGCCGACCTGGCCCTCGAGCGCGAGCTCGCCCGCCGCCGAGGGGAGCGCCGCCGCGAGCAGGAGTGCGACCGCCGCCAGGGTTCTCACTTCTTCGTCCCCACGTTGAAGCCGTAGCCGGGAAGGGCCGCGGCGGGCTGGATCAGGCCGTAGCCGAAGCTGTCGTTGCGGCCGCCGGCCGGGGCGCCGCCGAGGCGCTCCGCGGTCTGCTCGAGAGCGGCGCGGACCGAGGCGACGTCGGTGAAGCCCTGCGAGAAGAGCAGCGCGGCCGCCGCCGAGACGTGGGGCGTCGCCATGCTGGTGCCCTGGAAGCCGAAGTAGCCGAAGTCGTCGTAGCGGCCGGCCTGCGCCGAGCTCGAGCGCAGAGTCTGCTGGTACACGCAGTCGGCCGTTCCGTCGCCGTCGTCGTCCCGGTCGCAATCGCCTCCCGGGGCCACGAAGTCGAGCTCGGGGCCGCTGTTGGAGTACCAGGCCTTCTGCTTCGCCGCGTTCAGCGCGCCGACGCCCACGACGTTCGGCTGGTCGGCCGGGAAGTTGACGCTCGACGTGCCGTTGTTGCCGGACGCCGCCACCACCAGGACGCCGGCGGCGACCGCGCGGTCGATGGCGCTCTTCACGGTCTGGTTGAAGCCGCTGCTGCTGAGGCTCAGGTTGATCACCTTGACCGGCCGGATGCCGTTCTCGCTGAAGTTGATCGCGTAGTCGATGCCGTCCGCCAGCGCGAAGAAGGTGCCGACGCCGTTCGAGCCGAGAACCTTGACCGGCATGATCGCGCAGCCGAACGCGAGCCCCGCGAGCCCGAGCGCGTTGTTCGTGCCCTCGGCGATCGTCGAGGCCACGTGGGTGCCGTGGTTGCGGTCGTCGTTCGGGTGCGCGTCGTCGTTGAAGAAGTCGTAGCCCGGCAGGAAGCGCGTGTCGCCCCAGTCGGGCGCCTTGCGGAACACCTGTCCGGTGCGCGGATCGGTGTAGTCCTCGAAGGCGACGCCGGTGTCGAGCACCGCGACCGCCACCGTGCTCGCGCCCTTCTGGATCGCCCAGGTGCGCTCGGCGTTCACCTGCTTCAGGTTCCACTGGAAGCGGTAGAGCGTGTCGTTGGGCGCGAAGGTGGTTGCCTGCTCGACCCAGACGAGGCCGTTGGGCTCGGCCCACGCGACGCCCGGCATCGCCCCGAGGCGCTCCACCGCCTCGGCCACGCTCGCGCCCGGCTCGAGCTGGGCGAGCACGCGCGGGCCGAAGCGCGAGCGCCGCGCCCCCGCAACCCGGCCCGAGCGCAGCACGCGCTCCATCTCGACTTCGTCGACGCCGTCCCGGAAGGCGACGATCACTTCGCCCTCGCGGTGAGCGCCCGGGGCGATCGTCATGTTCTGGCTCGCCTGTCCGGAGGCCCGCGGCACCAGGTCGTCGGCTCCGACGCATGGCAGCGCCGCGGCGAACGCCACGGCCATGGCAAGCGCTCTGGTCTCGGTCATCTGGCGAGTCTAGGGACGCGGCGGGGGGGAGTCAACGCTCCTGCCGAGCGCCCGCAGCAGCGGCCACGAGACGGCCGCGCCGGCCAGCAGGCAGGCGACGCCGAGCAGCGGCTGCGGGGTGTAGGGCTGCGTCGGATCGTCGACGAAGGGGGCGACGACGAACGTCAGCGTGTTGAGGCCGGCGTGGGCCAGGACAGATGGCCACAGGGAGCCGGTGCGCAGCCGCACGAAGCCGAACACGATGCCGAGGGCGAAGGTGAACAGGAAGCGGTAGGCATCGAGATGGATCGCCGCGAAGAGCAGGGCCGAGACCAGGATCGCGAGGCCGCCCCCGCGGCCGGCGCCGAGCGCGTGCGCGAGCGAAGGAAGAAAGACGCCGCGAACGACGAGCTCCTCGCACACCCCCGGCAGCACGGCGATCACGAGCACCGAGACGAGCGCGTCCAGCGGGCCCGTCGGGGCGAGCGCCTGGTGGATCGCCCGGAAAGCGTCGAGGTAGGCCGCGGGCGGCGGCACCACGAGCGACTGCAGCTCCATCAGGCCGGCGCTGCCCACCCAGAGCGCGGCTCCCAGCAGCAGGGAGAGTCCCAAGGCGGGGCCTGCGACCCGGCGGTCGCCGCGGACGGCCGGCCAGAGGTCCGGGCGCAGCAGAAGCGCGGCCACGGCCGGGAACGCGAGCGCCAGCGTGCCGACGGCGATCTGCGCCCGCAAGCCCAGGCCCGACCGCAGCGCCAGCGCGGCGCTTCCGCCCACCATGGCGACGATGCCGGCGGTGGTGACGGCGACGGCGGCCGCCAGGGGAAACGGGCGCTCGGGAGTGGACCCGTCCTGGCGCATGGGTGGGCCATTATGGCCCGTCGCGCGTGCCTCTCCCCTGCGCGGCGTCCAGGCGGCTGTTTGGACGTGGCGGACCCGGGCCGCTAACATCTCTGGGTTCCGCGCAACGGAAGCCAACGGACGAGCGGACTAGAGAACAACGGACCACGGAAAGAGAAGGGTGGGGACGGCTGGACAGCGAAAGGACCAACGGAAGGGTGGACGGGCTGGCGGGGGGGCATCCCGCCCCCCCGAACCCCCCCGTGTGTGAACGTCCGCGGGAGCGGCTGGCCCGGGTGGGGCCGGGCGGGCTGTCGAGCCGCGAGCTGCTCGCGGCGGTGCTCGGGACCGGCGCGCGCGGCGCCACGGCGCTCGACGTCGCGGACACGCTGCTGGCGGCGGGACTGCACGGGCTCGCCGCGCGTGGGCTCCACGAGCTGGAGGGCGTCCGGGGCCTGGGACGGGCCAAGGCCTCGCGCGTCGTCGCGGCGCTCGAGCTGGGCGCGCGGCTCGCCTCCGAGGACGGCGCGACGGCGCCGTCGCTGCAGTCTCCCGCCGAGGCGGCGCGCTACCTGCTGCCGCGCTACTCCTGCCGCCCGGTCGAGACGTTCGGGCTGCTGGCGCTCGACGTGCGCCACCGCCTGCGGCGCGAGGCGGTGGTCTCGGTCGGCTGCCTGACCGCGAGCCTGGTCCACCCGCGAGAGGTGTTCCAGGAGGCGGTCGTCTCCCGCGCGGCCGCGCTCGTGCTCTTCCACAACCACCCCTCGGGCGACCCGGAGCCGTCGGCCGAGGACCTCGCACTCACGCGGCGGCTGGCGGCCGCGGGGACGCTGATGGGCATCGGGGTGCTCGACCACCTGGTGCTCGGGGCCGGCCGCTACGTCAGCCTGAAAGAGCGGGGCGTCCTGTGAGCCGCATCGTCTACTTCGACTGCGCGAGCGGGGCGGCCGGCGACATGCTGCTGGGAGCGGCGGTGGACCTCGGCCTGCCGATCGAGCGGCTGCGCGACGAGCTCGCGCGCCTGCCGCTCGCGGGCTACAGGCTCGATGCCGAGCGCGTCACGCGCTCCGGCCTCGCGGCGACGCTGGTCCACGTCGTCACCGACGAGGCCGACACCCAGCACCGCCACCTGCGCCACGTGATCGAGATCCTCGACCGCTCGACACTCGAGGGCGCGGTCAAGGAGAAGGCGGCCGCGCTGTTCCGGCGGCTGGCCGAGGCCGAGGCGGCGGTCCACGGCACGACACCCGAGCGCGTGCACTTCCACGAGGTGGGCGCCATCGACTCGATCGTGGACATCGTGGGGGGCGTGCTGGTGCTGGGCTGGCTCGGCGCCGCGCGCTTCGTCTCGTCGCCCATCAACCTCGGGACGGGCACCGTCACGATGTCGCACGGGACGTTTCCGGTCCCGCCTCCGGCGACGGCGCGTCTCGTGGCGGGGGTCCCGGTCTACGGCGACGGCGAAGGGGAGCTGTGCACCCCGACCGGCGCCCTGCTCGTGACGGGGCACGCCACCGAGTACGGCCCGCTGCCGCCGCTGCGGATCGAGAAGACCGGCCACGGCGCCGGCGGGCGCGACACGAAGGGCCGCCCGAACGTGCTGCGCCTGATCGTCGGCGAGGAGACGGAGGTGAGCGCGGACGGGCGCATCCTCGTGCTCGAGACCGAGGTGGACGACGCCTCGCCCCAGCTGCTCGGACCGCTGATCGACCGCCTGCTGGCCGCGGGCGCGGTCGACGCCTTCTTCACGCCGGTGCAGATGAAGAAGGGCCGGCCCGGCGTGCTGGTGAGCGTGCTCGCGCCGCCCGCGAAGCGCGAGGCGATCGAGGAGCTGCTGTTCCGCGAGACCACGACGCTCGGCGTGCGGCGCCAGGAGTGGCTGCGCACCGAGCTCGAGCGCGAGACCGCGAGCGTCCCGACGCCCTACGGCCCGGTGCGGGTGAAGATCGGCCGCCGCGGCGCCGTCGTCTACAATGCGTGGCCCGAGTTCGAGGACTGCCAGCGCCTGGCGGCCGAGTCCGGCGTCGCGGTGAAGGAAGTCCTGGCCGCCGCCCTCGCCGCCTGGCGCTCGGGGTCCGGGAAGCCCGCATGACCGCCAAGCGCACGCTGTACCTGACGACGCCGATCTACTACGTGAACGACGTGCCGCACATCGGCCACGCCTACACCACGATCGCGGCCGACGCGCTCACGCGGGCGCGCCGGCTCTGCGGCCACGACGTGTTCTTCCTCACCGGCACCGACGAGCACGGCCAGAACATCGAGCGCATCGCGCGCGAGAAGGGCATCTCCGAGCAGGAGCACTGCGACCGCATCGCGGCGACGTTCCGCGAGCTGTGGCAGCGCTACGACATCCACTACGACCGCTTCATCCGCACCACCGACGAGGTCCACAAGCGCGGCGTGCTGCGGCTG
>CAZMRX010000221.1:0-8915 GCA_964568755.1 uncultured Acidobacteriota bacterium | reverse complement strand
TCGAGCCGCGCCAGCGACTCGGCGAGCCCCACCGGCGCAGGCTGGGCGGGCTCGATCAGCGAGACCTGCGCCGCGCGCGCGGGCGTGGCGACGGCGCGCAGCGTGATGCGCGCGATCGCGTCGCGCGGCGGGTGGGCCTCGAGGTCGAGCAGCACGAGCGTGCGCCAGGTGCGCGCGTCGCCCGAGGGCGCCACCGGCCGCAGCGAGCGAGCGTGCGTGCTGGCGTCGGTGAGGCCGAGCTCGACGGCGAGCGCCGCGGCCTTGGCGCCGCGCGCGGCGAGCGAGGCCGTGAGCGGCTCGAGCACCCGCGACAGCAGGAAGGCGAGCGGCTCGAGGCCCTCGACCGGCCAATCCAGCTCGAGCGTCGTCTCGAAGCGCTCGGGCAGGGGCGCCGTGACGAAAGCGCCCGCGTCCTCGCCTCGGGCGCGGTGCACGAGGCTCGGGCCCGCGGGCCCGAGCCGCGCGGCGAGCGCGGAAGGCGGCAGGCGCGCGAGATCGCCGATCGTGCGCAGGCCCCAGCGCGCGAGAAGCTCCAGCTGCTCCGCCTCGAGCTCGAGCAGCGCGAGCGGCAGCGGGGCGAGCGCCGCGGCCTCGCCGCCCGGGGGCACGACACTCAGCCCCGGGCAGGCTCGCGCGACGACGAGCGCCGTCTCGCGCGTGAAGGCGAGCGCCGCCTGGGCCTCGATCGCCCGCGCGGCGGCCGTGTCGAGCAGCGCCCGCCCGAGCGCGTGCGGACTCGGCCAGAGGCGCCCCAGTCCCGAGAGGTCGAGCAGGACCGGCGTCGGCGCGCGGGCCTCGACCCGCGGCGTGAACGTGCGCGCGACAGCCAGGAGCGCGCCCGCGTCGGGGAGGGTGCCAGGCGCGTGCAGTCCGCCGAACACGAGGGCCACCCCGCTCTCAGACGGCCGCGAAGCTGAGCTCGGCCGCGCGCAGCCCGTGGCGTCCGGCCCGTGCCCGCGCCGTGAGCGCCTTCAGCAGGCACGCGGGGCCGGGCGGGCCCGAGAAGCGCAGGCCCGCGGGCTCGAGCGCCAGCGCCCGGCCCCCCGGGCTGCAGGCGACGTGCGCGTCGGCCACCAGCACGAGCGCGGTCGTGGCGTTCTCGACGACTCGCTGCAGGCGCAGCCAGGTGGTGGCCGGCAGGAGACGACGCTCGTGGTCGGCTCCCGCCAGGTCGAGCGTCACCACGTCGAAGAGCCCCGAGCCCGCGAGCGTCGACACCGCGGCGGTGGCCTGGGCGAGGGAATTCGCGTGCGGCTCTTCCCCGCTGCCGCGCGGCCCGCGCAGCCAGAGCAGCCGCGAAAGGTCGACACCCGCGGCGGCGGCCGAGGCGGGATCCAGCCGGTCGAGCGGGTCCACGAGCGCCGCGAGGGCGCCCGCGCCCGTCGTCCGCGCGAGCAGCGCGAGCAGGACGCCGGTGCGGCCTGACGACGCGGGGCCGTGGATCTCGGAAAGCTCGCCGCGCGGGAAGCCGCCGGCGAGGATCGGGTCGAGCTCCGCGATGCCCGTCGCGAGCGGCCGGCGTCCGCGGTCACAGCCCCGCAGCGGAGGCTCGTCGGCCTGGAGGCGCCGGGCCCGCAGCAGGTCTTCGAGCACGCGCTTGCGCTCCGCGACGCTCGCAGCCGCCGGTCCCGGGCGGGCGACCAGGCGTTCGGGATCCGGGGCGTCGAAGGGGGGACGGGGCAGTGCGGCGGGGAGAATCGCGGCGTTCATGCGTTTCGCTTTTTCTTCGCTTCAATATGCTGCCGAAGCGGTGGCGCGTCAATCCCGAAGACCTTGTGGGGAGAGGCTGGCCGACCACAACTGGAGCCGGAGCCGCAGGAGGAGGGGGCGGGACGAGAAGGCCAGGAAGACTCCGACGAATCGGTGGATCAAGCTGACGGAGTAGACCTGGAGGCGACGCCGAAGAAATCGAAGAAGTGGTTCAGAGAAGGGGCCGAAGGACGGAAAGAGCCGACGAAGTGGCCTAGAGATGCCCGGATGGGGCGCCGGGCGGGCCCCATCCGGGCATGGGATTCAGGCCGGCTGCTGCTCGGCGGGCGCCTCGAGCTGGCGCGCCTGCTTCGCTGCCTTCCCCCGCTTGCGCGCGGAGAACCACTCGCGCACCGTTTCCGGGCGCAGGCCGTCGAGGTAGGTGTAGACGACCGGCACCACGACGAGCGTGAGCAGGGTCGAGGTGATCAGCCCGCCGATCACGGCGCGGGCCATCGGCGCGCGCATCTCGGCGCCGGCGCCGATCGCGAAGGCGAGCGGCAGCATGCCGAAGATCATCGCGAGCGTCGTCATCACGATCGGCCGCAGCCGGGTCGAGCCCGCCTTGACGAGCGCGTCGTTGCGCGAGAGGCCCTCGCGGCGCGCCTGGTTCACGAAGTCCACGAGCAGGATCGCGTTCTTGGTCACGAGCCCCATCAGCATGATCAGGCCGATCATGCTCATGATGTTCAGGTTGTCGCCGGTCGCGAACAGCGCTACCGCCACCCCCACGAGCGACAGCGGCAGCGAGAGCATGATCGCGAGCGGCTGCGTGAACGAGCCGAACTGGCTCGCCAGGATCAGGTAGATGAAGACCACGGCCAGGAACAGCGCCTGCATCATGTTGGCGTTCATGTCCTTCAGCTCTTCCGCGTCGCCGCCCATCAGGATGTCGTAGCCCGGCTTGAGCTCCAGGCGCGCCACCGCAGCCTCCACGTCGGCGCTGATCTCGCCGAGCGAGCGGCCGTCGGGGTTGGCGCTGACGCGCACCTCGCGCACCAGGTCTTTGCGACGGATCGTGGAGGGCCCGGTACCGGGCTCGGCCGAGGCCAGCTCCCGAAGCGGCACCAGCAGCTTGTCCTGGTTCGCGTCGTCCTTGTCGGTGGGCACGGTCAGCAGCAGCAGGTCTTCGGCGTAGCGGCGCTGGTCGCCGCGCAGGCGCACGCGCACGTCGTAGCTGTCGCCCTCGCGGTCCTCGATCACCGAGGCCACCTCGCCGGCCACGGCCGCGCGCAGCGTGGTGCCGACGACGCCGGCCGGCACGCCGAGGTCGCTCGCGCGGTCGCGGTCGACGCGCACGCGCAGCTCCGGCTTGGCCTTCTCCAGGCTGGTCTCGATGTCGGCGACACCCTTCATCTGCGCCATCGCCTGCATCAGCTGGCGCGAGATGCGGTCGAGCTCGTCGACCTCGGCCCCGCGCACGCTCACCTGGATCGGCTTCTGGCCGAAGGGCCCGGCCTCGAACAGCCCGTAGGTCAGGCCCGGCACGTCCTGGATCACGCGGCGCGCGTCCCCCAGCACCTGGCTGAAGGTCTTGCCGGTGCCGGGCCGCAGCTTCACGTAGGTGACGCCCTCGGTCACGGGGCGGTAGGTGGTGCCGGCCTCGCCGATCGTGGTGTAGGTGTACTCGACGTCCGGCAGCGACTTCAGCCGCCGCACCATCTCCCGCGCGCGCTCGCCGGTCTCGCGAAGCGTGGCGCCCGGCGTGGCCCTGAAGGCCACCTGGTACTCGCCGCGGTTGAAGTCGGGCATGAAGTCGCCGCCGAGCATGCCCAGGATCGGGAAGCTCGCGAGGAACGCCACGAGCGCCACGGCCAGCACGGTCTTGCGGTGCGCCAGCGCCCAGCCGAGCAGCCGCTCGTAGCGCAGGTGCAGGTCGTCGAACCAGTGGTTGAAGCGCGCGAGCCACTGCCCGAGGCGGTGGTCGTGGCGGTCCTGCTCGACGGCCGGGTCCACCCAGCGCGAGGACAGCATCGGGTCGAGCGTGAAGCTGACGAACAGCGACACCAGCACCGCCGCAGCCACCGTGATCCCGAACTCGTAGAAGAACTGGCCGACCATGCCGCCCATGAAGGCGACCGGGATGAACACCGCCACGATCGTGAAGGTGGTCGCCATCACGGCGAGGCCGATCTCGTCGGTGCCGTCGAGCGCGGCCGCGACGTGGTCCTTGCCGCGCTGCAGGTGGCGCACGATGTTCTCGCGCACCACGATCGCGTCGTCGATCAGCATCCCGATCGCGAGGCTCAGCCCCATCAGGGTCATCACGTTGAGCGTGAAGCCGAACAGCTTCATCGCCGTGAAGGCGGCGATCACCGAGATCGGCAGCGTGAGTCCGGTGATCACGGTCGAGCGCCACGAGTTCAGGAACACGAACACGATCAGGACGGTGAGGAGGCCGCCGATGATCATGGTCAGGTTCACGTCGTGGATCGAATCGCGGATGAACTGCGAGTCGTCGCGCACCACCTGCAGCGAGACGCCCGGCGGCAGCTCGCGCGCGAGCTTGGCGACCACGGCCTTGATCCCGTCCGCCACCTCCACGGTGTTGGCGCCCGACTGCTTGACGACGTCGAGCGCCAGCGCCGGCAGCTCGTCGAGCATGGCCAGGTTCTTCGACTGCTCGACCCCGTCCACCACCTGGGCCAGGTCGCTCACGAAGATCGTGGTCGCCCCGGCGCGCTTCACCGGGATCCGGGCGATCTCGGCGGCGCCGCGGCCGCGGGCCGCCACTCGCACGAGCGCCTCGGTGGCGCCCCGGTCGGCCGAGCCGGCCGGGAAGTCGACGTTCTCGCGGCGCAGCGCGTCCACCACCTGCGCGAGCGAGATGCGGTAGGCCTCGAGCCGGGCGCGGTCCACCACCACCTGGATCTCGCGCGTGCTCTCGCCCACCAGGTTGACGGCGCCGACGCCCGCCACCGTCTCGAGGCGCTTCTTGACCAGCTTGTCGGCGATCTGGGTGGCGGCCTGCGGCGTCAGGCCCTGGGCCTCGACCGAGACCGACACGATCGGCAGCGCGTTCGCATCGAGCCGCTGCACCACCGGCTCCTCGATCTCGGCCGGCAGCAGGCCGCGGATCGAGGCCACCTTGCCGCGGATGTCCTGCGAGGCCACCTGGGTCGAGACGCCGACCCGGAACATCACGACGATGTTCGAGAGGCCTTCCTGGGAGGTGGACTCGACGTGCCGGACGCCCTCGACCGTGTTGATCGACTCTTCGATCCGCTTGGTCACCTCGCGCTCGACCGCCTCCGGGGTGGCGCCGGCGTAGACCGTGGTCACCGTCACGATCGGGAAGTCGATGTCGGGGAACTGGTCGACGTTGAGCTGGCGGTACGACGTCAGGCCCAGCACGGCGAGCGCCAGCATCATCATGGTGGCGAACACCGGCTGCGCGACGGAGATGCGGGTCAGGAACATGGCGGGTCGCTCCGCTACTCGCGCCGGGCCGCGTGCGCCTCGACCGGGGCGCCCGAGGCGAGCGCTACCGGCGGGTCCAGTACGACCGTGTCGCCCGCCGCGAGGCCTGCGGTCACCTGGACCCTGTCGGCCGTCTCCACGCCCAGCGTCAGGCTGCGGCGCTCGGCCTTGCCGTCCTTCACGACGAAGGCCTGCGCGACGCCCGCCTCGGACCCGTCGCGCTGCAGCGCCGCGGGCGGGACGACGAGCGCGCCCGGCACCGTCCCGATCCGCACCACGGCGCGCGCGAACAGGCCGCCGACGAGCTCGGCGCGGCCCGGAACTTCGACCGTGACCTCGAACGAGCGCGTGCGCTCCTCGACGAGCGGCGCGACCCGGGCGAGCCGACCCTCGACCGGGCGGTCCCCGAGCGCGTCGACCTGGACCAGCACGCGGGCGCCGACCTTCGCCTTGCCGTAGTGGGCGGACGGCACCGGGGCGCGGAACTCGAGCGCCGCGTCGTCGACGAAGGTGAAGACCGGCGTGCCGCTCGCGAGCATCGCCCCGGGGTCGGCGTGCCGCTTGGCCACGCGCCCCGCGAAGGGCGCGCGGATCTCGGTGCGGGACAGCTGCTGGGCGGCGATCGCCGCCTCGGCCTTGACCTGCGCGACGGAGGCCTGGGCCACCTGCAGCGCGACCTCGGCCGACAGGTTGTCCTTGGCCGTGATCCCGCCGGTCTTGAGCAGGCTGTCGGCGCGCTCTTTCTCGGCGAGCGCGTGGCTGCGGTTGGCCTCGGCCACCGCGAGCGCGGCCCGCGCGCGCTCGTTCGACAGGCGGTAGTCGGTTGCATCCAGCACCGCCAGCACTTCGCCCGCCGCCACGCGGGCGCCCTCGTCGCGCACGACGCGCACGAGCCGCGCCTGGACCTCGGCCACCAGCTGCACCTGCGCCCGCGGGCGCAAGGTCCCGGCGAGCACCAGCGTCTCGTCGAGGTCGCGCGTCTCGACGGCCGCGGTGCGCACCGACACTCCGCGCGCGGCCGGAGCGGCCGCGTCCGCGCTCGGGCCGGCGGAGCAGGAGCCCAGGCCGAGCGGGAGCACGGCGAGCAGGAGCAGGCTTCGGGTCGTCATGACGGTCCTCTGTTCGGTTGTGCGGCAGCCGCGGCCTCGGACGGCGGCGCAGGCGGCTGGGTTGGCGCCGGAACGTGCGCGCTCGAGGTGTCGAGCGGACTGCGGCCCAGGACGTAGCGCAGGCCGGCGCGCGCGTTGGCGTGGGCGTGGAGCGCCTCGACGCGATTCCACTCCGCCTCGGTGAGCGCGGCCTGGGCGTCGAGCACGTCGATCGTCGTGGCCGCGCCGAGGTTGTAGTTGGCCGAGGTCATCTCGGCCGCCTTCCTGGCCTGGGTCACGTTCAGCTCGGCGGCGCGGAAGACGCTCGCCGCGACGCGCAGGCGGTCGACCGCCTGCTTGGCCTCGAGGTCGATCAGCGTCTCGAGCGCGACCCGGTCCTGCCCCACCTTGGCGCGGTCGGCGCGGGCCTGGGCCACCTTGCCCGCGGTGCGCCAGCCGTCGAAGACGGGGATCTTGAGCGTGACGCCGAGGTTCCACTTCTTGTAGTTCGACTCGAAGAAGTTGGAGGTGTCGCGCGTGGACCAGCCGTAGTCGCCGACGAGGTCGAGGCGCGGCTGCATGTCGGCCTTGTAGATGCCGATCGCCTCGTCGTAGATCTTCTCGTTCCAGGACGCCGCCTGGACCTCGGGCCGGCTCGCGGTCGCCTCGCGCACCACGTCCTGCTGATCGGCCGACTCGTCCACGAACTCGAGCGCGTCGGTGGGCTCGATGGGCGCGTCGGTCGGGCTCACCATCACGGCGTTCAGGTCGCCGCGCGCGAGATCAGCGGCGCCCTCGAGCCGCAGCAGCGTGGTGCGAGCGTTGGCGAGGTCGACCTCGAAGCGCAGCACCTCGAGCTCGGTGGCGACACCGGAGGCGAGCCGGTTCCTCGCCATCTCCAGGTGCTTCTCCTTCTGCTTGACGACCTTCTCGGCCACGCCCTTCTGCCCGAGCGCGAGCAGGTAGGCGTTGTAGGCGAAGACGGCGCGCAGCGCGGTGTCCTGGCGGGCGGAGCGCACGTTCTCGTCGCCCAGCTTCTCGGCGTACCCCGCCGCGCGGATCGCCTTGCCCAGGCTGAAGCTCCACAGTGTCTGCTTCAGCGCGACCGTGCCGCCCCACAGGTTCGACGGGATCGGACGAAACGCCTGCAGGATCTCCGGCGGAAACTCGTCGATGTTGGGACTGTTGAAGAAGCCCGGGTCCTGGTAGCGCAGAAACGAGCCGTAGACGCTCACCTCGGGAAGCGCGTCGGCGCGCGCTTCCTTCGCGCGCCCGCGCAGGCCGTCGCGGTCGGCGAGGCTGCGCACCACCGTGGGGTTCCGCTCGAGCGCGCGGGCCACGGCCTCGGCACGCGACAAGGGCTCGGCCGCCGCGGGAGCGAGGGCCACGAGCGTCAGCAGCGTCGCGAGACAGGCTCTGAGTGCAGTCTTCATGGGAGTCACGAGGCGGGAGCGGCGTTCCACCCGCCGAGGACCACGTCGACCAGGCTGTCGGCGAGCTCGTGGGTCAGGTCGGGGCGGCCCGACAGCAGGTAGCCGTGCATGGCCTCGCCGAGCGCGCCCATGAACACCAGCAGGCGCACCTCGGTCGGGCCCGGGGCGATCTCGCCCTTCGCCACGGCCGCCTCCAGCGTCTGCGCGGCCTGGGCGAGGATGCCGTGGTAGAAGCCGACGAAGTCGGTGGCGGGCGCCGAGTGTTTGGGATTGTGGATGAGGGCCATCAGGAAGCGGGCGAGGTCGGGCTCGCGCACCGCGGCGTCGACGTACGCGCGCGCCATGCGCGTCAGGTGATCACGAAGCGACGCTTCTCCGGAGAGCGCTCGCTCCATGTCCGCGCGAAACCGCTCGAGCGCCCCTTCGACCAGGGCGCGGTACACGCCTTCCTTGCTGCCGTAGAAGTGGTAGAGGGTCGGCTTCGTGATCCCGGCCGCCTCGCAGATCTCCCGAACCGACGTGGCGTCGTACCCTCTGTCGGAGAACAACTCCAGCGCTTTCTGTAGGATACGATCATTGCTGCGCAGCGCTGGCGTGGCCATCAAGAAACCCTATACGTACCGGACGGTACACTGGTTCCGTGCTTTCCGCCAGTTCATCCCCTGTGTTACCCTTCCTGCATCCCCGAGGCCCGGGTTTTCGCCCGGGCGCCCCCGCCCGCCCGAATCCCCGGTCTCAGGAAGGGGCGATTACGCCCCAACAGGAGGAAGTTTCTTGGCAGTCAGCACGCAGGACGAGCAGCGGCTCGCCCTCTTCATCGATTTCGAGAACATCGCCATCGGCGTCCGCGACGCCCACTACCGCAAGTTCGACGTCAACCTGGTGCTCGAGCGCCTGCTCGACAAGGGCAAGCTGCTCAGCAAGAAGGCCTACGCCGACTGGAGCCGCTACTCGGACTACAAGCGCGCCTTCCACGAGGCCGCGATCGAGCTGATCGAGGTTCCGCAGAAGTCGGTCGGCGGCAAGAACTCGGCGGACATCCGGCTGGTCGTGGACGCGATGGACATGTCGTTCCAGAAGGAGCACATCAACTGCTTCGTGGTGTGCTCGGGCGACTCCGATTTCTCGCCGCTCGTCTCGAAGCTCAAGGAGAACAACAAGTACGTGATCGGGCTCGGGGTGAAGAACTCCACCTCCGAGCTGCTGATCGAGAACTGCGACGAGT
>CAZMRX010000220.1:0-8965 GCA_964568755.1 uncultured Acidobacteriota bacterium | reverse complement strand
CGGCCGGGCTATCCCGCCCGCGGGCGCTGGGAAGGACTCAGGCCAGGTCGAACACCAGCACCTCGGCGTCGCCGCGGCCTTCGAGCTCGACTCTGGCCTCGCTCGACAGCGACGCGCCGTCGCCCGCCTCGAGCGCGTGGCCTGCCAGCGTCGCGGACCCACGCGCGACGTGGACCCAGGCGTGCCGGCCCGGGCCGAGGGCATGCTCGCGCCGCTGCCCCGCGCCGAGGCGCGTCACCCACAGGCTCAGGTCCTGCTGCACCTGGATCGAGCCGTCGCGGCCGTCGTGAGACGCGAGCAGCACGAAGCCGTTGCCGGCGGCCTGGACGTCGAACGGCTTCTGGTCGTAGCGGGGCGCGAGCCCGCGACGCTCGGGGATCACCCAGATCTGCAGGAAGTGCACGGGCTCGGTCTTCGAGGCGTTGTACTCGCTGTGCGTGACGCCCGTGCCGGCCCGCATGAACTGGATCTCGCCGGGGCGGATGACGCCGCCGCCGCCCGTGCTGTCCTGGTGCTGCAGCGCGCCCTCGAGAACGTACGACAGGATCTCCATGTCGCTGTGCCCGTGGGTCCCGAAGCCGGCCCCCGCCTCGACGCGGTCGTCGTTGATCACCCGCAGGCTGCGGAAGCCCATGTGGCGCGGGTCGTAGTACTCGCCGAACGAGAACGTGTGGCGGCTGTCGAGCCAGCCCCAGTCGGTGCGTCCCCTGTCGTCGGCGCGTCTCAAGGCGATCACGGCGTCTCCTCCCGCGTTCCCCTGATGATAGTCACGAGGGCGCCCCGTACGGCTCGCCCGCCCTCAGGATCCACGCGCTGTCGTGGCGCTTGAAGCCCAGCCTCGGGTAGTAGTCCACGGCCCGGGGCGCCGCGAGCAGGACCAGCATCGAGCGCGGGCCCATCTTCGCTCGCGTGCGGGCCATCAGCTCGGTTCCGATGCCCAGCTTCTGGTGCGAGAGCGCCACCGCCAGGTCCGACAGGTAGCCGACGTAGGCGAAGTCGGTGAGCGTGCGCGAGAGCCCCACCAGCCGCTCCGCGTCCCAAGCTGTCACGACCAGGTTCGCGTGGCGCAGCATCGCTTCCACGATGCCGCGGTCGTCGATCGGCCGGCGCTCGCCGAGCGTCGAGTCGCGGTAGAGCTCGATCACCTGGTCGAGATCGAGGTCGTTGCCGTAGCGGTAGTCGATCGGACCCATCCAACGACTTTAGCCTGTCCTGTTCGGGGTGGGTGTCGACAGCTCCTGGGGCGATAGCCCGGCCCGGGACTTGTCCCGTCGGGTCGCCGCGAGCGGGCCGTAGTCGAAGCGCGCCAGCAGCTGGTTGTGGGCCCGGCAGAGCAGACCGACGTTCGCGATCCGCGACGGAGTTGCCTGGGACTTGGAGTGCGACACTCCCGGGAACGGTTGCGCTCGGGCGCGGCGCGCGCCGAGACGCGTCCAGACGTCGGGGCCCGCGGATCTTTTTTTCTGCCGCCCCTTGACAACTTCTGGAGGCGACCTTGCGTCCGATGAGTGACGCTTCCGAAAGTCCCAGCCTGACGAGCCCTGACGCCTTAGGGGCCGCTGAATCGCAAGCGGATCCGCGCGAGACGAACTTGGCTCACTGCTCTCGCCACTCGTGCTCCAGGGAAGCGCGCGAAGGCCTGCCTATATTGAAGCCATGGCCGGCCCGCGAACTCGTCCCGGACAGAGTCGACCAGCCGGCTGAAGCGACACCGGAAATCCCCTCGCCACCGTCCTCGGCCGCTACCCCGGGACCGGCCGCATCGCTCGCCCCGACGTGTGTGCAGACTCGGCCTGCGGCCGTCGAGCCCCTGTCTCCTGCTCGGTACAAGGTGCAGTTCACCGCCAGCGCCGAGCTCCACGACAAGCTCCGGCGGCTGGCGGCGCTGATGCACTCGGAGGTTCCCAACGGCGACCTCGCCGCCATCATCGAGCGGGCCGTCAGCGAGAAGCTCGAAAAGCTCGAGGCCAGGCGCTACGCGCTGACCCAGGCGCCCCGCAAGCAGCTCAACGACACCGACACGTCGCCGGCGTCGCGCCATGTCCCCGCGGCTGTCCGGCGAGCCGTGCGCGAGCGCGACGGCAACCGGTGCCGCTACGTCGACGAGCAGGGTCGACGCTGCTCCGCGCGAGACCGGCTGGAGTTCCACCACCGACACCCCTTCGGCATGGGAGGCGATCACAGCCCTGGCAACCTTCGCCTGCTGTGCCCCAGCCACAACCGCTACGAGGCCGAGCGCGACTACGGCCACACGGCAGGCCGCCGACGCAGGCGAGACGAGCATGAGGCGCCTGCCTGAGCGACCCTCGCAGCGGGAAGGAGACGGCGCGTCCAATGATAGGCCGCCGCGGCGCGCGCGGGGGCGCCACCTTCTCATGGTGGCGGTCTGGGCTCGACGCCCCTTGACCAGCGCGCCAGCTCTTGGTGGACGATGGAATGGAGTGTTGTCTGACACGCTGGACCGACGAAACAGTGAACGCCCGCGAACGGGTTACGTACAGAGTCGGAGACGAATCCGAAGGGGAGGTCTGCGTGAGCATCCACGGCCATGGACGGAGAGCCTTCACGCTCGCGAGCGTGCTGACGTTTTGCGCCACGCTGCCGCCGGCGGGCGCGGGCGACTGGCCCCAGATCTGGGGCCCGAGCGTGACCGGCGCCGTCGACGTCCCCGGCGCGGGAGGCGGCGTGACGCTGCGCGAGCTGTGGCGCCGGCCGATCGGCACCGGCTACTCCGCGATCACGGTGGTGGGCGGGCGCGGCTACACCGGCGAGTCGGACGGGACCACGGATCACGCCTTCGCCTTCGACCTGGCGACCGGCCGCACGCTCTGGCGCGTCGGGCTCGGCCCGACCTACCGGGGCCACGACGGCTCGCGCGACGGGCCGATCGCGACGCCGGCGGTGAGCGGCAGCCGGGTGTTCATGGCCGGCCCGCACGGCCTGCTCCTGGCGCTCGACACGGCCAGTGGCCGCGAGCTGTGGCGCAAGGACCTGGCCAAGGATCTCCAGGCGAAAGCGCCGCACTACGGCTTCGGGGCCTCGCCGATCGTCGCGGCGGACAAGGTCGTCGTCCAGATCGGTGGAGCCGAGAAGAGCGGCCTCGTCGCGTTCGACGCCGCGAGCGGCGCTGTCGCCTGGTCGGCGCTGCTCTCGGACACCAAGGGCGACTCCACCGGCTACACGATGGCGGCGCCCGCCGCGTTCGGCGGCGAGCCGCAGCTGGTCGTGACGGGCCACGACCGCGTCTTCGCGGTCCGCGTCGGGGACGGAACGCTGGTGTGGAGCCACGCGCTCGGCGAGGCCGAGGAGCCGACGCGGGCGCCGCTCGTCCTCGCGGACGACCGGGTGCTGGTCTCGCGCGGAACCGCCTCCGTGCTCCTGAAGCTCGCCCGTGAAGCGGGCGCCTGGAAGGCGAGCGAGCTGTGGAAGTCGCCGAGGGTCAAGGGCGGGCTGAGCCCGACCGTGCACGAGGGCGGCTCGCTCTACGGCTTCGGCGGGCAGTACCTGCTGTGCCTGGACGCGGCGACGGGCGAGCCGCGTTGGCGCGAGAAGACCAACTCCGGCGGGTTGATCCGCGTCGGCAAGCACCTCGTGCTGCTGGGCGAGCAGTCGGGACAGCTGCGCGTGCTCCAGGCCGAGCCGGCAGCGTACCGCGAGCTGGCCCGCGCGGCGGCCTTCAACGCCGGCGCCCAGTCGAGCACGGGGCCGAGCTACGCTGACGGGCGGCTGTACCTGCGCAACCTCGAGGAGATGGTGGCCTACGAGCTCGTGGCAGGGCGGGCCGCCGCTTCGGGGGTGAAGCCATGAGAGGGATCGCGCTCGTTCTCCTGTCGAGCCTGCTCGCCGCCTCGCCGCAGGGCGCTCCGGCCCCGGAGGCCTCGTGGCCGCAGTGGCTCGGCCCGACCCGCGACGGCCGCTCTCCCGCCACGTCGGTCTTCCCCGCCACCGGGCCGGTGCGCCTGAAGGAAGCCTGGCGGCGGCCGATCGGGCTCGCCACGTCCGGCCTGAGCGTCTCCGGCGACCGGATCGTGACGCTCGACTCCGACGAGAAGGGAGTCGGCGCGATCGCGCTCTCGGCCCGCGACGGAAGCACGCTGTGGCGCGTGGCGCTCGACGCGCTGATCACCGACGACGAGCGCGGACCGGGCAGCACGCCGGCCGTGGCCGACGGCCTCGCCTACGTGCTGAGCCCGGCGTGCCAGCTGCGCGCGCTGGAGCTCGCGAGCGGCACGCTGGCCTGGCACGTCGACCTCAAGGCGCAGTTCGACTCGAAGGCCCGGCTCGGCTGCGTCAGCTCGCCGCTCGTCGACGGCGACCGCGTGGTCGTGCAGACGGGCGCCCTGGAGGACAAGCGCGTCGTGGCGCTCGACCGCCGCACCGGAGCGCTGGTGTGGGCGGCGAAGGGCGTCGCGCGCGCCAACTACAGCGCGCCCGGGGTGCGCGGGACCGGCGCCGCGCGCGAGCTGCTGATCCACCACACCGACGTCTCGCAGGGCGACCCGCGAGGCGGCGTGACCGCGCTGCGCGCGAGCGACGGCCAGCTCGCGTGGCATCACACGCTCGATCGCTACTGGTCCTGGGCCACGCCGGTCGCGGTCGGCGACGACAAGGTGCTCCTGCTCACGTGGAACGACGCCGCGCTGGTGAAGGCGCCCGCGGCCTCGCAGCCCGCCACGGTGCTGTGGCGCAGCCCCGGCTTCACCGGCTACGTGGCGATGCCCGTCTACCACGACGGGCACCTGTACGGGCACGGCGGCGACTTCCTGCGCTGCGTCCGCGCGAGCGACGGTGTCACCGTCTGGGAAGAGCGCACCTACCCGGGCTCGGTGGCCTTCGTCGACGGCCACCTGGTCGCCTTGTCGATCACGGCTGGGCTGCTGCGCGTGGTCGAGGCGACCCCCAAGGGCTATCGCGAGCGGGCGCGGCTTGCGCTGCTCGAGCCGGGGTCCCGCGCCGAGACGCCGCCGAGCGTCGTGGGCCGGCGCATCTTCGTCCGCAACGACGAAGAAGTAGTGGCTGTGGATGTGGAGGGCTGAATTTCGACCGCAAGATGCGGATGTCGCTTCCTGATCGGGACGCCTATCGTGTCGTTCAGGAGGCTCGTATGATGCAGGCGGCCGGGACGATGGCGAAGAGGCCCGAAACGGAAGCGGTCGGCCCGGAAGCGGCCTGGGCGGCGGTGCTGGCGCGCGACGGGCGCTACGACGGGCGCTTCGTCTACGCGGTGCGCAGCACCGGGATCTACTGCCGGCCGAGCTGCCCGTCGCGGCGGCCGCATCGGCGGCACGTCGCCTTCTTCGACACGCCGGCGAGCGCGCGCGCCGCGGGCTTCCGCGCGTGCCTGCGCTGCACGCCGGAGGCCGTGCCCGCGCGCGCCGCGGCGATCGAGCGCACGCGCGCCCACATCGACGCGCACCTCGACGACCGCTTGACGCTCGCCGATCTCTCGGCCGTGGCCGGGCTGAGCCCGAGCCACCTGCAGAAGGCGTGGAAGGCCGCGCTCGGCCTGTCGCCGCGCGACTACGTCCGCCTGCGGCGCGCCGAGCGCTTCAAGGCCGAGGTGCGCGGCGGGCGCTCCGTGACCGACGCGCTCTACGAGGCGGGCTACGGCTCGGGCAGCCGGCTCTACTCGGACGCGAGGGAGCGGCTCGGCATGACGCCCGGCGCCTACAAGCGCGGCGGGGCGGGCGAGACAGTCCGCTTCGCCACGGCGGGCTCGCCGCTCGGCCGCCTGCTGGTCGCCTCCACCGAGCGCGGGCTGTGCGCGGTCCAGCTCGGCGAGTCCGACGCGGCGCTCGAAGCGGCCTTGCGCAAGGACTACCCGCGCGCCGAGGTCGTGCGCGACGAGCGCGTGCTGAAGCCCACGCTGGCGGCGATCCTGGCGCACCTCGACGGCGGCGTGCCGAGCCTCGACCTGCCACTCGACGTGGCCGCCACCCGCTTCCAGTGGCGCGTGTGGCGCACGCTGCAGCGGATCCCGTACGGCGAGACGCGTTCCTACGCCGAGGTCGCATCCGCCCTCGGTCAGCCGACGGCCGTGCGGGCCGTGGCGCGCGCCTGCGCGAGCAACCGCGTGGCGCTCGTCGTGCCGTGCCACCGCGTCGTGCGGGCCGACGGCTCGCCCGGCGGCTACCGCTGGGGAGCCTCGCGCAAGCAGAAGCTGCTCGCGAAGGAGAAAGGTCGGGACAGATGACAGCAGCAGCGTGCCTCTGGCTCGCGGCGGCCGCGGCCGCCCAGGCAACGGCGGCACCCGCGAGCGCGCCGGTGGCGGCCGAGCTCGCGGGAGCCTGGGCCGGCACGGCCGAGCACGACGGCGAGACCACGCCCTTCGCGCTCGAGCTCGAGCCGCAAGCCGACGGGAAAATGCTCCTGAAGGCGACCGTGCCGTCGGCGCACTTCGAGCGCGCCCCACTCGGCAGCGTGCCGGTGAAGCAGGACGGCCGAAGGGTCACGCTCGGGCCGTTCACCTTCGACTACGACCGGGACGCGAAGACGCTCGCCGGCGTCGTGCCTCCGGACTTCGCGCCCGTGTACCGCCTCCCGCTGCTGCTGCGACGCGTCGACCGGTTCGAGCCGCCCGCGCGCCCGGCGCCCGGCGGCGCCCTGGCCGAGCCGGTCTGGAGCTACGACGCCGGCTCGCCGCTGTGGCCGGGCCCGTCGTTCGCAGGCGGGCTGGTGTTCACGGGCGCCGAGGACGGACAGCTGCACGCCGTCGACGCCCGAACCGGGAGCAAGCGCTGGTCGTTCCGCGCGGGCGGCGCCGTGCGCACGCGCCCCGTCATCGAAAGCGGCGCGCTTCTCTTCCAGGCGGACGACGGCTTCCTCTACCGGCTGGACGCGGCTTCGGGCCGGGAGGCGTGGCGCGTGCGCCTGGCCGACAAGCCCGTCGAGCGGCTCCCCTTCGACAACCCGAAGTCCCGCTACGACCGCTTCGGGTCGGACGTGACCGTCACCGGCGGCCGGCTCTACGTCGGGACCCACGACGGGCACGTGCTGGCACTCGACCCGGCGACGGGCGCGCGCCTGTGGGACTTCGCCGCCGGCGACAGCGTGCTCGCGGCGCCCTCGGTCGACTCGGGCCGGGTCTACGCGGGAAGCTACGACAAGCACGTCTACGCGCTCGACGCCGCGACCGGCCGCCTGCTCTGGAAGCGCGACACGCAGGGCGCCGTCGTCTCGACGCCCGCGGTGGCGGGCGACGTCGTGGTGGTCGGCAACCGGTGCTACGACCTGCTCGGCCTGCACGCCGCCACCGGCGAGGTCGCCTGGAAGCGCTACGTCTGGTTCTCCTGGGTCGAGTCCTCGGCCACGGTCGTCGACGGCGTCGCCTACGTCGGCTCGTCGGACGCCGCGTCGGTCGGAGCCTTCGACGCGCGCACCGGGCGCCCGCGCTGGCAGGCCGACGTCTACGGCTGGGCCTGGGGCCAGCCCGCGGTCGCCGGCGACCGTGTCTACATGGGGACCTCCAGCCAGGCCGGCTACCCGGCGGGCCACCGCGCGGGCGTCATGGCGCTCGAACGCGCGACCGGCCGGGTCGCCTGGCGCTACGAGTCCCCCGCCGCCGCGAAGGGCGCCTTCGGCTTCCCCGGCTCGCCCGCGCTCGGCGAGGGACTCGTGTTCGTCTCGGGCCTCGACGGCCGCCTGCACGCCTTCAAGCTGTAGCCGCTCACTTCCGCTTGAGCGTGCTGCGGCCGAACTCGGACCAGCTTCCGTCGGGCCGCTTCACGCTGTCCGTGACCTCGAGCGCGCCCGTCTCCAGCAGGCGGTAGACCGTGCGTCCCCGCTCGCCCCAGAGCGCCGTGAGCGCCGAGCCCTCGACGGTCGCGCTCACCGGGTGGCGCGCGCCCTGCGAGTCCCACCAAGTCGCGGCGAGGGTCCCGTCGGGACGCTCTTCGTAGATCGCCAGGCCCTCGAAGAGCTGCCGCCCCTCCTTGCCGCCGCTGTTGACCCACTGCAGCCGCACGAAGCGGTCGCCCAGCACCGGCGTGACCGTGAGCTCGACGTGCGCCTCGCGCTTCATCACGACGCCGGTCCCGATCCAGCCGCCCTGCAGCGTGCGCAGGAAGCTCGTGCTCCCGGAGGCGGCGCTCTTCACGGGGTGGTACATCCCGTCGAACGAGGTGGTGTAGGTCTTCCCGCCGTCGGCCGAGGTCTCCCAGTGCTGCCTCACGCGCCCTTCGGGCTCGGGGGTCCAGGTGATGCGGTTCTTCGTCGGCGGACCGCCCGCGGCGGCCGGCGGGGTCTCGCCCTCGAGCACCATCTTGCCGTCCACCAGCCCGCCCACGAGCTCGAGCCGCAGCCCGCCCGTG
The DNA here is from genome assembly GCA_964568755.1 of uncultured Acidobacteriota bacterium. Taxonomy (GTDB): domain Bacteria; phylum Acidobacteriota; class Vicinamibacteria; order Fen-336; family Fen-336; genus DATBSL01. Next base: position 656 of record CAZMRX010000220.1, on the reverse strand, counting down.
TCGACCCAGGTCTGGCGCCAGCGGCCGTCGCCGCCGACCGAGTTGAGGCTGCGGCCCGTGTAGCCTCCCCCGCCGGAGCTCCAGCTCTCGTAGAGCGCGCACCCGCCGTCCACGAGCTCGATGCGGTTCGTGCCGGCGAACTTGCCGTCGGCGCCGACGACGTCCCAGGCGCCCACCCAGAAGTCGAACTGCCGGTGCACCGGCGCCGTGCACGGGCGCGGACGCGGGGCTTGAGGCTGCTGAAGCAGAGACGTCATCACGAGCGCGGCAACGATCATGCATTCCTCCCGGGCGGCGCCCGCGACGCGTCACGTCAGCTCGCGGTGCGTGTTCGAAGGGGACGCTAGCAGCAATCCTCACGAGACGCGATCCAAGCGGCTGGACGGCGAGCGCGTCCTCCCGAGCCGACGCGCGGACCTTGACCGCCGCGCCGGCGCGGGCGTACGTTCGATGAACGCAACCAGAAGGGGAGGGGCGATGGTCGAACGCCGCGACGTGCTGCGCGGGGGAGCCGCTTTCGCGGCCACGGCTCTCGTGCCCGGAAGCGTGAGCTACGCGCGGGACGACGGAGCACTCGACCTCGCGCTGGAGCGCTTCGCACAGACGGGCCCGGAGTACCACGGCGGGCTCGCCAATCACGGACCGATGGCGGCCGA
>CAZMRX010000219.1:0-9084 GCA_964568755.1 uncultured Acidobacteriota bacterium | reverse complement strand
CTTGAAGCCGTCGAGGTCGAGGAAGATCACCGAGAGCGGGATGCCGTGGCGCTTGCAGCGCTTGATCTCGCGGCCCAGGTACAGGTTCAGGTAGCGCGAGTTGAACAGCCGCGTGAGGTCGTCGGTGATCGTGAGCTGCTCGGTGCGCTGGAACAGGATCGCGTTCTCGATCGCGATCGCGCACGGCTCGACGAGCGTCAGCACCAGCTCGAGGTCGCGCCTGCTGAAGGGCCCGCCCTTCTTGTTCAGGATCTCGAGCACGCCGATCGTGCGCCCGCGCGAGACGAGCGGCGCGCACAGGATCGAGCGCGTCTCGAAGGCGGTCTTGGCGTCGACGCTGGCCGAGAAGCGCGGGTCGCGCGCCGCGTCGTTGACGATCGCCGGCTTGCCGCTCTCGGCCACCCAGCCCGCGACGCCCTCGCCGATCTTCGGCCGCAGCGCCTGCACCTCGCGCCCCTTGGCCCCGAGCGCCGCCTCGAACACCAGCTCCTGCTTCTCCTCGTCGACCATCAGCAGCGACCACGCCTCGGACGGGATCAGCTGGCGGATCTTCTCGACCACCAGCTCGATCACCTTGCGCGGCTCGAGGATCGAGTTGGCGGTCTTCACCACGTCGGTCAGGATCGCGAGCCGCCGTGCGGTCGTCTGGAGCGTCGCCGGCCGCGCGGCGCGCCGGCGCGCCCGGCCCCGGCGCGCTCCGCGCACGTGCGCGAGCACGGCCTCGGGCAGCGGGTCCCCCGGCCGCCAGGCTTCCACCACGAAGTCCAGGTCGAGGTCGGCGAGCCGCCCGAGCGTGCGCGCGTCGGGTCGCAGCGCCAGGCCGCCCAGCGGGAGGCCCGGCAGCGCCGCCCGGGCCGCGGCCAGCTGCCGCGCCGTCGTGCTCCCCGTGACCGCGAGCAGCCCCGCGGCGAAGCGGGCGTCGTCGCGCCGCCGCGACTGGCCGCGCGCGCTCGCCGGCAGGAACGTGTACTCGAGCGCGCTGCTCCCCTTGAGCCGGGCCCGAAGCGCCCGTCCCCCGAGCACGGCGATGCGGGTCAAGCCGTGCGTCCTCAGTTGGCCACCGTCACTCGGCGGCGCTGCTCCGAGGCGCCGCCCCGCGGGCTCGTCGCGCGCACCACCACCGTGGCGCCCGGGCCGCCGTCGAACGTGACGAACTCGTTGAAGCTGCCGTCGGGCTGCACCTCGAGCCGCTCGCCGTTCAGCGTCACGCGCGAGCCGGCCTCGGTGCGTCCCTGCACGCGCAGGATGTTGCCCTTGAGCTCGGCGGCCTCGAGCACCAGCGGCGGCGGCGGCGCGGTGCTCTGCGGCGCCTTGGCGAGCGTGAAGCGCCACAGGTCGGAGAAGCCCCCTTCCGTGCCGGCGCCGTCGACCGCGGCGACCTTCCAGTAGTAGGAGCCCGCCTCGAGCGCGCGCAGCTCCATCTGCGTGGCGCGCACCCCCTGGCGGTCGTAGAGCGGGCGCGCGAAGCCGGGGCTGAAGTCCACCATCACGCGGTAGCCGGTCGCGCCCGGCACGGCGTTCCAGACGAGCAGCGTCACGCCCTGCGCGAGGTCGGGGTAGGCCACCTCGGTCTGGTTGGGCGGGGCCGTGAGCGCGGGGACCGTGGGCAGGTTCACCGTCGCCCCGGCCGCGCCGCCGGCGTCGACGTTCACGCCCTGGTTGGATGCGAGCGTGAGGCGCTGCCCGCCCTTCGTCTGCGCCTCGCCGCGGCCGCTGAAGATGCGCAGGCCGGTGGCGCCGCTCTCCGCCACCTGGATGCTGCCGGCCGTCTCGCGGTCGGCCGTCGTGCGCACCGTCGGCGTCGAGATCGTCGTGCTGCCGGGGATGTTGCGCGCGGCGGTCTGGAAGTTGGCCTCACCGGACTGGACCACGAGCGCCGTCCGCTGCTGCCGCGAGAGCGGGTTCTGCGAGCTCTCCTCGATCGTGATCAAGCTGTCGGGGCGCACGTTGAACACCATCCCGTCGGCGAAGTGGATCTCGGCGCTCGCCCCCGAGCCGGTGCGGACGAGGTCGTTCTGCCGCAGCACGACCGCCTTCGTCGCCGTCATCCACTCGAGCGTGCCCGCGCGCTTCACCTGCACGCTGCCGTCGATCCGCTCGAAGCGGGCACCCGTCTCGATCGAGGCGGGCATCGGCGGCGGCGGCGGCGTTCGGGAGCCGAACTGGTAGAAAGCCAGCGCGGCGGCGAGCGCCAGGGCCCCTCCCGCGAGCGCGAGGGTCCTGTAGCTCACCGTGAACCACTCGATTCGGTCGCCGCTCGATCGCGGCGGCTTCTCGTCAGGCGCCATCCAGGCCAAAATCCCCTGAGCCCGTGCGACTTAGCCGGGCGGGTGAGTATAGATCATCCGCCCCCGGTCCCCAAGCGTCCGCCGCGGTCGGAGCTTGCTCCGCGGAACCCCCGCGCATTAGAATCGCGACTTTGCGAAGGTCGTCAAGGAGACAGCATGGCTCTCGCCGCAATGCGCCGGCATCGGCGCTGGCTTTATGGATTCCTGTGGCTGGTGATCCTGGCGTTCGTGATCCTCTACGTGCCCGCGCTGCAGGATCAGGGCCAGGGGACCCCGGGTGAGACGGTCGTCAGCGTCGGGGGCCTGCCGATCTCGGTCGCCGAGTACCAGCGCGCCTACATGCGCCAGCGCCAGTTCTACGCGCAGCTGTACCAGGGCCGCCTCGACCAGAGCATGCTCGACCAGATGGGGCTCAGCAGCCAGGTGCTCGAGACGCTCGTCACCGATCGGCTGGTCGAGCTGGAGGCGAAGCGGCTCGGGATCGCCGTCTCGGACGAGGCGGTGGCGCGCGCCATCGCCACCTCGCCGCAGTTCCAGGACGACGGCAAGTTCATCGGCAAGGACGAGATCCGCCGCCGCCTCGAGCTGTCGGGCATGAGCGAGAGCGACCTCGAGCGCGGGCTGCGGCAGGGGCTCGCGCGCGAGAGCCTCGAGGGGCTGATCGGGGCCGGCGCCTACGCGAGCGACGCCGAAGTCGAGCGCGAGTTCCGGCGCCGCACCGAGCAGGTGCGGCTCGAGTACGTGCTCGCCGACGCGTCGGCCTATCGGGCCGCCGTGACCCCGAGCCCGGACGAGATCAAGGCGCGTTTCGAGGCGAGGCGCGACGCGTACGCGATTCCCGAGAAGCGCGTGGTGTCCTACGTGCTGCTCGACCGGGCGACCCTGCAGCCCCAGGTGGCGGTGACCGATCGCGAGCTCGAGCTGCAGTACCAGGATCGCCGCGAGGAGTTCCGCCAGGACGAGGAGGCCTGCGCGAGCCACATCCTGGTGAAGGTGAAGCAGGGCGACGCGGCCGAGGGCCACGCCGACGCGGAGGCGCGCGCGATCGCCCAGAAGCTGCTCGACCAGCTGAAGGCCGGCGCCGACTTCGCCGAGCTCGCCAGGAAGTCCTCGGAAGACACGGGCTCGGCCGCGCAGGGCGGCGACCTCGGCTGCTTCGGGCCGGGGCGCATGGTGCCGGAGTTCGACGACGCGGTGTTCGCGCTCGAGCCGGGCGCCATGAGCGACCTGGTCAAGACCTCCTTCGGCTACCACGTGATCCGGCTGGCCTCGAAGCGCGAGTCGACGGTGCTGCCGTTCGCCCAGGTCAAGGAGCGCATCCGCGCGAGCGTCACCGAGACGAAGACCCGCGAGCTCGGCGAGCAGAAGGCCGAGGCGCTGGCCGCGGCGCTCGCCAAGGGCCAGCCGCTCGAGGAGGCCGCCAAGGCGCAGGGCCTCGTCGTCCAGAAGAGCGCCGCCTTCGCCCGCGGCGAGACGCCGCCGGTGCTGCAGTCGGCGAGCCTGGTGGCGCGCGTCTTCGAGATGAAGGCCGGCGAGACCGAGAAGGAAGGCTTCGCGCTCCCGCAAGGAGCGGCCTTCATCGCGCTGCACGAGATCCAGAAGGCGCGCTCGCCCGAGCTCGCCGAGGCCACGGAGCGGGTGCGCGAGGACCTGGTCCGCGAGGGCGCGCTCGAGCAGGCGCGCGCCGCGCTGCTCGACGTGCGCGCCAGGGCCGCGAAGCAGGGGCTCGAGAAGGCCGCCGCCGCGGTCTCGCTGGTGCGCAAGGAGACCCAGGCGCTCACCGCGCGGGGCCAGCCGCTCGGCGACCTCGGCACCGGCCTGGCGCTCGAGGAGGCCGCCTTCTCGCTGCCCGAGGGCGCGCTGTCCGAGCCGGTGCGGGCGCCCGCGGGCTGGGCGCTGCTGCGCGTGCTCGAGAAGAAGCCGTTCGACGCCGCCGAGCTCGAAAGACAGAAGGCGCAGCTGCGGGCGAGCCTCGAGCAGCAGAGGTCGTCGGAGCTGTTCCGGGCGTTCCTGATGGCGGCGAAGGACCGCTATCCGATCGAACGCAACGCCGCGGCGTTCCGCCGCGCGCTCGGCCAGGAGCAGTAGCCTTCGAGAGGGGGGCGCCACAACGCCATGCACATCGAAGTCCGACAGGCGAAGGACGTGATGATCCTCGACCTCAAGGGGCGGCTGACGGCCGGGCTCGGCGACCAGATGCTGCGCGACGCCATCGACGAGCTGCTGGCCGAGGGCCGGCGCCGCATCCTGCTCAACCTGTCGGAGGTCTCGTTCCTCGACAGCGCCGGCGTCGGCGAGCTGGTGGCGGGGCTGAAGACCTCGCGGCGGTTTCAGGCGAACCTGAAGCTGCTGAACGTGGGCGAGCGCGTCTACAGCACGCTCGACATGGCGCGCCTGCTGCCGACGTTCGAGATCTACGGCGACGAGGGCGAGGCCGTCTCGTCCTTCAAGGACTGACGGCTCACTTCTCGTCGGTATCGGCGGTCGTCACGGCGATCGGCTCGACGTTCGTCACCCGCAGCTCGACCGCGCACTCCGGGCAGTTGATCGTCTCGCCCAGGTCGAGCTCGTAGCCGTCGAGCTCCAGGTCCGACTCGCACTCGGGGCAGCGCGTCATGGCCCGAAAGTCTACCTCTTTCGCGTCACGACGTAACGCGCGAGCTCGGCGAGCGGCTCGCCGCGGGAGCCGAACGGCTCGATCGCGGCCTGGCTCGCAGCCACCAGCTCGGCGGCCAGCGCCCGGGCGCCTGCGATCCCCGAGAACGAGACGAAGGTGGTTTTCTTCACGTCCTGGCCCACGTCCTTGCCGGCCTCGGCGCCGCCCGTCACGTCGATCAGGTCGTCCACGATCTGGAACGCGAGCCCCAGGTTCTTGGCGTAGGCCACGACCGCCGCGAGCTCCGCCGGCCGCGCGCGCGCCGCGAGCGCCCCGAGCGCGGCGGCGGCCATGAACAGGGCCCCGGTCTTGCGACTGTGGATGAACTCGAGGGTCGGAAAGTCGATCTCGCGGTCGGTCATCAGCAGGTCGAGCGACTGGCCCGCGATCATCCCGTCGGTTCCGATGGCCCGGCTGAGCTCGCCCGCCACGCGGCAGCGCGCCGCCGCGTCGGGGCCGCCCTCCCAACCCTCGGCGAGGATCTCGAAGGCGCGGTTCTGGAGCGCGAACGCGGCGAGGATCGCGGTCGCCTCGCCGTGCTGCACGTGGCAGGTGGGCCGCCCGCGCCGCGTCTTCGCGTCGTCCATCGAGGGCAGGTCGTCGAGGATCAGGCTCGCGGTGTGGACCATCTCGATCGCGCAGGCGGCCGGCAGCACCGCCTCGGGGTCGCCCTTCAGCACCTCGGCCACCAGCAGCGCCAGCACCGGCCGCAGCAGCTTGGCCGGCGCGAACAGGCTCGTCTCGACCGCCGCCTCCACCGCGTCGGCGCGCGCCTTGACCACGAGCCGCCGCAACGCCGCCTCCACCCGCAGGCGGCGCTCCTCGAGCGTGCGCTCGAGCCGGGCGAACTCGGGGGCGGCGTTGGCCATGTGCAGGGCATATTAACCTTCGGATAGACTGCGGGCTTCCATGGACTATCGCGAGGCGGGCGTCGACATCTCCGCGGCGGACGCCGCCAAGGCGCGCATCAAGGCGCTCGCCAAGTCGACGTTCAACCCCTCGGTGCTGACCGAGATCGGCTCGTTCGGCGGGATGTTCCGGCCCGAGCTCGGGCAGTTCCGGGAGCCGGTGCTGGTCGCGTCCACCGACGGCGTCGGCACCAAGATCAAGGTGGCGATCGACGCCGGGGTCCACGACACGGTGGGCTACGACCTCGTCGCGCACTGCGTCAACGACATCCTGGTCCAGGGCGCCCTGCCGCTGTTCTTCCTGGACTACATCGCCCTCGGCCGCATGGACCCGGAGAAGGTCGAGCGGATCGTCGCGGGCTTCGCACGCGCCTGCGCCGAGTTCCAGTGCCCGCTGATCGGCGGCGAGACGGCGGAGATGCCCGGCACCTACGCGGAGGACGACTACGACCTCGCCGGCTTCATCGTCGGCGTCGTCGAGCGCGACAAGGCGCTGCCGCGCGGCGTGCGCGAGGGCGACGTGCTGCTGGGGCTGCCCTCGCTGGGCCTGCACACGAACGGCTACTCGCTCGCGCGCAAGGTGCTGTTCGAGACGCTCGGCCACCGCGTCTCGACCGAGCTCCCCGAGCTCGGCACCACGGTCGGCGCGGCGCTCCTGGCGCCGCACCGCAGCTACCTGGCGGCGCTCGAGCCGCTCCTGGCCCGCGACAAGCTGCGGGCGCTCGTCCACATCACGGGCGGCGGCTTCGCCGGCAACATCCCGCGCGTGCTGCCCGACGGCCTCGGAGCCGTCCTGCGCCGCGGCTCCTGGGACGTGCCGCAGCTGTTCCGGCTGATCCAGAAGGGCGGCGCCGTCTCCGACGACGAGATGGCGCGGACCTTCAACATGGGCATCGGCATGGTGGTCGTCGTCTCGCCCCAGGACCTCCACGACGTCGAGCACTCGCTCGAGCGGCGCTCCGAGACGAGCTTCGTGATCGGCTCCGTGGTGCGGGGCTCGGGGGTTTCCTGGGAGGAGTGACGGGAGGCGCCCCGGGCCTCCCGAGCGGGCGGGACATGACGACGATCGGCGTGCTCATCAGCGGCCGGGGCTCCAACCTGCAGGCCCTCGTCGACGCCTCGCGCCGCGGCGAGCTGGGGCCGGGCGCGATCGGGGTCGTCTTCTCGAACGTCGAGGACGCTCCCGGCCTGGAGCGGGCCCGCCGCGCCGGGATTCCCGTGGCCTTTCGCGACCACCGCGGCCGCTCGCGCGAAGACTTCGACGCCGAGGTGGCGGCGATCCTCCGGGCGCACCACGTCGAGCTCGTCTGCCTCGCCGGCTACATGCGGCTGTTGTCGGGCGCCTTCGTGCAGGCCTTTCCCGGCCGGATCCTGAACGTCCACCCGGCGCTGCTGCCGTCCTTCCCGGGCCTGCACGCGCAGCGCCAGGCTCTCGAGCACGGCGTCAAGCTGAGCGGCGCCACGGTGCACCTGGTGGACGAGCGGCTCGACGCCGGGCCGATCCTGGCCCAGGCGGCCGTGCCGGTGCTCGCGGGCGACAGCGAGGAGACGCTCTCGGCGCGCATCCTGGAGGCGGAGCACCGGATCTATCCGCGGGCGGTGCGTGCGATGCTGGAGGGGCGCGTCAAGATCTCGGCAGGGCGCGCGATCGTGGAGGGAGATTGAGCGAGCAGGAAGCCTTCGACCGCCTGACGAGCGGGACCGTCGACGTGGTGACCGCGGACGCGCTCAAGGCCAAGCTCGCCCGCGGCCGCCCGCTCACCGTGAAGGTCGGCTTCGACCCGACGGCGCCCGACCTGCACCTCGGGCACACGGTCCTGATCCGGAAGATGAAGCACTTCCAGGACCTCGGCCACCGCGTGATCTTCGTGATCGGCGACTTCACGGGCATGATCGGCGACCCGACCGGCCGCTCGAAGACCCGGCCGCCGCTCTCGCGCGAGGAAATCGAGACGAACGCCGAGACCTACAAGCAGCAGGTCTTCAAGATCCTCGATCCGACGAGGACCGAGGTGCGCTTCAATCGCGAGTGGCTCGGGCCGCTGTCGGCGGACGACGTGATCCGCCTGACGGCGACCTACAACGTCGCGCGGATGCTCGAGCGCCGCGACTTCCGCCAGCGTTTCGATGCGGGCCAGGCGATCTCGGTTCACGAGTTCCTCTACCCGCTCGCCCAGGCCTACGATTCCGTCGCGCTGAAAGCCGACGTGGAGCTCGGCGGGACGGACCAGCTCTTCAACCTCAACGTCGGCCGCGACATCATGCCGGCCTACGGCCTGGAGCCGCAGGTGGTGCTCACGACCCCCCTGCTCGAGGGGACGGACGGCGTCCAGAAGATGTCGAAGAGCCTCGGGAACTACATCGGCGTCACCGACGCCCCCGAGGTCATGTACGCCAAGCTGATGAGCATCTCGGACGAGCTGATGTGGCGCTACTACGCCCTGCTCAGCGACCTCCTGCCGGCCGAGATCGATGCGGAGCGGGCCGCGGGCCGGCCGATGGCCTCGAAGATGGGCCTGGGGCGGCGCATCGTGACGGACTTCCACGGCGCTCCCGCCGCGCAGGCCGCCGAGGCCGAATGGCGCCGCGTGCATCAGGAGCACCGGGCGCCGAGCGACCTCGTCGTGGTGCGCGTCGCGGCGGGCGCGCTCAAGCCCCACGCGCTGGTGGTGGCCGCGGGCCTCGCCAAGTCGAATGGCGAGGCGGTGCGACTGCTGCGCCAGCGCGCGGTGCGCCGCGACGGGGAGACGCTCGACCCGAGCGCGGACGTGGTGCTGGCGCCCGGCGAGGGCTTCGTCTTGTCGGTCGGCGCGGCGCGCCACGTGAGGATCGAGGCGGCCTGAGCGGCTTGACAAGGCCTGACGGGCCTACTAGTATCCTCTGTTGCCGGGTGCGTTAGAGCCGTAGCCGTGAGAGTGGGGTCGTACCGAGTTGCCGTCCGGACTCACCGTCGTTCCCGCCCTTCGCAAGGCCCAAGACGAACCCGGAGTTGTAAACAGGCCAAAAAAAGCTTGACAGGGGTGCCGCGACTTTGGCATTCTGGTCAGGTTCCCCCGACGACGGGGTGGCTCTTTGAAAACTGGGTAGACGAAAGTAGATTCCGGCGAGATTCAGACTCGCTAAGGACCAAGAAGTATCTTCAGTACGAAGGGCGCGACCGAAAGGAAGCGTCACGAGTTTAACTGGAGAGTTTGATCCTGGCTCAGAATCAACGCTGGCGGCGTGCCTAACA
>CAZMRX010000218.1:842-9106 GCA_964568755.1 uncultured Acidobacteriota bacterium | reverse complement strand
TTCAACGAGACGACGGCGTGCCGTCCCGGCGAGGGCGACGACTGCGAGCGCGAGCGAGATCGTGGCCGGGGCGCTGCAGGACCACGACCGCGCGCTGATCGTGGGCGAGACCACCTTCGGCAAGGGGCTGGTGCAGACGATCATGCCGCTGCGCAACGTGCGCGGCTACGCGCTCGCGCTCACGACGGCGCGCTACTACACCCCCTCGGGCCGCTCGATCCAGCGCGACTACGTCTCGGCCTCGCTCGACGAGTACTACTCGGCGCGCGACCGCAAGGCCTGCGGCCAGGGCAGCGGGGAGGCCAAGCTGACCGACTCGGGCCGCAAGGTCTACGGCGGCGACGGCATCACGCCCGACTACTGCATCGAGGCGGAGACGCCGGCCAAGTTCGTCAACTACCTGCTCGGCCGCCAGGCCTTCACGGGCTTCGCGCGCCGCTTCGAGGCGGAGCGGGGCAGCGGGCAGGCCGAGATCGCCGGCACCGGGACCCGCTCGCGCACCGCGTCGAGCAAGGTGCGCATCGTGTCCAGGGACTTCCGCGCCGACGAGGCCGTGCTCACCGAGTTCAAGGGCTACCTGGACACGCGCAAGCTCAAGTACACGCCGGCGGACATCGAGCAGAACCGGGTCACGATCGTGCGGCTGATCGAGGACGAGGTGCTGCGCCAGGTGGTGAGCGAGGGCGAGGCGCGGCGGCGCAGCATCGCCTGGGACCCGCAGATCAAGAAGGCGCTCGAGCTGATGCCGCGCGCCGAGGTGCTGCTGCGCGACCCGAAGACGTTCGTGGCCGAGCGCGCCCGGGAGAAGCAGCTCGCCCAGGAAGCCGCGCCGGAGCTGCGGGCCCAGCACTGAGCGCCGGCTCGCGCGCTGGCGCGCCCGGTGGCACGCGAGCGGGGGGAGCGGGCCCCGGGCTGCGTGGTACGATAGCCGTTTAAGATGCCCGCCGACATCGTCCTCAAGGGAGTCCGCGTCCACAACCTGAAGGGGATCGACGTCACCATCCCCACCCGCAAGCTGGTGGTGATCACCGGCGTCTCGGGCTCGGGCAAGAGCAGCCTGGCATTCGACACGCTGTATGCCGAGGGGCAGCGGCGCTACGTCGAGAGCCTCTCCTCCTACGCCCGCCAGTTCCTCGAGCGCATGGAGAAGCCGCGCGTGGAGGAGGTCTCCGGGATCTGTCCGGCGATCGCGATCCGGCAGCGAACGCTCTCGCGCAGCCCGCGCTCCACGGTGGCGACCGCGACCGAGATCCACGACCACCTGCGGCTGCTGTTCGCGCGGGCGGGGCGCGTCGTGTGCGACGCGTGCGGCGGGGAGGTCAGGCGCGACTCGCCGGCGCTCGCGGCGGAGCGGCTGCTGCGCGACGCGGAGGGCAGCCGGATCCAGGTGGGCTTCCGCCCGCCCGAGCCCCACGCCGCAGGCGGGCCCTACGCGCCGGCGGCGCTCGCGGCGCTGCGCAAGCGCGGCTTCGCGCGGCTGCTCGTGGGAGGCGAGGTGCTCGAGACGGTCGACCTCGGGGAGAGGCCCGCGCCAGGGGACGCGCTGGTGCTGGTCGACCGCCTGGTGGTGCGCGAGGCGGACCGCAGCCGGATCGTCGAGTCCCTCGAGACGGCGCTGCGCGAGGGGGGCGGCCGTGCGCTCGTGGAGCGGGCGGGCCTCGAGCCGCTCCGCGTCTCGGAGCGCTTCGAGTGCGCGCGCTGCGAGCGGCCGGCCATCGAGCCGCAGCCGCGGCTGTTCTCCTTCAACAACCCCTTCGGCGCGTGTCCCGCCTGCCACGGCTTCGGCAACCTGATCGAGGTGGACCTCGACCTGGTGGTGCCCGACAAGCACAAGAGCCTCGGGTCGGGCGCGATCGAGCCCTGGAACAAGCCGCACTACAAGAACCTGCAGGCCCAGCTGCGGCGCTTCGCCCGCCGCCGCGGCATCCCGCTCGACGTGCCCTGGTCGTTCCTCGACGAGTCCCACCGCCGCCTCGTGCTCGAGGGGGACGAGGACTTCTCGGGCGTGCTCGGCTTCTTCCGCTGGCTCGAGGGGCGCAAGTACCGGGTCCAGGTCCGCGCGTTCCTGGCGCGCTACCGCGGCTACCAGGAGTGCCCCGCCTGCGCGGGCGCGCGGCTTCGTCCCGAGGCGCTGCGCGTGACGCTCGGCGGCCGGTCGATCCGCGACCTCTCGGCGATGCCGGTGGGGGAGGCGCGGCGTTTCCTCGGGAGCCTCGAGCTGGCCGAGGCCGAGCGGACGATCGCCGCCCGTGTGCTCCACGAGGTGGACCGACGCCTGCAGTTCCTCGAGGACGTCGGACTCGACTACCTGGCCCTCGACCGCGCGTCGGCGAGCCTGTCGGGGGGCGAGTCGCAGCGGATCGCGCTCGCGGCGGCGCTCGGCACCGGGCTCGTCGGCACGCTGTTCGTGCTCGACGAGCCGTCGGTCGGCCTGCACCCGCGCGACACCGAGCGCCTGATCGGGATCCTGCGCGCGCTGCGCGACCAGGGCAACACGGTGGTGGTCGTCGAGCACGACACGGCTCTCGTCGAGGCCGCCGACCACGTGATCGACCTCGGCCCCGGCGCCGGCGACCACGGCGGGCGTGTCGTCTACCAGGGGGAGACCGAGGCGCTGGTGCGCGAGCCCCGGAGCCTGACGGCCAAGTACCTGCGCGGGGACCTGCGCATCCCGGTGCCGGCGCGACGCCGGCGGGGCAACGGCCTGTTCCTGAACGTGCGCGGCGCCGGGCTGCACAACCTGAAGGCGCTCGACGCCCGCTTCCCGCTCGGCGCCTTCACCGTCGTGACCGGCGTGTCGGGCTCGGGCAAGTCGACGCTGGTCCACGACGTGCTCTGCGCGCGGCTGCGGCGACGCCGCGGCGGCAACGAGCGCGGTGCGCCCGTCGTCGAGGGCGTCGAGTACGTCGACGAGATCGAGATCGTGGACCAGTCGCCGATCGGCCGCACCCCGCGCTCGAACCCGGTCACCTACGTGAAGGCGTTCGACGCGATCCGTGAGCTGTTCGCCGCCACGCCCGAGGCGCGGCGGCTCGGCCTCGCCGCCTCGGACTTCTCGTTCAACATGCCGGGCGGCCGCTGCGAGGCGTGCGCGGGCGACGGGCGCGTGCGCGTCGACCTGCAGTTCCTGGCCGACGCCTGGCTGGTGTGCGAGGCGTGCGGCGGGCGCCGCTACCGGGCGCCGATCCTGCAGGTCAAGTGGCGCTCGCGCTCGATCGACCAGGTGCTCGAGACGACGGTGCACGAGGCGCTGCAGCTGTTCACCGGGCAGCACCGGGTGGTGCGGCGGCTGAAGGTGCTGGAGCAGATCGGGCTCGGCTACCTGCGGCTCGGACAGGCGGCGAGCACGCTCTCGGGCGGCGAAGCGCAGCGCGTGAAGCTGGCGGCGCACCTGCTGCGGCGCCCGGGCCCGCGCGTGCTGTACGTGCTGGACGAGCCGACGACCGGCCTGCACCTGGGCGACGTGGACGAGCTGCTGAACGCGCTGCAGCGGCTGCTCGACGGCGGCGCCACGCTGATCGTGATCGAGCACAACCTGCACGTGATCAAGCAGGCCGACTGGGTGATCGACCTCGGGCCCGAGGGCGGCGCCGCGGGCGGCGAGCTCGTGTTCCAGGGCACCCCGGAGGCGCTCGCGGCGCACGGGCGCGGGCACACGGCGCGCTACCTGCGAGCGGCGCTCGAGCGCGTCGAGGGCGCGACCGCCTGAGCCGACCGCCCGCGGGCGCGGGCGGTCATCTGCTATCATCGACGATCATGAGAATGTCGCGTTGGGTCACGGCTCTCGGGCTCGGTGTCCTCGTCGGGGCTGCACCGGCGGGCGCGCAGGAGACTTTCGACGACCTGGTTGCTAACCTCAAGTCGCCGACCGCGCGCACGCGGCAGGAGGCCGCGCGCAAGCTCGGCGAGAGCCGGCGGCGCGAGGCGGTGGCCCCGGTTTCCGCCCTGGTACGCGACCCGGAGCAGAAGGTGCGCCTCGAGGTGGTCCGCTCGCTCTGCGCGCTGCGCGACCTCTCCGGCGTCCCGGCGCTGGTGACGGCGCTCCAGGACGGCGATGCGACGGTGCGCGACGAGTCGATCTCGGCGCTCGTGGAGATCTACACCGAGCGCGACCGCACCGGCCCGGTGGGCCGTTTCCTGGAGACGTTCTCCGACGAGTACGAGCGCTCGTCCGTGCCGCCCTACACCGTCGTCGAGGCGTCCGTGTTCCGCGGGCTGTCGAAGGTGCTGGGAGCCGACGAGAAGACGGCAGTGCGGGCCAACTCGGCGTACGCGATCGGGATCCTCGGCGGCGGCAGCTCGATCCCGGACCTGGTGAAGGCGCTCGGGGACCCGGCGGGGGAGGTGCGCGCGGCTGCGGCGACGGCGCTCGGCAAGTGCGCCACCGCCGAGGAGGGCCGCGCGCTGATCCCGCTGCTGGCCGACTCGAACACGACCGTCCGGAACCGGGCGCTGCAGTCGATCGGCGTGCTGCGCGTTCACGAGGCGGGGCCGGCGCTGCGGGAGATGTTCGTGCAGCACCGGCGGCGGGAGCTGGGCACGCGCGTGCTGGCGTCGCTCGCGCGCACGGGCGACCCGGCGCAGGGCGATCTCTACCGGGAGCTGCTGTTCTCCAACGACCCGGAGCAGCGCCAGCTGGCCGTCGAGGGGCTCGCCCGGATCGCGACGCCCTCGATGCTGCCGGCGTTCAAGACCGACTTCCAGCGCGAGAAGAACGGCGACGTGCGCATCGCGTACGCGTTCGCGATCGCGCGGCTGGGCGACCGCGCCTTCCTGGACTCGCTGGTGCTGGCGCTCGGGGGGAGCGGCAGCACGGCCGGGCACGCGCGCGACCTGCTGATGGAGCTCGGGCCGACCATCGCTCCCGACCTCTACGTCTACCTGAACGACCGCGACCCGGGCGTGCGCGGGGCCGTGTGCGACCTGCTCGCCGACCTCGGGGACACGAACGCGTCCTCGAAGCTCACGCCGCTGCTGGCCGACCCGAACTCGCGCGTGGCCGACCGCGCCAATCGCGCGATCGAGAAGCTGCGCCAGAAGGGCGCCGGGCCCGCGCAGCCGTGAGCCGCCGGCGCGCCGCGGCCGCGCTGGCGCTGATCGTGGCCGCGGGGTGCGGTGGCCAGGGCGGCCCGGGCGCCGACGCGCCGGCCGACCCGTTCGCCGAGGCGCGTGCCTTGCTGGCCGAAGGCCGCTACGACGACGTGCTCGCGCGCGTCGGGGAAGGGGCGGACCCCGACGCGGCGTATCTCGCCGGCCGCGCGTGGGCCGGCAAGGCGGCGTCGGCCCCGGTTCCAACGCCGGTCCCGGGCGCGCCGGCCGGCGCGGCACGGCTCAAGCCGGAGGAGCAGCGCGCGCTCTCGGCCTACGAGCGCGCCGTGGCGGCACGCCCGATCTTCGTAGACGCCCAGGTCGCGATCGCGGAGCTGCTTGCGCCGCACGCGCTGCAGGCGGTGGCCGCGGCGCCCCGGCCCCGCCCCGGCGCGCCCGTGCCGCCTCCCGACCCGCTCGTCGAGCGCGTGCTGCGCGCCTACGGAGACGCCCTGCAAGCGGACCTCGCCGGCACCAAGGCAGCCGAGGGCCTGATCGACTTCGCCGCGCGCGCCGGACGCCCGGGGGAGGCCGACGCCGCGTTCCAGGAGCTGGTGCGGCGGCGCCGCGAGGACCCCGCGCTGCTCGTGCGCTACGGGGACTTCCTGGCGGGCCCGGCGGGCAAGCCGGAGGCCGCGCTCGCGCAGTACGCCCAGGCGCTGATCTGGAAGCCCGACGACGTCGCAACCAAGCTGAAGATGGCCGAGATCCACTTGCAGGCGGCCGCGGCGCACCTGCGCGACCTGCAGTACGTGGCGGCGGAGGCGCGGCTCAAGGACGCGCGCCGCTACACGGTGGACCCCGCCTCACCCCAGGCGGCGCGACTCGCCGAGCTGGAGAGCCGCGTTCGAGACGTCAGGGGCAGGTAGCGGCGCCCTCGTACCGAGGCGGCTTCGGCTTCAATTCGGGCTGCGGCCGACGCCGTTGTCGTCCACGTAGATGAGCCCGCTCTCCTGCGGCGTCCCCGGCGCGTCGTACTCGGTGATGATCTGTCCGCCCACGATCAGGCGCGCCGCGGTGACCCCGCCCGAGGACGTGGCCTGGAGGTGCGGGTCGTAGACGCGCACGTAGTGGGGGAAGTCGTTCGGCGGCCAGTTCACCGGCACGTTCTGGATGATGCCCTCCCAGAAGTTCGGGCCGAAGCGCGTGTCGAGCAGGACCTGGTCGCCCTCGTAGCTGGCGCTGCGCGGCTTCATCCAGCTGCCGAAGAAGACCACGCGGGCGTCGCATGTGTTCTCGTTGTTCTGGCAGCCCTGCGGCTGGCGGTACTCGACCTTGATCGTGACGAAGCGCACCGGCTGAACCGCCGAGGGTCCTTCGACCGGGTCCTTCTGGAAATCGCAGCCTGGCCCAGGGAGCGCGAGCACGAGGGCCAGTAGCAAGGTCCGCGAGCCTTGTCGCTTCATGGAACACGATGATAGCATCCGCCGCCACCATGGGTGTCGCAGACCGTCCGCTCGTGCTCGTGATCGACGACGACGACGCGCTCCGCCAGATCTGCCTCGACATGCTCGCGGCGCGCGGCTACCGGACGCTCGGGGCCGCCTCGGTGGGCGAGGGGCTGCGGGTCTTCGGCGAGAAGCGGCCGGCGGCGGTGCTGCTCGACCTGAAGCTGCCCGACGGCACCGGCCTCGACGTGCTGCGCGAGCTGCAGCGGCGCTCGCCGGTGACCCCGGTCGTGGTCGTGTCCGGCTACGGCAGCGTGACCGACGCGGTCGAGGCCATGCGCCTCGGCGCGGCCGAGTACATCGAGAAGCCCGTGGCTCGCGAGCGGCTCTACGACGTGCTCGACCGGGCGCTCGCGCCGATGCCGTCGCGCGAGGGGGGCGCCGCGGAGAAGGGCGCCGACGGGGCGCGCTACGGCATGGTGGGCCGCTCGGACGCGATGCAGCGCGTCTACCAGCTGGTCGACATGGTCTCGCCGACGCGGGCGCGGGTGCTGATCTCGGGCGAGCGCGGGACCGGCAAGGAGCTGGTGGCGCGGGCGATCCACGCCCTGTCGCCCCGGCGCGACAAGCCCTTCGTGCAGATGAACTGCGCCGCGGTGCCGGCCGAGCTCGTCGAGAGCGAGATGTTCGGCCACGTCAAGGGGGCCTTCACCGGCGCCGTCTCGGACCGCAAGGGCACCTTCGAGACGGCCGACGGGGGCACGCTGTTCCTCGACGAGATCGGAGACATGGGCCTGGTGATGCAGGCGAAGCTGCTGCGCGTGCTGCAGGAGGGCCAGCTCACGCCGGTCGGCAGCTCCCGGCAGCGCGCGGTGGACGTGCGCGTCCTGGCCGCGACGAGCAAGAACCTGCTCGAGGAGATCGAGCAGGGGCGCTTTCGCGACGATCTCTACGACCGCCTCAACGTCGTCAACATCGGGCTGCCGCCGCTGCGGGCGCGGCGCGAGGACGTGCCGCTCCTGGCCGAGCACTACATTCGGCTCGCGAGCGTGGAGAACGGCTTCAAGCCCAAGCGCCTCGCGCCGCGGGCCGTCGAGTTCCTCTCCCAGCTGCCCTGGCGCGGCAACGTGCGCGAGCTGCGCAACCTGATGGAGCGGCTGGCGGTGATCGTGGCGCGCGACGCCGTGAGCCACCGCGACGTGATGGAAGCGCTGCACATGACGGCGCCGCAGAACGGCGAGGACGGCGCGGCGCTGCCGCTGAAGATCGCCCGGTCGCGCTTCGAGCGCCAGTACATCCTCGAGCGCCTGTCCGCGAACCGCGGCAACCTAGGCAACACCGCCAAGGAACTCGGCATCGAGCGCACGAACCTCTACCGCAAGATGAAGTCGCTCGGAATCGGCGCTACGAGGCGAGGGCGCTGAGCGTTGCGCTTTGGATAATCCGACGTTGCGAGCCCGTCACAGAACGCGTCCGACCCGTCCTGACCATGTTCCCTGAAGCTGCTGGTCGATAAGCACTTGCGACCTGCGCGTACGACTGGCGCGGCGTGTGCATCTTACGGCTGCCGAAGGAGGGGTCGCCTCCTCGACCGGACGCTGCAGCGAATCGACGGCGCTTCGGGATCGGTCAGGGTTTGGAGGGAGCTCTGGTCGGACCCGTCGAGCGTCGCCCGAACGAGGCCCCGGTCGGGAAGCGGCCCCTTTTTCTTGGGGGGCTCGGGGGGGCGAGATGCCCCCCCCCAGCACACCCCCCACTCCAATTGCCCCCCAACCACCACCAACCTCC
>CAZMRX010000218.1:0-832 GCA_964568755.1 uncultured Acidobacteriota bacterium | reverse complement strand
GTGTGGTGCCACCCGGCGCGCCCCGCCCGCCCGGGGCCGGGGTGGGTACCCGGCCTTTTTTTGGGGGGGGGGTGGGGGGGCCTAGCCCCCCCCCCGCTGCTCTCCCGCCAGTCCTTTGGCCCCCCTTCCAGCTCCTTCGTCGGCGATCCGTTTCCGTCCGTCGGCCAATCCCTTGGCCCCTCCAGTTTCCTCGTCGGTCTTCCGTTGTGTCGCCCTTCTCCTGATTCGTTGGTCCGCTCGTCCGTTGGCCGTTCCCGTCCACCCGTCGCTTTGCCGTAACGCGACTCGCGCGATACAGTCGCTCCCATGGCGAAGAAGGCGCTCATCACGGGAATCACCGGCCAGGACGGCAGCTACCTGGCCGAGCTGCTGCTCGACAAGGGCTACGAGGTTCACGGCCTCGTGCGCCGCAGCAGCTCCTTCAACACCTGGCGCATCGACCACGTCCGCGACCGGCTCGTGCTGCACTACGGCGACCTCGTCGACTCGAACAGCCTGGCGCGGGCGCTGGAGGCGCTCCAGCCGGACGAGGTCTACAACCTCGCCGCGCAGAGCCACGTCAAGGTCTCGTTCGAGATGCCCGAGTACACGACCGACGTCACGGCCCTCGGCGTGCTGCGCCTGCTCGACGCCGTGCGCGATCTCGGGCTCGAGGCGCGCGTCTATCAGGCTGGAAGCTCCGAGATGTTCGGCCTGGTGCAGGAGAACCCGCAGACGGAGAAGACACCCTTCCACCCGCGCTCGCCCTATGGCGTCTCCAAGGTCTACGGGCACTGGCTCGCGATCAACTACCGCGAGAGCTACGGGATGCACGTCTCGAACGGCATCCTGT
>CAZMRX010000217.1:0-9125 GCA_964568755.1 uncultured Acidobacteriota bacterium | reverse complement strand
CGGTCATGACGAGCACCTCCTCGATCGGGTCGGGGACACGCGGGCGCCTCACCGCAACGCGTAGGCGGGGGTACGGCGCGCGTCGACCGACACGCGCCGCGCCTTCTGCGGCGTCAGGTCGCCCAGGTGCGCCGCGCGCTCCATGGCGTCGACGCAGGCCGCATCGAACTTCTTGCCGGCCAGGAAACGCAGCCGCGCCAGGGCGGCCTCGAAGGTCATGGCCTTCGAGTAGGGCCGATCGGTGGTCATGGCGTCGAAGGCGTCGGCCACGCTGACGATGCGGCCCAGGAGCGGGATCTGCTCGCCGCGGAGCCCGTCAGGGTAGCCGCTGCCGTCCACGTTCTCGTGGTGCATCAGCCCGTCGCCCGCCTTCTGCTTGAGCAGCGGCACCGCGTCGAGGATGTGCTCCCCCTTCATCGGGTGCTGCTTCATGATCTCGTACTCCTCGTCGGTGAGCGCCGCCGCCTTGCGCAGGATCTTGTCCTCGATCCCGATCTTGCCGACGTCGTGGATGATGCCCGACAAGTGCACGCGGCCCACCTCCTCCGCCGTCATGCCGAGGTGCTTCGCGACGCAGGCGGAGTAGTACGCGACGCGCTCCGAGTGGCCGCGCGTGTAGGGGTCCTTCTCGTCGATCGCGTTTGCGAGCATGCGGATCGACCCCATGAACAGCTCCTCGTTCTCCTCGGCGCGCCTGCGGATCTCCTCGATCGCCTTCTGGATCTCCTCGCCCATCTGGTTGAAGGCGTCGGCCAGGATCCCGACCTCGTTGTGGCTGCGCACGCTCACGCGCGTGCCGTAGTCGCCGCCCGCGAGCCGGCGCGCGCCCTCGGCCAGCTTCTGCACCGGCCGGCTGATCTCGCCTGCGAACAGCGTGCCGAGCACGACGGCCAGCGCGCCCACGAGCGCGACCGTCTTGAAGGACTGGTCCCGCAGCGAGATCGCGGTCCGATACGCGGTGTCCTCGTCGGTCTGCACCACGACGCCCCAGCCCGACTCGTCCGAGAGCGGGATGAAGGTGCCGACCATCGCCTTGGGGCCGCCCTCCGCGGGCAGCTCGAAGCTGACGGTGCCGCCCGTCTTCTGCTGCCCGTGCAGGAACTCGGCCACGATCGGCAGCTGCGAGACGTCGGCGGCGAGCGGCTGGGCGGGGTCGGAGTGCGCCACGATGCGCCCGCGGTTGTCGATCAGGAACACCTCGGAGTCGCCGCCGCTCTCGGTCGTCATCTCGCGCAGCGGCTGCAGGCTGGCGACACCGAGCACGACGCCCAGCACGCGACCCTCCCACTTCACCGGCTCGCCGATGATGATCACCGGCTCCTGGAGCGAGTCCGACACGACCGGCACCGAGATCATGCTGGTGCCGTTCTGCCCGCGCAGGAAGCCCTCCTGCAGCTGCTCCTGCAGCTTGGGGTCCCGGAGGTCCAGGCCCGCGAGCGCGGCGATGCCCCCGGTGTCGACGACCCCCAGGTACACGAGGCGCTTCGCCTCGTCACCCTCGAGGTACGGCGCGAGCGCCTTCTGCTTGTTGAGCTGCGTGACGCGCTCGGCGAACGGGACCCGGCCCGCGTCCAGCTCGAGCGTGCGGGCGATCGTGACGATCTGCGAGTGGGCGCTGCGGACGTAGAGCTCCGCCTGCCGGGCCAGCGTCTTGGCCTTGGCGATCTGCGTCTCCTTCAGGCTCACCTCGAGGTCTTCGCGGCTCCGCGTCACCAGGCGGTAGGAGGTCCACACGAGCGGCAGCACGCCCACCCCGAGCAGCAGGCCCAGGATCGAGAAGAGGATGCGGCCGCGGCGGTTGGCTGGGGCCTTCTCCGCCATCGGGTCAGGCCTCCGCCAGGGAAGGCGAAGACGCGTCGGGATCCGACTTCGCCTTCAGCACCTCGTAGGCGGGGACTTCCAGCGCCTTGCCCTTCACCTTGAAGGTCCCGAGCGAGCGGTACTCGAACAGGCCCTCGACGAAAGCCAGCGTGTTCGAGCCGATCACCACCGTGCCCGGTTTGGCGACCGAGCTCTCGAGCCGGCTCGCGGTGTTCACCGTGTCGCCGAGCACGGTGTACTCCTTCTTGTTGATGCTGCCGATCTCGCCGGCCACCGCGTTGCCGGAGTTGATCCCAATGCGGATGCGCAGCTCCGGGGCGCCCTCCTTGCGCTCGGCGTTCCACTCGGCGAGGCGCTCCTGCATCTCGAGCGCGGCCCGGATCGCGCGCTGGGCGTGGTCCGGCATGTCGAGCGGAGCCCCGAACACGGCCATGATCGCGTCGCCTATGTACTTGTCGAGCGTGCCCTCGTACTTGAAGATCACGTCGGTCATGCGCGAGAGGTAGTCGTTGAGCAGCAGCGAGACGAGCGACGGGCTCATCGTCTCGGACATCGAGGTGAAGCCGCAGATGTCGGCGAACAGCACGCTCACCTCGCGCACCTCGGGCGCGCCGAGCTCCGCGCCGCCGTGCGTGTCCTTCTGGGCCAGGATCCGGTTCGCCACCTGCGGCGACAGGAAGCGGCCGAGCCGCTCGCGCTTCTTCTCCTCCGCCAGGATCTTCTGGTTGAGCCGCGCGCGCTCGACCGCGACGGCCGCGTAGTTCGCGAGCGCCGTCAGCAGGTCGAGGTCGTTCACCGTGAAGCAGTTGGTGAGCATCGGCGAGTCCACGTGGATGATCCCGATCACCTGGTCCTTGTTCCACAGCGGCGCGCACATGGCGCTCCTGATGCCGTGGAAGCGGATCGAGTCGCCGGCGCCGAAGCGCGGGTCGACCATCGCGTCGGAGGTCAGGATCGAGACGCGGTCGTGCATCACGCGGTCGGCGATCGTCTTCGAGACCGTGATGCGCCCCTCGCTGCCCCCGGTGGTGCGGTGCTTCACCACCATCGGCACCAGCTTCTCGGCGATCTCCTCGTCCTCGAGCATCAGGAAGCCGCGGTCGGCCGGCATGTGCTCGAACACGATGTCCATCACCTGGTGCAGCACCTCCTCGACCGGCCGCACCGCGATCAGCGTCTCGGCCACCTGGGTGAGCACCTTCAGGATCCGGTTCGACTTCTCGATCTCCTGGACGTCGACCGGCGCCGGCTTCTTCGCGTCGGCGGGGGTCTTGCCGACCGCGGCGCCGGCCCCGGTGAGCAGGCGCGACAGCTCACCCACCGAGCGAATGATCGTGCCCGCTTCCTCGGAGAGCGGCTTGGCGTCGTCGAGCACGACCTTGCTCTCGAGCGCCTTGCTGAACGTCAGCTCGAACTTCCCGAGCAGGATGCGGTCGCCGTCTCGCAGCGGCGCCTCGACCACCTGCACGCCGTTCACCTGCGTGCCGTTCTTGGACTTGAGGTCCATGATGCGGGCGTCGCCGGCCTCGCCGACGACGACTTTGGCGTGATTGCGCGAGATGCCGAAATCGCGCAGCACGATCTGGCACTCGGGGGAGCGGCCAATGACCACGTCGCCGGAGGCGAACGTGAAGCTCTGCGGGGTTTCGCCGTCCAGATAGGTCAGCCGGTACATCGCTCCCGCCGCGTTAGCGCAGCCAAGCCCCTCAACGAGAGTAGTTTACTCCCTTTTGAGGCGGCGCAGCATCAGCTCCTCGAGGGCCTCGCGCGGAGCCTTGCCCTCGTGGAGCACAGCCTTCATCTGCCGGGCTATCGGCAGGTCGATCGCATGCCGGTCGGCGAGCGCCACGGCCGCGAGCGTCGTTCGCACGCCCTCGGGGTGGATCCCTGCGCAGGCCTCGGCGAGGCTCTGGCCGCGGCCGAGCCGCTGGCCGACCATGCGGTTGCGCGAGAGACCGCCGGTGCAGGTGAGCACCAGGTCGCCCAGGCCCGCCAGGCCGGCGAGGGTGTCGGGACGCCCGCCGAGCGCCACCGCGAGGCGCGAGATCTCGGCGAGGCCGCGGGTCACGAGCGCCGCCACGGTATTGTGGCCGTAACCGAGCCCGTCGACGATCCCCGCCGCGATCGCGATCACGTTCTTGACCGCCCCCGCGACCTCGACGCCCACCACGTCCTCGCTCGAGTAAACGCGGAACGCGCGCGTCGCGAGCGCCCGCTGCACGCGCTCGGCTTCCGCATGGTCGTGGGACGCGACGACCACGGCCGTGGGCAGTGCCTTCGCCACCTCGAGGGCGAACGAGGGTCCCGAGAGCACCGCGAGCGGGTGGCCCGGCGCCTCGGACGCCGCCACCTCGGTCATCCGCCGCAGTGTGTCCGTCTCGAGCCCCTTGGTGGCGGACACCAGCAAGGCCCCCTTGGGCAGGTGGGGCCCGGCCTGCCGGTAGATCTCGCGGCAATACTCCGAGGGCACCGCCACGATCGCCAGCTCGGCGTCCGTGACGGCCTCGCCGAGGCTCGTCGTGGCCCGCAGGCCCGCGGGCAGCTCGACTCCCGGCAGGTACGCGGGGTTTTCGCGCCGGTCGTTGAGCGAGGCTGCGATTCCGGGGGAGCGCACCCAGATCCGCAGCTCGTGGCCCGCGCTCACCGCGTGGGCGGCGAGCGCCGTGCCCCACGACCCCCCGCCGAGGACCGAGAGCCTCACGCGCGCGCCCCGCCGTCCGAGCCGAGCCGCCGCTCGGTGCCTTCCAGGATCCGCCGCAGGTTGGAGCGGTGCTTGAAGACGATCAGCGCCGCCGACGCGAGCGCGGAGATCGCGACCGGGTCGAGGCCGCGGAAGAAGAGCACGAGCCCGGCGAGGCTCGCGGCGCCCACGACCGAACCGAGCGAGGCGAGCTGCGTGGTCGCGACGGCCAGGCCGAAGATCGGCAGCGCGATGAGCGCGGCCGCCGGCTCCAGCACGGCGAAGGCGCCGAGGCCGGTCGCAACCCCCTTGCCGCCGCGAAAGCCCAGCCACACCGGGTAGACGTGGCCCACCACGGCGACCGCCGCGGCGATCGCCGGCAGCACGGCGTCGCCCGGCGCCAGGCGCAGCGCCAGGGCCACGGCCAGCGCGCCCTTGGCGACGTCGAGGCCGAGCGCCACGGCACCCGCGGGCTTGCCGGCGTTGCGCAGCACGTTGGTGGCCCCCACGTTGCCGCTGCCGACGCGCCGCACGTCGGCCACGCCGAACGCACGCGCGACGATGTAGCTGAACGGGATCGACCCGATCAGGTACGCGGTCAGGGTCACGCCGAGTGCCACAGCCATGAGCGGGCGCGCGCAGTATAGCCCGCGATCCGGCAGGATCCGGAAACGCAGGACGGAGCGACGGAGCGGCTCAGAGAGCGCCGTTTCGCATCTAGCGTCCGAGCGCGAAGCGCGCGAGCGGCGTGTAGACCGCGCCGGCCGGCGCCGTCTCGCTGCGGAAGAGCACGAGCGAGTGAAGCTGAGTGGGCCCGAGGTCGGTCTCGGGCAGCGCGGGGCGCGGCGCGCGCTCGCGCCAGCGGCCGAGCGTCAGGTGGGCGCGAAACGGTCGCTCCTCGGCGGCGAAGCCCGCCGCCAAGGCCGCACGCTCGCAGGTGCGCTGCAGCTCCAACGCCTCAGGCGGCAGCTCCACGCCAACCCAGAGCACGCCCGGCCTCCCGCGGTCGGGAAATGTGCCGACACCCCTGACGCGCGCCTCGAGACGGGGGCAGGCGCGGGCGGCAGCGGCGAGCGGCGGTCCGAGCGCCCGGACCTGCTCCGGACTTGTCTGGCCCAGGAAGCGCAAGGTGAGGTGGATGCCCTCGGGCTTCACGAGCCTGATCGCGCCGAGCGTCGGACCGAGCCGCTGCTGCAGCTCGCCGAGGGCCTGGCGCAGCGGCTCGCCGAGCTCGAGCGCGACGAACGCGCGGACGCTGCCGTCCCCGCTCACAGCGGCGGAAGGGCGAGCAGGCCGCGCCGCAGCATCTCGAGGGCGACCTGGGTCGCCTGCTGCCGGACGAGCTCGCGCCCGCCCGGGAAGTGGTTGCGCCTCACCCGCGTCCCGGCCGCGCCGCAGATCGCCACGTAGACCAGGCCCACCGGCTTGTCGCTCGTGCCGCCATCGGGGCCGGCAATGCCGGTGATGCCGACGCCGACGTCGCTGCGGGCCGCCGCCATCACGCCCGCGGCCATGGCCGCGGCGACCTCCTCCGAGACGGCGCCGTGCCGCTCGAGGAGCCCCGGGTCCACCCCGAGCTCCTCGACCTTGGAGCGGTTGGCGTAGCTGACGACGGCGCGGTCGAGGACGGCGCTCGCCCCCGGGACCTCCGTCACGCGTGCCGAGAGCAGGCCGCCGGTGCAGGACTCGGCGAGCGCGAGGCTGAGCGAGCGCTCGCGCAGCAGGTCCACCACGACGCGCGGCAACTCGCGGCCGTCCTCGCTGAAGATCCGCCCGGGAAGCGCCTCGCGCAGCAGGCCCGCGAGCTCCGCGATCCGACGCTCCGCGTCCTCCTCGCCGTCGCCCTCGGCCACCAGGTGCAGCTCCACCTGCCCGGGCGCGCCGAGGATCGTGGTCTTGGGGTTGTCGAAGCGCGAATAGATGGGCGCCGCCACCTCGTCGACGCCGCTCTCGGGCATGCCCGCGATCCGCAGCACCCTCCGGCGCACGACGCGCGACTCGCCGGCGCGGGCCCGCAGCCGCGGCAGCACCTGCTCGTCGAACATGGGCTTCATCTCGCCGGGCGGGCCGGGCAGCAGCACGATCGTGCGGCCCTCGTGCTCGAGCAGCTGGCCCGGGGCCGTGCCGCGCGCGTTCGCGAGCGCCTCGGCGCCTTCGATCACGTCGGCCTGCTTCAGGTTGGTGTCGGACATGGGGCGGCCGTAGCGCGCGAAGCGCGCGCGCAGACCCTCGACGATCGCCGGGTCTCGGCGCAGGCCGCGCGCCGTGGCGGCGGCGGCGGCCTCGCGCGTCAGGTCGTCCGCAGTGGGACCGAGCCCGCCGGTGGCGATCACGACGTCCGCGCGCGAGAGCGCCGCGCGGAACGCCGACTCGAGCAGCGCCGCGTCGTCGGCGAGCGTGGCGCGCGCCGCGACCTCGATCCCGGCGTCGAGCAGCCGCTCGGTCAGCCACAGCGAGTTGGTCTCGGACCGCAGCGGGCCGAGCAGCTCGCTGCCGATCGCCAACAGCTCGGCCTTCACCGATTCACACCACGGGCCAGACCGCGAGCCCGGCCCGCAGCAGCAGGTGCGCGTAGATCCCGGCCGCGACGTCGTCGGCCATGATGCCGACTCCGCCGGGCAGCCGCTCGAGGTCGCGCGCCGGCCACGGCTTGAAGATGTCCATCACCCGGAACAGCAGGAACCCCACAAGCGCGGTCACGGGCGTGAAGGGCAGCGCCACGAACGTGATCCACTGCCCCGCCACCTCGTCCACCACCACCAGCCCCGGGTCCTTGCGCCCCAGCAGGCGCGCCACGCGCGCCGCGGCCAGCGTCCCCAGCAGCGTGACCGCCACGACGGCCGCGAGCTGCGTGGGCCAGGCCCGGCCCGCGAGCGGCAGGAACAGCGCGAGCCCGACGAGCGAGCCCGCGGTTCCGGGGGCGAAGGGCGAGTAGCCGCTGCCGAGGCCGGTCGCGACGAGCTTCGCACCGGCGTCGATCGCGCGCTGCATTCCGGGATGATACTGCGTCGGCTTCAGCTGCGGACGACGCGCGTGCGGAACAGCCGGTCGTGCAGCGTACGGCGGGCGGGATCGAAGGCCATCGGGACCAGGAACGCGCCCGCGAGGGCGATGCCCGTGACTCCCAGCAGCGCGCGCGCCATGGCGCGCGGGTAGCTCGGCGGGCGGCCGGTCGAGACCACGACGCGCAGGCCCGTCATC
Source organism: uncultured Acidobacteriota bacterium (assembly GCA_964568755.1). Lineage (GTDB taxonomy): Bacteria > Acidobacteriota > Vicinamibacteria > Fen-336 > Fen-336 > DATBSL01. The sequence continues at coordinate 1,423 of CAZMRX010000217.1, read as the reverse complement.
AGCTTGCCGGGGGTCTGGCCGGTCGTGCCGGTGAAGTAGCCCGCGTAGAAGAGCGCCAGCAGGCCCAGGTAGAGCGCGAGACCCGGCCAGCTCGGGACGAGCGCCGTCACGTCCACGCGCGCGGCGCGGCCGGTGAAGTAGAGCACCACGACGCCGAGTGCCGCGAACAAGATCGCGTCGACGGCGGCCGCCTGCGCGCGCTCGAGTGCGAGCGCGGGCCGCTCGAGCGGCGGCGCCTCCGTGGTGAGCGGCGGCAGCTCGACCTCCTTCTCGTCGGACTCGAGCACGAGCGTGTCCTCGTCGAGCGAGGGCATCGGCCGGCGCGTGGCGCGCGGCAGCGGGCTCGCCTCGCGCTCGCGCGCCTGCGCGTCGTCGTCCTCGGTGTTGAGCGGCAGGTCGTCGAGCTCCGCCTCGGTCAGGCGCACCGTGACGAAGTCGTCGCTCGGCCTGGCAGGGGCGCTCGACGCCGCCGGCTCCAGCGCCGCGGGCGGCTCCGGCGCCACGGTCGGCGTGGCCGCCGGGACGGGCGCAGGAGGAGCCGCGACCGCGGCCTCTCGAGCCGGCGTCGGCGCGGGCCTGGGCGCTTCCGCATCGACCTCGTCGAACAGCGGCAGGCCGGCGCTCGCGCGCTTCTGCCGCCGCGACTTGACGCGCTCCTGCACCTCGTCGCGCCAGGTCTTCTCCTTCTTGCGCAGCCCGGGGATGTCGCGCAGCGGCTCGACGCGCGCGCGCGCCTGCGGCGTGACGTAGCGCGGATCGGTGGCGAGCGCGCCCTCGACTCGCGGCGAGGCGCCCGCGTCGCAGACCGGGCACCCGGAACGGGACGGATCCAGCTCGCCCCCGCAGGACGGACAGGTCATCGCTCGGCCCTTTCCCCATGCGCCTTCGGCGCGCCGGCCAGGCTCGTCACGAGCGCGTCCCAGCGAACCGCCAGGGCGCCGCCCACGACCGCGAAGGCGATCACCCACAGCGAGACGAGAGCGCCCCGCGTCCACGGCAGTGCGGACAGGCCCGCCTCCACGCTCTCGTCTCTCTTGCGCATCGCGCTCCAGTCGTCTGTTCGGCTCCAGGTCATTATCCGGGATGCGCTCGCACGGGATCAAGCCTCAAACGCGTCGTCCCCGAGCTCGCCGCGCGCCTTGAGCAGCCCGTAGGCCTTCATCTTGCGGTACAGGTTCGAGCGCTCGACGCCGAGCGCCTCGGCGGTCCGGCTCATGTTGCCGCCGCACTCGCGGTAGCGGGACAGGATGTAGCGCCGCTCGAACTCCTCGCGGGCCGCAGCCAGCGTGTCGTCTTTCGGCTCGGCCGCGGGCGCCTCGGGCGCGAGCTGGCCCTCCGCCGCCGCGAGCGAGGCCGGCAGGTGCCGGAGCTCGATCCGCTCGCCCGGGGTCATGATCACCAGCCGCTCCAGGATGTTGCGCAG
>CAZMRX010000216.1:0-9132 GCA_964568755.1 uncultured Acidobacteriota bacterium | reverse complement strand
ATCCTCATCTTCATGGTGATCACGCCCATGCTGCAGAAGGGCGTCGACGTGGTGCTGCCGCAGGCGGGCAACACCAAGGAGCGCAAGGACGAGCCCAAGTCGATCATCGTCGCGATCAAGAAGGACTCGACCACCTACCTCGGCGGCACCAAGCTCGACAACCAGGCCGAGCTGCTGCCCCAGGTGAAGGAGCGGCTCCAGGACCTCCCCGAAGGCGCGCGCATGGCCTACCTGAAGGCCGACGACGCGCTGCCCTACTCCGAGGTCATGAAGGTCATGGACCTGCTGCGCGAGGCCGGGGTCGAGGAAGTGGCGCTGATCGCCGAGCCGAAGGTGCAGGGGTAGCGCCATGACGCAGACCAACGACAAGCAGGCGCAGCATCACAAGGAGATGGAGAAGAAGCGCCGCCTCGGCAAGGCCGAGGACGCGCACGCCGCCTCCGGCGCGATGGCCGACATCAACATCACGCCGCTGATCGACGTGATGCTGGTGCTGCTGATCATCTTCATGGTCGTCACCCCGCTCGCGCAGAAGGGCCTCGACATCTCGCTGCCCCAGCCGCCCCCGCCCAACCAACCCGAGCAGAAGACGCCCCCCAACCAGGTGGTGCTCGCCCTCGAGGAGGGCGGCATCACGGTCAACAAGAACCCGGTCACGATCGAGGATCTCGAGTCGCGGCTGCGCGACATCTACCAGGCCCGCTCCGACAAGACGATCTTCGTCAAGGCCACGGGTGAGGTGCCCTACGGCCGCGTGGTGCAGGCGATGGATCTCGCCAAGGGCGCCGGAGTCGAGCGGATCGGCATCATCTCCGAAAAGATGATCGAAGAAGCCGGCGGCACCGTGGGGCAGCCCTAGGCAAAGCGCAGGGCCTGAAGCCAACGGCCCTGCAGGGGTTGGAGAGCACGCGCCAACGGACACTGGGGGGCTCCAAAGCCGCCCCCCAGACCCCCAGGCTAGTCTCCCTTCGGCATCATGATCCAGAGCACGACGTACACCAGGGCCCCCGGAAACGCCGCCGACAGGACCGAGACCACCACGTAGAGAATCCGGACGAGCGTCACGTCCCAGCCGAGCCACTCGGCCAGGCCGCCGCAGACCCCGCCAAGCACCTTGTGCTGCCGTGAGCGCCTCAAGGGATTCGCGGTCGCCATGTCGTCCCCCAATGCTCACTACGCTCGCCGAGGTGCTACCGATCCCTCGATCGAGCTGCCGGACGCCAGGACCCCATAAACGAACGAGGGGCGCCGTCCCTGGCGGGAGGCGCCCCCGGATGCACGCCGCCGATGCGGTCTAGGACTTGGGAGCTTCCGTGGCCGCGGCCGCCTCGGGCGGGACGTCGGCGGCCGCGCCGGCAGCGGAGGCCTGCGTCTCCTTGCGGAGGTCCATCGCCTGCTTCTGCAGCAGCACCGCCTGCTCCAGGTACCGCTTGCGCTCGGCCGGGATGGTCGAAACCTGCGCCTTGACGCGGTAGAGCAGCCCCTTCGTGATGATGGCTTCCCAGTAGTCGGGCTTCATGCCGAGCGCGGTGTCGACGGTGGCGATGCCCTTGTCGGCGTACTCGTTCTTCTCCTTGTCGCCGATCAGGGGATCGCGGTAGGCCTTGTCCCAGAAGAACATGGCGAGCTTGTAGTACCCGCTCGGGTCGGTCGCGTCGAGACCGGCGCAGCGCTCGAGCGTCGCGATGGCGTTCGTGAACTTCGCCCGCCGCGCGCCCTTGGAGACGTTCTCGACCCAGACGGCGCCGGCGTCGTCCCACAGCGGCTTGTTGTAGAACGCGGCGAGGGCGCCGCAGGCCTTGGCATCGCTCGGGTTCTGCTCGGTGACCTTGACGTAGGTCGCTTCGGCCTCCGGCACGCGGCCGAACTTCTCGTACAGGTTGGCCATCGCGTAGAGGTTCTTGGTGTCGTCCGGGTTGTCTTTCACCAGCTGCTCGGCGTACGAGAGCGCCTTCTCGTAGTTCGTGAGCGGCGGGTCCGAGTAGATCGCCGTGAGCGCGCCCAGCGTGTTCAGCCGCAGCTGCTTCAGGTTGGGGCTGTCGGCCTTGTTGACCTCGAGCGATTTCTCGTAGTGCTCGATCGCCTTGTCGAGCCGCAGCTTGTTCTCGTCTCCCTCCTTGCCCGGCCGGTAGAGGGACTGGTTCGAGCTGGCGAGGTAGAAGTGCGCTTCCGCGAAATCGGGCTTGAGCTCCACCGCACGCTGGTAGTAGTCGAGCGCCTTCCTGTAGTTCTCCTCCTTGTAGAGGCGGTTACCGTCCTTGAAGGCCGCTTTGGCCTGGACCAGGTTGCAGCCCGTGCCCAGCACGACGACGGGCAGCAGGGCGGCCAGCAAAGGCGCTCTCATTCGGGTTCTCATTCGGCCGTCTCCCGGGAAAGTCGTTGAATACAAAGAATCTCGGAGGAGCCGGATTATAGGCACGCGGGGAAAGTGGAGTCAAGGAAACGAGGCAGCTCATTTGACCCCCCCCGCCGCGGTCCCTAGACTCCCCGAGAAGGCCATGATCCGCTTCGAGGACATCCAGGAAACGGTGCAGAAGCACCACCCGGACGCCGATCTCGAGATCCTCCGAAAGGCTTACATCTTTTCGGCGGTCGAGCACAAGGGGCAGGTGCGCGCCTCGGGTGAGCCCTACCTCGTCCACCCCCTGGAGGTGGCCGCGATCCTGGCCGAGATGCGGATGGACCCGATCTGCGTGGCGGTGGGGCTGCTGCACGACGTGCTCGAGGACACCCTCACCACCCCCGAGCGGCTCCAGGAGTACTTCGGGCCGGACGTGCTGCACATCGTGGAGGGCGTCACCAAGATCTCCCAGATCCCCTTCGCCACCAGCGAGGAGCGCCAGGCCGAGACCTACCGCAAGATGCTGTTGGCGATGGTCGACGACATCCGGGTGATCCTGGTCAAGCTCGCCGACCGCCTGCACAACATGCGCACCTTGCAGCACCTGCCCGAGGAGCGCCAGAAGCGCATCGCCCGCGAGACGCTCGACATCTACGCGCCGATCGCGGGCCGGCTCGGGATGGCCAAGATCAAGAACGAGCTCGAGGACCTCGGCTTCCGCTACATCGACCCTAAGGCCTACGATCACCTGGCCCAGCAGGTCGAGGAGCGGCGCAAGCAGGCGGCCGCCTTCATCGACAAGATCCGGCAGGTCGTCGACCAGAAGCTGCGCGCCGCGGGCATCGAGGCGACGGTCGAGGGCCGGATCAAGCGGCTGCACTCGATCCAGCAGAAGCTCGGCCGCCAGAAGATCGACCTCGACCAGGTCTACGATTTCGTGGCGCTGCGCGTGCTGGTCGACTCCGTCGCCGACTGCTACGCGGCGCTCGGGGTGCTGCACAACACCTGGCGGCCGGTGCCCGGGCGGATCAAGGACTTCATCGCGATGCCGCGGCCGAACGGCTACCAGTCGCTGCACACCTCGGTGATCTCCGAGGACGGCCACCCGTTCGAGGTCCAGATCCGCACCCGCGAGATGCACCGGATCGCCGAGGAGGGCATCGCCGCGCACTGGAAGTACAAGGAGGGCCGCACCGGCGTCGACAAGGACGACCACGCGTTCTCCTGGCTGCGGCAGCTGCTCGAGTGGCAGCAGGAGGTCAAGGACCCGCACGAGTTCCTGAACTCGCTCAAGCTGGACCTCTACCCGGAGGAGGTGTACTGCATCAACCCCAAGGGCGAGGTCAAGATGCTGCCGCGCGGCGCTTCGCCGATCTACTTCGCCTACTCGATCCACACCCAGGTCGGTCACCACTGCGTGGGCGCGCGCGTCAACGGCAAGATGGTGCCGCTGCGCTACAAGCTCAAGAACGGCGACATCCTCGAGATCCTGACCTCGCCGGGCCACAAGCCCAGCCGCGACTGGCTGAGCTTCACCGTCACCAACAAGGCGAAGGCCAAGATCCGGCATTACCTGAACACGACCGAGAAGCAGGAAGCGCTCGAGATCGGCAGGAAGCACCTCGAGCGCGAGCTGCGGCGCTACGACCTGTCGCTCAAGAAGGTGCTGGCCGAGCCCTCGGCGCTCGAGACGCTGGCGCAGGAGCTGGGCGCCGGGACGCGCGTCGACGACCTGTTCGTCGCCCTCGGCTACGGCAAGGTGTCGGTGCGCCAGGTGCTCGCGCGCCTGCTGCCGCCGGAGAAGCTGGAGCAGCCGCCGGGCAAGCCGCTCGCCGTGGTCGACGCGGTGAAGCGCCTGCTGCGCCGCGACGACAGGATCCGGGTCAAGGGCACGGACGACCTGCTCGTCTACCGCGCCAAGTGCTGCAATCCGATCATGGGCGAGCCGATCGTCGGCTACATCACCCGCGGCAAGGGCGTCTCGGTCCACTCGCTGGCCTGTCCCAACGTCACGAACCTGGTCTACGACCCCGAGCGGCGCATCGCGGTCGAGTGGGAGTCGGGGGCCGAGGGCGGCTACGAGGTGCGGCTCGCGGTCGGGCTGCAGGACCGCCCGGGCGCGCTCGCAGCGGTGACCGCCGCGCTGGCCGCCGTCAAGACCGACGTGCGCGACGCCCAGGTGCGCACCTTCGACGACAAGACGGCCTCGATCGAGCTCACCGTCCGCATCAGCGACAAGAAGCACCTCGACCGCGTGGTGAAGTCGGTCCGCGGCGTCTCGGGCGTGATCGACGTCGAGCGCCACAGCGTGCCCCGCTGAGAAGGCCGCGCCCGGCCGATTTGCGTGCTGCCTGTCCAGCGGATAGGCTGCAGGGTCTCTCAAGGAGGCCATAGCCGTGCCGACCAAGTACGTCTCGACGTCCGGGGCGCCGCAGCCGATCGGGCCCTATTCCCAGGGGGTGATCTCCGGCGGGCTGCTCTTCTGCTCGGGGCAGATCGCTCTCGATCCCGAGACCGGAGAGGTGGTGGAGGGCGACGTGGCGGCCCAGACGGAACGCGCCCTGCAGAACCTGATCGCCGTGCTGCGCGAGGCCAAGATGGGCCCCGAGAACGTGGTCAAGGCCACGGTCTATCTCACCGACATGGCCGACTTCGCAAAGATGAACGAAATCTACGGGCGCTATCTGGGCGCCAAGCCCCCCGCCCGGACCACCATCGCCGTGGCCGGCCTGCCCAAGGGTGTCAAGGTCGAAATCGACGTGATTGCGGCGTTCTGATCCCGCTCGTTTCGCCCTGCGAAGCGGGCTCCGTCAGGCGGCGGCGGTCTTGGACTTGGGCTGGGGGGCCGGCTTGACGACCTTGCCGGAACGCAGGCAACGGGTGCAGACCTTGACCTTGCGGTGGGTGCCCTTGCCGACGACCGCTCGGACGGTCTGGAGGTTCGGGTTGAAGCGCCGGTGGGTCACGTTGTGGGCGTGGCTGACCCTGTTTCCGAACTGCGGGCCCTTGCCGCAGACGTCGCACCGCTGAGCCATGACGAAACGACCTCCCTGGGGCCCGAAATCCGGCCCGAACGCAAAGACGCAGTATAGAAGAGGGTCTCTGCGGGCGTCAAGGCGGCGGGTCGAGGCCGGTCCCGCGCCCCCTCGGCCGATTCAAGCCGCCAAAGGCAGCGTGCTATAGTCGCCGGGCTCGAAGATCATGGTCCAGTTCAACTTCAGCGAGCGGACCATCAAGGCCAAGGTGGTCTACTACGGGCCCCCGCAGTCGGGGAAGACCACGAACCTCGAGCAGATCCACCGGATCAGCGATCCCGAGGGCGCCAACCGCCTGATCTCGCTCAACACCGCCCAGGACCGGACGCTCTTCTTCGACCTCCTACCCTTCAGTCTCGGGAGCGTGTCCGGGTACGACTTCAAGATCCAGCTCTACACCGTGCCCGGCCAGGTGCAGTACAACGCCACGCGCCGGGTGGTGCTGGCGGGGGCGGACGCGGTCGTCTTCGTCGCCGACAGCAACCGCTCGATGGCCAAGGAGAACCTGGCCGCCTTCGAGAACATGAAGGTGAACCTCCTGGCCAACCGGCTGGTGCCCGAGAAGGTCCCGCTGGTGTTCCAGTACAACAAGCAGGACCTCGCCACGCTGATCCCGCGCCAGGAGCTCGAGCAGTCGCTCAATCCCTGGGGACGCAAGGTCTTCCCGGCGGTCGCGGCGCGCGGCGACGGTGTGATGGAGACCTTCGTCGCAGTCGTTCAGGAGATGCTGTCGGCGATCGCCGTCAAGTACAACCTCAAGGAAAAGGGCCTCGATCCGGAGGCGGTGCCCGCGATCGTGGCCCAGGCGTTCGCCGAGATCGCCCGCAAGGCCCCGCCGCCCCGCCCGCAGGCCGCGAGCGGCGCGCCGGTTCCGGCCACCGCAAGCCCGGCGAGGGTGATCATCGCCGAGCCCGAGGGCGTGGAGCCGGCCTACCCGGGCCAGGTGGGCCCGGAGGTCAACCCCGTCTCCGAGGAGCTGCTGAACCGGGCGATCCGGGCGAACGTCGAGCTGGCCCAGGCGCTCGGGCAGCTGGTGCGTGACATCGGCGACGGCCTGTCCACGATCCACACCCAGGTGGGCCGGCTGGCGGCCCCGCGCGACGAGGCGCAGCGCGCCGCCGTCACCTCGGCGATCGAAGCCGAGGTTCGGCGCCTCCAGCACGTGCTTCGCGACATCGGACAGCCCAACGCCTCGCGGCCGGGCTCCGCGCGAGCCCCGGGACCGCCGCAGACTCCGCCGACACCGCCGCGCGGGATAACGGCCCCGTCGCCCCCGGCTGGAGCACAGCCGCCGCGCCCGGCGCCTCCGGCCGCGGTGCCCCCGGTGATTCCACGGCCGGCAGCGCCACCGCCACCGCCCGTGCCGGCGTCCGCGCCACCACCCGCGCCTGCCGCCCCTCGAGCGGTGCCGCCCGCTCCCAGCGCGCCGGCGGCGTCGCCGCCGCTCGGCGCCGCGAGCCTCGACGCCCTCGTGGTGGACGTGGTGCAAGCCATGCGCGCGGCGCTCGCGGCGCGCCCGGTGAGCGTCGAGGTGCGGATCGCGCGCGGCGCGGCGCTGCCGCGCTGCTCGCCCACCAGCCTGCGCCGAGCGCTCGCGGGCCTGTTCCAGGGGCTCGCTGGGGTCGTGGCGCCGCAGTCCGCGATCGTGCTGCGCGCGGAGAAGAAGCCCGTGCTGCTGCGCGGCAAGGACGGCGCCGAGATGAAGCGCGACTTCCTGATGGTGGCGGCCACCCACGGCGGAGGCCTCGCCGAGCCCGACCAGCAGCGCATCCTGCGCGGCGCCGACACCGGCCCGTTCGGGGAGATGCAGCGCCTCGTCCGCGAGATGGGCGGCTTCATCCGCTTCGCGCCGCTGCCGGGCGGCGCGCTCGAGACGCGGGTGTTCCTGCCGGCTTCCTAAGGCGCGCTCGCAGCTCGTGGCTGACCTGCGGGTGCTGCGCCGCCCGGCGTCAGGGGGCGGCGGGGCCCGGGGCGAGATCGAACGACTCGCCCATCGCCGGGACCTTCGCCTCGAATCCCCGCTCGCGCGTGACGCGCGCCGCCAGCGCCTCGGCGGCGTCGGCCTCCCCGTGGGTCACGAACACGGTCTGCGGCCTGGCCTTCACGCCGCCGAGCCAGCGCAGCATCTCGCTCGCGTCGGCGTGGCCGGACAGGCCCTTCAGATCGCGGACCTCCGCCAGCACCGGCACCTGGCCCTTGTGGATGCGCACGCTGCTGGCGCCGTCGAGCAGCGCTCGCCCCAGGGTGCCCGCCGCCTGGTAGCCGGTGATCAGCAGCGTGTTCTCCTGCTTCGGCAGGCGCACCCGGCAGTGGTGCAGGATCCGGCCACCCGACAGCATTCCGCTCGAGGAGATGATCACGGCCGGGCCCTTCATGTCGTTGAGCGCCACCGACTCGGCGCGCGTGCGGTGAAGGTGCACCCACTTGCCATGGAGCAGGCTGCGGCCGCCGATGCCGTTGAGGCTCACGCGGTGCGCGTCGGGGTAGGAGGCGTAGATGCGGGTTGCGTCGATCGCCATCGGGCTGTCGACGTGGATCGGGAAGGCGCGCATGCGGCCCTCGGTCACCAGCTGGTCCATCAGCAGGATCATCTGCTGCGCGCGGCCCACCGCGAACGCGGGGATCAGCAGCACGCCCCCGCGGGCGAAGGTCTTCTTCAGCACGCCCTCGAGCTGATCGATCACCGAGATCGGGGCGTGGGCGCGGTTGCCGTAGGTGCTCTCGATCACCAGGTAGTCGGCGTCGGGTGCGAGCTCGGGGTCCTTCGTCAGCACCGCGTCGAAGCGTCCCACGTCGCCGCTGAAGAGCACGCGCGTGCTGCGGCCGCTCTCGCGCACCACCACGTCGGCGGAGGCCGCGCCGAGCAGGTGCCCCGCGTCGCGGTAGCGGAACGTGAACACGTCGTTCACCGCCTGCTCGCGGCCGAGCGGCACCGGGCGGAAGAGCTTCAGGGCCTCCTGTACGTCCGCGTCGTCGAACAGCGGCAGCGCCGGCTGGTGCTTGGTCAGGCCCTTCCGATTCAGGTAGTCGGCGTCCTCCTGCTGCAGGTGGGCGGCGTCGAGCAGCAGGATCTCCGCGAGCTCGCGCGTGGGCGGCGTGCAGAAGACCTGCCCGCGGAAGCCGAGCTTGACGAGGCGTGGCACGCGGCCGATGTGGTCGAGGTGGGTGTGGGTGAGCACGATCGCGTCCACCTTGCCGGGAGGGAACTCGGGCTCGACCCAGTTGCGCAGGCGCAGCGCCTTCTCGCCCTGGAACATCCCGGAATCGACGAGCAGCCTTCGCCCGCCCGCCTCCAGCAGGTACTGCGATCCGGTCACCGTCTGCGCCGCGCCGAGGAAGGTCAGCCTCACGCGAGCATCTTTCGCAGCACCGTCTGCAGGATGCCGCCGTTCCTGAAGTAGTTGATCTCCACCGGCGTGTCGAGGCGCGCGGTCACCACCAGCTTTGCCTGGCCGCCGCCTTCGCGCTGCAGCTCGACCACGACGTCCTGCCGCGGCCGCAGCTCGCCGGCCAGGCCGCGGATCGTGAGCGTCTCGAGGCCGCTGAGCCCGTGCGACTCGGCGCTCTCGCCCGCCTTCCACTGCAGCGGCAGTATGCCCATGCCGACCAGGTTCGAGCGGTGGATGCGCTCGTAGCTCTGCGCGATCACCGCGCGCACGCCCAGGAGCAGCGGACCCTTGGCGGCCCAGTCGCGCGAGGAGCCGCTGCCGTACTCCTTGCCCGCGATCACCACCAGCGGCGTCCCCTCGGCCCGGT
>CAZMRX010000215.1:701-9207 GCA_964568755.1 uncultured Acidobacteriota bacterium | reverse complement strand
CCACGAACGGGGCGAACTATCCGAACCCTCCGACCAGCCCCAACGATCCACAGACCGTGAACGCGACCGCCGGGACGGTGGCGACGACGCCCGTGGGCTACCGCCAGCCGCCCGTGGCGATCTCCAAGCGGTCGAGCGCGGGCGGCACCGTCTACCCGGGCCAGACCGTGACCTACACCGTGAGGGTGACGAACACCAGCACTGTGGCCCAGACGGACGTGAACCTCCAGGACTTCCTTCCGCCGGGGACGACATACGTGGCCGGGACGGCATCCATCAGCTCGGACGCGCCGGCAATCCGCGTGACCGAGTACCTGACCCCTGGCAATTGCGCGTTCGGCGGAACCTCGTGCACGCTGACCCTGAATCAGCCGCTCGCGCCAGACTACTTCGTCATCGTTCAGGGCTCAGCCACGGGCGACGCCGATCGCGATCCGGAAGCCGACTATGCGGCACTCACCGCGGACGAGTTCGGCACCGGCGATCTGAACCCGTCGGGTGCAAGCCAGCTCACGTTGACACGCAACGACGGTGCGGGCGATTGGCAGGGCGTCGTGACGGTTGTCGAGTGCATTGCGGCGAGCTGTGCGACCGACCCGAACGGATTCCGGTTGCTCGACGTGCAGAGGGTGGTCCACGGTGCGGGAGCGCTCTCCGGCACCGACACCTCGGCAACCCCATGGACCGATATGAGCCGCGTGATGCTCGTGGGCGGCGCGAACGGCGCGGGCTGCAACAGCGACGATGTGGACCCGCTCGACCACCAGGTCTGCCACCCGCGGCTGTTCCCGTCCAGTACCGACACGATCAACTGGACTCGGGATGCGGCAGGCTCCGGCAGCTTCTCCGCGGCTACCAGCACCGTGATGGTGGTCCAGTGGGGCTCGGCCTGGACGGTGCAGCGTGCTGCGATCCTCAACGGCAACAACGGCGGACCCGACATCAACGCTGCGGGCGAATACAACACCGCCGCGATCACCCCCGTTCCGCGCGCGCAGACCTGGGTCTGGGGCACCGGTCATACGAACGATTCGAACACCGGCAGTTCCGCGGAAGCGGTTGCCCTCACCCTCGGCAACGGAGTCGCCCAGAACGCAACGGAAGGCCTGGTCGCTGCCGGCCTCTACGCCGGCGGCAACGCGGTGAACTTCGATGTCTACGCCCTCACGCATGCGCAACTCGCCGTTGACCATCGCTTCATTGCCGACGGCAGCAACGCGACCGTCGGAACGGTCAACCAGACCGTCAACGCCGCGACGGCCAACCGGATGGCGCTCGTCTACAACGGGCTCGACGACCAGACCAACGACTATCCTGAGCCGCTCGCCTACGCACGCTACAGCACCAACACGAACGTTCAGGTGATCCGCCGCCGCCCGGACTCCGATTTCGCCGCGTGGGTGCAGGGCATCGACTTCTCGCAGATTCGCATCGCCAGCCGGGTCTGCGCCAACACCGCCGCTACCTGCTACACGCCGGTGGCCTCGCCCGGCCCGTCGAACGTGATCCAGGGCTCGGGGGGCGGGGACAACAACATCGGGCTCGCGCCGGGCGAGACGCTCACCTACGTCTACTCGGTGACGATCGACAACCCGCTGTCGACCTCCATCACGTCCGTCACCAACACCGCGACGGTGACCACGACCCAGAACCCGACTCCGAACTCCGCGAGCGTGACCGACAACGTGGTGCGGCTCAGCGTGGACCTCGAGCCGAACAACGCCGTCTTCGTGCTGCGCGGGACGTCGCAGGTCTTCACTCACGATCTGGTCAACACCGGCGCGCTCTCCGACTCGTACAACCTGACCATGACCAACGACCGCGGCTGGCCGGTGGAGCTGCTCGATGACGCGACGGGGGCGGTGATCGCTGCCGACCTCAACGGCGACGGCAACTGGGACTGCGGCTGCACCATCAACACGGGCACCGTCAACCCGGGCGCCTCGGTGACCTACAGGCTTCGCGTCAGTGTGCCGAGCGGCGCGCCGTTCGGGCAAGAGGGCACGACCACGCTCCGGGCCACCTCGATCACCAGCTCCGCGGTGTGGAACGAGGTGCGCGACGAGATCCGGGTGCTCGACGTGGACCCCACCGGGCCGGTCTCGCTGCAGCCCGACAACAGCGGCGTCGTCACAGCGGGCAGCTATGCCGTCTACGCTCACCGCGTGATCAACAACACCGGCGTCGCAGAGACGTTCGACCTCTACGCGGACTCGAGCCAGGCGGTGGCCGGCGCCGGCTGGACGGCGACGATCCACTGGGACGCCAACGGCGACGGCGTCTACACGCCGGTGATCGACCAGCAGATCGCCAACACGTTGCAGCTCGCGCAGGGGGCCTCGCAGCTCGTGTTCGTGGTGGTGAACGCGCCCTCCGGCGCGACGCCGAACACCGTGGACGTGACGCATCTGACGGCGCGCCGGCGCACCAATCCCGACGTCTACGACGGCGCCACCGACACGACGACCGTGGTGTCGGCGGCAAGCCACGACCTCGCCGGCGGCGGCACGCGCGTGGCGAACCCGGGCGACGTGGCCAATCACCCGGGCACGATCGTCAACCTGAACCCGACCACGGCCGACCGCTTCGAGCTCTCGATCACGGCGGCGTCGCTCTACGGGCTGGACGGGCTCAACCACCCGACGGCGCTGCACATCGACATCGACGGCAACGGGGTGATCGGCAACATCGCCGCTGAGAATACGCCCATCGCCGTCGATACCGACGGTGACGGCGATTGGGACACGATCGACCCCGCCTACAACGTGGGTGGCGCCGGCGCCAACCCGCTCACACCCGACGTCGCCGTGGCGGCCGGAACGTCGCTCGCCTACGAGCTGCGGCGGCAGGTGGACAACAACCAGGTGATCGCGCGCGACTTCGTGACGCTGACCGCGACCTCGCGGGCCACGAACGAGAGCGACAACGTGACCGGTACCGTGCTGCTCGCGGCGGTGACCCGGGCGAGGCTCGGCGGCATCAAGGTGGATCCCGCGGGCGTCGTCGAGTTCACGACGCTCCTGCAGCAGGGAACGCTCGGGTTCAACCTGTACGAGACCGACGACGCCACGCTCCGCGGCACGCTGCACCAGCTCAACGCGAGCTTCGTCGCGTCGCCGTTCCGGGACTCGTTGACGCCGATCGCCTATCGAGCCGAGACCGGGCCCGTCACCCGCCGCTATCTCGTGTTCGAGGAGCTCGAAGTCGGCGGCAAGCGGCGCCTGATGGGGCCCTTCGAGGTCGGGGACCGGGGGCTCGAACGGGCCTTCGACCGCACCTCGCGCCGTCTCGAGCGCGCCGGGGTCCCGGCGGGCGCCGTGCGCACGCTGTCGAACCGCTGGATGGGACACCTGATGCGCGCCGACGGCGAGCGGCGTCGCGCCGGCCGCCGCGTCGGCCCAGTCCGGCCGCGGCCGCGACCGGCCTCCACCGGCGTGAGGGTCGAGATCGCCTCGGCGGGCCTGGTCGAGGTGCCGCTGCAGGCGCTGCGCGAGCAGGGGCTCCTCCCGTCGGGCCGGCTCCACGTCTGGAACCAGGGTGAGTCCATCCCTGCGTCCGTGCGGATCGGCCAGGACGGCGCGCCGGCGCTCGTGTTCCAGGGCCGAAGCCTGAGCACCGACTACACGGGCCGCAACGTCTACGTCGTGACCGCCGGGGCGGGGAGCGTGCCGCTGCGCGTGCCGCTCACGCGCTCCGCGTCAGCCGCAGCGCCCGGCACCGTGCGCGTCGAGAAGAACACCCTCTACTTGCCGCTCGCTCCGCTCGGCACCGACCCGTGGCTGTGGGAGAACCTGCTCCCCGAGTGGGGCGAGTGGCCCTACACGTGGTGGGACCCGACGGCCGGGGACTTCGACATCCCGGGCCTGCCCCAGGGCCTCGCGGGTGAGGTGCGGGTGCGCGTCCGGCTGATGGGCTTCTCCGAGGACCAGCACCGCATCACGGCTCGCCTCAATGGCCAGTCGATCGGCGAGGTCGTGTTCGACGGCCACGCGAACGCGATTCTCGAAGGCACGGTCCTGGCGGAAACGCTGCTTGCCACCGGAAACCAGCTGTCGCTCGGCTACTCCGCGAGCACGCTCGCCACAGGCGAGCCCAACCCCTGGGCGTCCGCCTACCTCGACGCGCTCGAGCTGGACGTGCCGACGCTCGCGCCCGAGGCTCCGGTGCCCGTCCTGTCGGTGGCGGGCTACGGCGCCGACCTGCCGAGCTTCGCCGGCACGCAGTACCTGATCGTGACGCATCCGCGCTTCGCCGACCAGGCCGCCGCCATCGCGGCGCTCAAGCAGGCCGAGAACCTGAAGACCGAGGTGGTGACCGTCGAGCAGGCCTACGACTACTTCTCCGCGGGCATCGTCGAGGCGGCCGCGATCAAGGCGCTCGTCGCGCACGCGAGCTCCCGGAGCAAGGGGCGCCTCCGCTATGTGCTGCTGGTGGGCGACGACAGCTTCGACACGCACGACTACGTCGGCTCGGGCTCCGTGGCCTTCGTGCCGTCGCTCGTCGCGTGGGACGGCGAGTTCGGCCGGATCCCGTCGGAGAACCGCTACGCGGACACGGACGACGACGGCGCCCCCGACGTGGCGATCGGCCGGCTGCCCGTGCAGACGGTCGAGGAGGCCGACGCGCTCGTCGCCAAGATCGCGTCGCAGGCCGACTGGCTCGCCGCGGCGGCAGGCCGGCACCTGTTCGTGACCGACAACAGCAGCGACGACGACGCCCCGTTCCGCGACGACGCGGACGCGGTGCGTGCGTCGCTGCCCGCCGGCAGCGTCGTGCTGCCGTTCGCCGACGCCACCGCCGGCGCGGACGCCGCGCGCGAGGCGCTCGCGGCCGGCTGGCTGCAGGGCGCGGCGATGACGCACTACTTCGGCCACGGCGGCACCACGATCTGGGCCGACGAGCAGCTGCTCTCTGTGGACACCGTCGCGAGCGTGGCCGGCAACGGCAAGCCCACCGTGCTGTTCGCGTGGGCCTGCCTCTCGCAGTTCTACCAGAACTTCTGGGGCCCCTCGATCAACGAGGCGCTGCTGCTGCTGCCGAACGGCGGGACGCTCGCGAGCTTTGGTCCGGCCGGCATCAGCTCGCCGGGCTCGCAGCTCCCGCTGATCGAAGGCGTCTACCGCAACCTCCGCCCAGGCGTGCGTCTTGGCGACGTGCTGCGCAAGGCCAAGGCCGAGGCGCTGAAATCGAACCCCGGCTCGACGGCGAAGGCGATCGAGGGCTTCAACCTTCTCGGCGACCCCGCGCTGCGCCTCCCGTAGCCGGCTTCCCGTTCCTGGGACGCCGCTGTCCGACCCCGGACAGCGGCGTGCCTCGACTCCTCCGGACTGACGACCCCAAGTCGCACTCCTGCAGTGGCTTGTAGCGCGACGACTCCGCTGGCACGTCCTTCGCTATGCTGTTTTTGCAGCACTTGAAGTGCTCGAAGAGGGTGGCGCGATGAGAGACCTGCTGCACGACGTGCGCCTGGCGCTGCGCGGGCTGCTGGGCCGGCCCGGCTTCACGCTCGTGGCCGTGGGGACGATCGCCCTCGGCATCGGCGCCGCGGGAGCGATCTGGAGCGTCGTCGACGCGGTGCTCGTGAAGCCCCTGCCCTTCCGCCAGCCGGAGCGACTGGTCTTCGTCTGGGAGCAGAATCTGGCGCGCCAGCGGACCCGCAACGTCGCGGGCCCGGCGAACCTGATCGCCTGGCGCGAGCGCGCCCGCTCGTTCTCCGGACTCGCCGGCTTCATCCGCTTCGACGCGAACCTCGACGGCTCGGGCGAGCCCGAGCGCATCCCGGTGGGATTCACGACGGGCAACCTGTTCGCGGTGCTCGGCACGCCTCCGCTCCTCGGCCGTACCCTCCTCGAATCCGACTCGGCGCCCGGCGCCCCCGCCGTGGTGCTCCTCACCGAGGCGTACTGGCGCTCCCGCTTCGGCGCCGACCCGTCCGTCGTCGGGAAGACCCTGCGGATCAACGGGACGCTCAACACGGTGGTCGGCGTGATGCCCGCTGCGGTGCAGCTCCCCCAGGGGGCGGCTCTGTGGGCGGCCTACACGCTCGACGAGCGGTCGCGCACGGCGGGCGGGCGCTTCATGACGGTGGTCGGGCGGCTGCGCGAGGGTGTGAGTGTCGCGCAAGCGCACGACGAGATGGCGCGGCTCGGCGACACGCTCGCCGCCGAGAACAAGGACCTGAACGCGGGCTGGACCGCGAACGTGCAGCCGCTCCACGCCGACCTCGTGCGCGAGGTGCGCCCGGGCCTGGTGCTGCTCATCGGTGCGGTCGCGGTGCTGCTGCTGATCGCCTGCGTCAACGTGGCCAACCTGCTGCTGGCCCGGGCGGTCGCGCGCGAGCGCGAGCTGGCGATTCGCGCCGCCCTCGGCGCCGGCCGCGCGCGCCTGCTCCGGCAGCTGCTGACCGAGAGCCTCGTGCTCGCGACGCTCGCCGGGATCGCCGGGATCGTGCTCGGCCGCTCACTTCTCGGCGCGATCCAGCTGCTGCTGCCGCCGGAGATCGCCGAGATCGTGAGCGTGCGGTACGACCTGCGTGCCGTGGCGGCCGCCGTGCTGCTGTCGCTGATCTGCGCCCTCGTGTTCGGCGGCGTTCCCGCGCTGCGGTCGGCGCGTGTCGGGCTCGTGGGGTCGCTCAAGGAAGGCGGCGCCGTGCGCGGCTCGGGCCGAGCCCGCGGCCGGCTGAAGCAGGGTCTTGTCGTGGCCGAGGTCGCGCTCTCGGCCGCGCTGCTGGTCGCGGCCGGGCTGCTGCTGCGCAGCTTCTGGACGCTCGCGTCCGTCTCGCCCGGATTCCAGCCGGAGGGCGTGCTCGCCGTCGCGCTGTCGCCGGCCGGCGAGGCGTATCGCGAGCGAACGAAGGTCCAGGAGTTCTATCAGGGCGCGCTCGAGCGGCTGCGTCAGCAACCGGGCGTGTCGTCGGTGGGAGCGATCTCGTGGACGCCACTCGGCAGCATGGGAGCGGCCACCAGCTTCGCCGTCATCGGCCGCGAGGCCCCGCCCCGGGGCCAGGAGCCGGTAGCGGACATACGGGTCGTCACGCCGGGGTTGTTCGAGGCGATGCGCATCCCGCTGCTGCATGGCCGCGACTTCGGGCCGGACGACCGCGCCGGGTCGCCGCGCGTCGCGGTCATCGGCGACGCGCTCGCGCGCGAGCTCGGGCCTCCCGGGAAGGCGCTCGGTCAGCGCCTCAAGCTGCGCTGGGGTGGCGATCCCGAAGTCGAGATCGTGGGTGTCGTCGGGGACGTGCACCATTCGTCGCTCGACACGAAGCCGCGCGCGACGGTCTACCTGCCGCACGCCCAGGACGGCAACAACTTCATGACGCTGATGCTGCGGACGGACGGCTCGCCTGCGGCTCTGGTGCCGGCCGTGCGCGCGACGATCGGCGAGCTCGACCGCACGCTCCCCCTGGGCCGGGCGCTTCCGCTCGCGGAGGTCGTGGAGCATTCCCTGCGCTCGCGTCGCTTCGTGCTGGTGCTGGTGGCGGTCTTCGGCGGCTCGGCGCTGGCGCTCGCGGGGATCGGGCTCTTCGGCGTCATGGCGTACCTGGTGGCGCAGCGGACGAGCGAGCTCGGCGTGCGCCTCGTGCTCGGGGCGCGGCCGGTCGACGTGCTGCGGCTGGTGATTGCCGGCGGCATGCGGCTGGTGGGCCTCGGGCTCGTGCTCGGGCTCGCGGCTGGCCTGCTGGCCTCGCGGGCGCTCGAGAGCCAGCTCTTCGGCATCCGCCCGTGGGACCCGCTGGCGCTCGCGGGTGTCGCCACGGCGCTTTCGCTCGTGTCGCTGCTGGCGCTCGCGACGCCGGCGTGGCGAGCCGCGTCGATCGACCCGACGCGGGCGATGCGTATCGAATAGCTTGGATGACCGGAGCGGCGCCGCCGCCACGGTATACTCCGGGCAGGTTCGAGAGCACGCATGCCCGAGACGATCATCGTCGGATCCGACCACGCCGGCTTCGACCTGAAGGAGCGCGTGAAGGAGTGGCTGGAGGACCGCGGCCTCTCGGTGGAGGACGTCGGCGCCCGCTCGCCCGAGCAGGTGGACTACCCGGACTTCGCCCACCTGGTGGGCGACGCGGTCTCGAGCGGGCGGCGCGCTCGCGGCGTCCTGGTGTGCGGCACCGGCATCGGGGTCTCGATCGCGGCGAACCGCCACGCGGGAGTCCGCGCCGCCGTGGTCTGCAGCGAGGACACCGCGCGGCTGTCGCGCGAGCACAACGACGCGAACGTGCTCGCGCTCGGGGGCCGCACGCTCGACCCGCTGGTCGCGGAGCGGATCCTCGACGTGTGGCTGAAGACGCCGTTCGCGGGCGGGCGCCACGCCCGCCGCGTCGCGAAGATCGAGCCCGGGGGTGGGGGCACCCCCGAGGCCGGAGCAAGGTAGGACGATGGAGAACCTGACGCGGACCGATCCCGAGGTGGCCGAGGCCATCCGCAACGAGACCCAGCGGCAGGGCCGTCAGCTCGAGATGATCGCCTCGGAGAACTTCGTCTCTGAAGCGGTGCTCGAGGCC
>CAZMRX010000215.1:0-691 GCA_964568755.1 uncultured Acidobacteriota bacterium | reverse complement strand
CTCGTTTTTTCCGCGCGCGGGGCATCGCATGTCCGGTCCTGGCCTGACCATCCAGTCGTTCGATCCCGAGCTCGCCGCCGCAATTTCCGCCGAGCGCCAGCGCCAGGAAGAGCACCTCGAGCTGATCGCCTCCGAGAACTACGCCAGCCCGCGCGTGCTCGAGGCGCAGGGCTCGGTGCTGACCAACAAGTACGCCGAGGGCTACCCGGGCCGCCGCTACTACGGGGGCTGCGAGTTCGTGGACGTGGCCGAGAACCTGGCCACCCTGCGCGCGAAGCAGCTCTTCGGCGCGGACCACGCCAACGTGCAGCCGCACTCGGGCGCCCAGGCCAACACCGCCGTCTACATGGCGGCGCTCAAGCCGGGCGACACGATCCTGGGCATGAACCTCTCGCACGGCGGCCACCTGACCCACGGCCACCCGCTCAACTTCTCGGGCAAGTACTTCAGCGTCGTCGCCTACGGCGTGCGCCAGGAGGACGAGCGCATCGACTACGACGACCTGAAGCGGCTGGTGGTCGAGCGCCAGCCGAAGCTGGTGATCGTGGGCGCCTCCGCCTACCCGCGCACGCTCGACTTCCAGGCCGTGCGCGCGGCGGCCGACGCCGCCGGCGCCCCCGTGATGGCGGACATCGCGCACATCGCGGGCCTGGTGGCGGCGGGGCTGCACCCCTCGCCGGTCCCGCACTGC
>CAZMRX010000214.1:6392-9330 GCA_964568755.1 uncultured Acidobacteriota bacterium | reverse complement strand
GCAGGGGCGTCCTCGGTCGTTGGCGGCGACCCAGACGTCGTAGCCCAGGGCCCGACCGAGATCGCGCAGCCATCCCTGGACCTCGGTGTGCGAGCGGTCGCCTTCGCGTGCGGCCTCCATCGCCCGCGAGGCCCGCGCGGACTCCTCGCGCACCCGCGCGAGGTCCGCTTCCCAAGCCGCCAGGGCGGTCGCGTCGTCCGTGCGCGGAGGCGCGGCGTAGCGGCCGGCCCCGATGTCGAAGAGGAGTCCGGCGACGGCACCGAGGTCGTTGGACAGGAGGTCGCGGTGCTCCGCGTTGAGCTCGAGGATCGCGGCACGCATGGCCAAGTACTCGTCCCAGCGACCCAGCTTGACCGCGGAGCCGGTGAGCGAGTTGAAGCCCTTTACGATGGCGGTGTTGAAGGGCGGCACCAGCGTCGGGTGGAGGAAGTACAGCAGGTTCGCGGCGGCTGGCCCGAGACCCTTGATCCGCTTCCGGTCGAGCTCACGGATCGCCCCGAGCACGTGCTCCTCGGTCTTGCAGCAGGCGCAGACGTCGAGGAAGCGCGCGAAGGCGAGCTGGTTCTCGCGGTGCTCGTAGATGTCGGGTATTCGCAGCTTGGGCTTCCACAGGAAGGCGTGGTCGGCCCCCTTGAAG
The DNA here is from genome assembly GCA_964568755.1 of uncultured Acidobacteriota bacterium. Taxonomy (GTDB): domain Bacteria; phylum Acidobacteriota; class Vicinamibacteria; order Fen-336; family Fen-336; genus DATBSL01. The sequence goes on along the minus strand of CAZMRX010000214.1, from coordinate 8,693 downwards.
ATCTGGCGCTGCTCGGCGATCGACCCGACCACCGTCTCGAGGAGCGAGCCCTTGTACACGTTGCCGAAGCTGCCCGCTTCGATCGCCTGCACGACCTGCTCGATGCCGCGGCGGATCGAGCGGAAGTTCTTGAGGCGCTCTTCCCAGAGAAACCACGTGCGGTAGGTGGCGGCCTGGTCGGCGCGCCAGCGATCGATGAGTTGCCGGAGGGGCGCGTTCGGCAAGGGCCTGTTTCCTGGCGGCACAGCGTAGCACGCTCTCGCGCCGCCTCACCTCGGGCGAGCGTAGTAACCCGGCCGATGGCGCGCCGCGAGGCCGGGCCGGACGCGGACCTGGACTTGGCGCCAGCCGCCGTCCCGGCGCGGGTTGCTCGGGGCGTAGCCCAGCACGTACTGCGCCCGCAGCTCGGCCGCGATGCGGTCGTACAGGCCGTCCAGCTCCGCGGGGGAGCGCGGGAGGCAGGCCTCCCCGCCCGTGGCGCGTGCGACGCTCGCCAGGAAATGCGCGGCCTGGGCGAAGAGCAGGTGGGACTCGCGCGGCGAGCGCCGTGGGCGGAGGCCGATCGTGTGGATCGTCACGTCGCTCCCGCGCGCCAGCTCGAGCACGTCCTCCTCCCCGACCAGCGAGCGCGTGTCCGCGCCGTCCGAGAGCAGGACCACGGCAAAGCGGTGCGGCTCCTCCGCCCTCCGCAGCCTGGCGACGCGGCGGAGCACGTCGTAGAGGGCGTTGCGCAGAGCGGTGAACCCGGAAGCGCGGATCCCGCGGATCGCTCGCTCGATCGCCGGATGCTCCGTCGTGAAGTCCTGGGTCAGCCAGGTCCGGTCGGCGAACGCGACGACCTGCACCTGGTCCCGCGGTCCGAGCGTCCGCGCGAGGCGCAGTGCGGCGTCCTGCGCGGCGCGAAGCTGCTCGGACATCGAGGCCGACGCGTCGATCATCAGGACCAGCGAGATCGGGACGTCCTCGCGCTCGAACAGGAACAGCCTTTGCGGGACGCCGTCCTCGAGCACGCTGAAGTCGTCCTCGCGTAAACCCGCCACGAAGCGGTTCCGGTCGTCGGTCACCGAGACGCTGAGGCCCACGACGTCGAGTGCGACGCCGAAGGCCGGAGCCCGCCGGGCCGCCGCCGTCGGAGCCGCGTCCGGCGGGGAGGCGAGTCCGGCGAGAGCCAGACATGCGCTCACGACGCCGAAGGTCATGGCCCGCCCGCGTAGTAGCCCGATCGGCTCGACAGCATGACGCCGGGACGGCTGGTTCGGACCTCGATGGTCCGCCATCCGGCGTCTGCGGCGGCCGACTTCGGGTAATACCCCAGGAGGTACTGGTGGCGCAGCTCCTGCGCCACGCGGATGCAGAGATCCTTGCAGCGCTTGGCGGCCTTGATGGGGTAGGTCCAGCCCCCGGTGCCGTCGGTGAGGCGCTTGAGCGCTTCGATCGCCGTCGACGGCCGCCGCCCCCTGGTCTTGGAGGGGGGCTGCCCCGGCCGCCTCCAGAGCGGGTCGAGCCCGAGGGGCGCGTGGGCGCTCCCGCCGCGCCGCCCGGAGGGGTCGTACCACGAGGTCGGATCGTCGTCGTCCATCTCGATGCCGATGGCGTAGACGGGGACGCCGGCCCGGCGCACGGCCGCGACCGCGTCGTCGAGCCTCGCGATGCTCGCGGTGTCCGCGCCGTCGCTCAGAACGAGCAGGGCCCGTTTCTCCTTGCGTTCCGGAGCAGCGATCGCGAGCGCTCCCTCGATCGTCGCGTCGTAGAGCCGCGTGCTGCTCTCGGCGCGGATCTCTTTCGTGGCGCGCTCGATGGTCCGCGCGTCGAGGCCGAAGTCCCCGAGGATGTCGATCCCCTCGCTGAAGGCGACGATCAGGATCTCGTCCTCGGGTCGGAACTCACGAACGAAGTTCACGACCGCGTCCTTCGCGTGCATCAGCTTCTCGTCGCTCATGCTCGCGCTCTTGTCGAAGAGGACCACCACGCTGATCGGCGCTTCGTGATGGCCGAAGCGGACCACCTCCTGCTGGACGCCGTCTTCGAGCACCCGGAGCTGCTCCGGCCCGAGGTCGTGGACGAGGTCGCCGCCGGGGGTGCGGGCGGTGACGCCGAGGCGCACGAGCCCGACGCCGAGGCCAAAGGAGCGCACCTCCTGAGCGGGAGCGGGGCCGCTCTGCTCGGCCGCGCGGCCCGACGCTCGTGCGAGCCACGGCGCGGCTCCGAGGAGCATCAGTCTGAATGCCTTCCGGCGGGGCATGCTCATGAGCCGCCTCAGAAGATGCGGAAGGCGACCGGGGCACGCGCCACGGTCGCGAC
>CAZMRX010000214.1:0-6382 GCA_964568755.1 uncultured Acidobacteriota bacterium | reverse complement strand
TGCTTGAACGCGGGATCGAAGACCCAATCGCGGACGGCCTCGAGCGCCGCGGCATCGAGGAGCGGCACGGAGTGGAGCACGCGGGCGGCCACCACGCGCCCGGTGGCGTCGATCACGAACTCCACCAGGACCGTCCCCTCGACCTTCTTCACGAAGGCTTCCTGCGGATAGCGGGGTCTCGTTTGTCGCAGCAGGCGGGGGGCCCGGTCGTAGTCCAGGACGACGCCTTGACCCGACCCTCCGACGACGCCACCGAGAACCCCGCCCGGGATTCCTCCCACCATGCCACCCTCGACGCCGCCTTCCATGCCTTCGGGAGCACCCGAGTCGGCGCCACTCGGGCTGCCCTGGGCTTCGATCTCGTCCGCGGGCGGCGTTTGGTCTGCTGGAAGCGTGGCGGCCGCAGTCTGGATCGGGGCTTGGAGCGTCGGCGCACGGGTCTCGACGTCGGGGAGGCGCTCGGCGACCTTGGCCTTGGGCCGCTGACGCTCCGGGACGAGCAGCGACCCCTTCGGCAGCGGCAGAGGAGGAGCCGGCGGTGGGTCGTAGATCAGCACGCGGATGTAGTCGGGCGAGACGGGCGGCGCGGGCGAGAACAGGGGAACGAGAACGAGCGCCGTCCCCACGGCGACGTGGGCCATCGCCGAGATGGCGTAGGCGGTTCGGGCGCGCGGTGGTCGAGCCGAGACGATGGGGCCTCCGAAGAGGCCGGCGCCGCTCGCGGAGGGGCCGAGAGGTCCGGCATGGTCGCGGTCGCCCCATGGGGGAAGGTCGCCCGCGCACGCCCGGGCCGCCGGTGCTCCATCGTGCGGCGCCGTCAGCTCCAACGTCACCCACATCGCTCGGCTCGCACCGGCTCCAGCAGCAAGAGCCGGGCCACAGCACACCTGCAGGCCGTCACAAGCACGCGACAGAGGGCCCGAGCCACTCCATTGCGAGCTCCGGCGCTCGCGCACCACGGCCTCCACCTTCGGCCAGCACACATCCCGCCGGCCGTGGCGCGCGGCCTGTTTCCACACCGGGACACCGAAGGGGTCGTTTGTCACCGCGAGGTCACACCGTGGTGCTTCCGCTCCGGCTCTCCGAGCCGGGCCGCTCGAGATACTCGCGGGGCCTCGGTTCGAGTATGGGTGCGACGCTTTCTGCGGTGGCCGCGGCTGGCAACCGCATTGCAGTCAGGGCAAGGGAGACCCCTGAGCGCGCCGGGGGAACCGCACGTGGGGCCGACCTTCGCCAGCGCACCCGGCGGCGGTTTGTTGCCCGTTTGAGTCGGAGAAACACGCTTCTCATCACCACGCCGTCGGCCCAGAGAACGTCGCCCATGTCTACTGATGGTGATGGTGATGGCGATGCCACACCTGCCTCGGCCTGCAAGCGAGGCAGGTGGTGGCGCAACCTGGTCGAGCCGAGGCGACGAAGCGGGCGAAGAGCACGCCGTTGTTCTCAGGGGCGTCGGGGCCCGGGGCCGGCACTCCGCAGGGGGGAAGGGTATCCCGCTCGCATCCGGCTCGACGGCACTTCGTCCCTGAGCGCTGACAATCCCAACACCATCCTCGTCGCTCGGCTCGCATGAATCGATGCAGCAAACGGCGGGCCACGTGCCGAGACGGCGATGTCACGCACGTGTAGAGACGAGTAGCCGTCTGGCTCCAGGGGCGCGTCTCTGTCGCCTTCGTGGAACAACGATGCCGGCACGGTCGCTCCAACGTGGTACCGCAGCGGCGGAGAACACAGCGTCGGCGGCGGACGACTCCAGTCATCCTGTCCGCTCTCCGTGAAGTCCGCCGCGGTGGCAGCCGCCTTGCACGCCAGACGGGTTAGTTAAGCCGGGTCTGCTGCGTGCATGCCGGCCCGCGCAGCGAGTAAGCTGCTCACGCCGACTGGAGGTGACCGTGCCGAGGAACGGTGTCTTTCCCCTGGGGTCGGTGCTGGCGGGGTTGGTGTCCCTGTGACCGCACAACACACGCACACGCCAGCGGGAGCTCAGCCGGAGGCGTCCGAGACCCGTCTGAAGTCAAACAACAAGGGCGAGGTCGAGTTCCGGGCCGAGACGATGCTCGGCGATCTGCGGCTCTCTCCGGGACGCTACCGGGTCGAGCATCGGGTGCATGGAGATGACCACCTCGTCCATTTCACGCGGGTCAGTGAGAACCCGAAACGTCCGCCTGACGGCGATCTTGCCGCGAAGGCTGAAGCGAGCGACCTGGCGGTGAAGTGCCGTGTGGAGCCCGTGGAGAAGAAGGAGTCGATGACGGTGTTCACGCTTCCGAGGGACGGAAAGGCGTGGGTGACGCGCGTGCGCATCGCCGAGGAGACCGTCATCGACTGCCGCTGACGAACGCTGAAGGCAGTGAGATGCGGTCCACGGCGCGCCCGCCGTCAATCCCGGCCGCGGCGACGGCCGCCGCACTGCCGGCATGCGGTGTGTTGCCTTCGTTGCTCTGGTGTCGCTTCATGGCATTCCTCGTGCTCGGTCGTGCCTGTTTCCCACGCATATGACTGCTTGGCGGCCTGAATCCGCTTGTCGGGGCGCGGCGGCGAGGGCCGTTGCCGCCACGAAGATGGAAACCACCAAGGCCCTCACCGCTGCTGTCATGGCCTTCGCTCCTCAGAAGACGTGCGCGACGTTCTCGCCACCGATCAGCACCTTCGTCACACGCTCGGTTTCGCCCTCCTTGCGTGTGTAGATCGCCGTCTTCGAGACCTTCTGATCAAGCGGCTCGAGCCGGCACTTGACCTCGCCTGGATGAGCCTTCGCCGCGCCGCCGCCGGATCCCGAGGCCCCATACCCCTTGGTCAGCTCGGTGAAGTGCACGAAGTGGTCGGAGCCGTCGACCCGGTGCTGGAGCTGGTAGCGACCCGGCTTGAGCCGCATCTCGCCGACCAACGTCTCGCCCTTGAACGACACGTCGTCCTTCTTGCCGACCTTGAGCGCCTGCTCGGCCTTCTCCGGCATCGAAGCCTGCGCAGGCGGCCGGCTGTCGGCCGACGGAGTGTGCTGGTGTTGCGCCGCGGCTCCCGCGGCCACCGTCCACAACAGGCCGGACGCGACTGCGATCATCGATCCTACGAAACGCTTGCCTTGCATCGACAACTCCTTTTCACGAGGGGGCGCGTTTTCGAGGGAGGTCCCTCGAGGGCGCCGCTGTCCGTGCTCACCCGTTAGACTGCAAGCGGACTGCCAGCGCGTGGATCGTCGTGGATCGGTCTCGGCGGCCGAGGCGGCCGTGGTGGGGCTTCGGTAGTTCCGCGCTTCTGCTGGGCTTCTGCCATTTCGCCCACGAGGCGTCCGCCGGACAGGGCCCAGGCCTGCGAACGCCGTGCCCGCGGCATCCGTTCCATGCGCGAGACGCAAGGGCGTCCCGAGTGCCGGCCGTGAGACACCGGGCATTCGGCCAGGCCTTCGCCGCAGGGTCGGTTGGGGCATCAACATGCCTTACGGTCTGAGGCGAGCCTCGTTAGAATGAGGCTTTTCCGGAGCCCGATCTGGCCAAGAAGAGCCGCTCTTCCGCGAGCCCCTCACCCACGCCCGCCGCCGCTGCTCCTGCCGCTCCCCCGGCGCCACGCCGTCTGCGAGGGCTCGTGGCGGCGGCCTCGGCGCTGCTCGCCGTGGCCGCGCTCGGCTGGCTCGGCTGGGGCCGTCTTTTTCCATCCGCCCTGCCCCGCGACCCCGGCTTCTCGGTGCTCTTCATCTCGATCGACACTCTGCGCGCCGACGCCGTGGGCGCCTACGGCAGCACCCGCGCCCGCACGCCGTGGATCGACCGGCTCGCGCGCGAGGGCGTACGCTTCACGGGGCTGCACGCCCACAACGTGGTGACGCTGCCGTCACACGTCAACATGCTGACCGGCCTCTACCCGTTCGAGCACGGCGTCCGCGACAACAGCGGCTTCCGCGTACCGAAAGGCACGCAGACGATCGCGAGCCACCTCAAGCAGCGCGGTTTCCGCACAGCGGCCTTCCTGAGCAGCTTCATCCTCGACGCGCGCTTCGGCCTCGACGGCGGCTTCGACGTCTGGGACGCCCGCGTGGCGGGGGGGGAGTGGAGCCGGCGCTTCGTGATCCCCGAGCGTCCCGCGCCGCTGACGATCGCCGAGGCCCTGCGCTGGCGGGCTTCCGGGAGCGGGCCGAGCTTCGCCCTCGTGCACCTCTACGAGCCCCACTTCCCGTACGAGCCGCCCCCGTCCTTCGCCGCGAGCCTCATGGACCGCCCGTACGACGGGGAGGTCGCGGCGGTCGACGCCGCGCTCGAGCCGCTGCTCGATCCGATCCTCGAGCAGGGAACCAGCGGCCGGACGATCGTCATCCTCACCTCGGACCACGGCGAGGCGCTCGGCGACCACGGCGAGCTGACGCACGGCGTCTTCGCGTACGAGGCCACGCTGCACGTGCCGCTGGTCGTGTACGCGCCGGCACTCTTCCGCCCGCGGGTCGTCGACCAACCGGTGCGTCACATCGACCTGCTGCCGACGGTCCTGGACGTGCTCGGCATCGGGATCCCCGGGGAGCTGCCCGGCCGCAGCCTTTTGCCGCTGCTTTCGGGCCGATCGGGAGGCGCCGCGCCGGCCGGGTACTTCGAGGCGATCTCGGCCTCGATCAACCGGCGCTGGGCGCCCCTCTACGGCCTGCGGGACGCGGGCCTCAAGTACATCGATCTCCCGCTGCCCGAGCTCTACGATCTCGCCCGGGACCCCGGCGAGACGCGCAACCTGGTCGCCTCGCGCCCGCTCGACCTCGAGCGCTTGCGCGCGCGCCTCCAGGGGCTGCGCGCGCGGGACCGGGGCGTCGAGCCCGTGAAGGAGAGCCGCGAGACGCTCGAGCGGCTGCGCGCCCTCGGCTACGTCGCCTCGGCCTCGGCGCCGAAGCAGCGCTACACGGAGGACGACGACCCCAAGCGGCTCATCGATCTCGACGCGCGGATCACCCACCTGCTTGCCCTCTACCGCCAGGGCCGCATCGACGAGGCGATCGCGGCGGGGAAGCAGCTGATCGCGCGCCGGCCCGACATGGATCTCGCGCACCTGCACGTCGCCTACCTCGAAAGGGAGCGCGGGAACCTGCCCGCCGCGATCGCGGCCGCCGAGCGCGCCGTCGAGCTGCGGCCGGGCGACGCCGAGTCCGCGGCGCTGCTGGCGGTCTACCTGACCGAGGCGGGACGCGCGCGCGACGCCGTGGCGTTCCTCGCGCCCTGGCTCGAGCGGCCGGACGACGACCTCGACGTCCTGAACGCGATGGGCATGGCGCTCGCGACCGCGGGCCGTCCCCGCGAGGCGCTCCGCGTGCTCGAGCGCGCCCGCAAGTCCCACCCGACCAACACGCAGGTGCTCGTGAACCTCGGGACCGTCCACCTGATGGAAGGCGACCTCGGCCGGTCGCGCCAGGCCTTCGAGGGCGCGCTCGACCTCGACCCGAACGTGGCGCGCGCCCACAACAGCCTCGGGGTGATCGCCGCACGCGAGGGCCGCATGCCCGAGGCGGCCGAGCGGTGGAGGCGGGCCATCGCCCTCAACCCCGAAGACCACCAGACGCTCTTCAATCTCGGCTCCTACCTGTGGGGCGCCGGCCGGCGCGAGGAGGCGCGATCCTACCTGGAGGCCTACCTGAAGCTGGCCCCACCCGCGATCGAGGGGCGCGACATGGCCCGGGTGCGCGCGATCCTTGCACAGGAAGCTCGCGCGCGGTGAGACGCAGCGCCACGGACAGCCCGGAAAAAGAAGCCGGCCCCGGGGGAACCCCCGGGGCCGTTGTGAGCCCGAACGAGCGGACCGTGACTAGAAGCCAAACGTCGCGCCCAGGCGGAAGATGCTCGGGTTCAGGACCTCGTCGATCCGGTTGTAGGCCGAGGCGTTGGCCTGACGGATGCGGACGAGCACCTGGCCCGAGTTCGCCAGGTTGAACCACTCGCCAGCGAGCGTCAGGTGCGCCTTGCCGAAGTTGACGGTCTTGGCGAGCCGCAGGTCGAAGTCCCAGACGTTGCCGTAACGCTCACAGTCCGCCGTCGCACAGCCGATGGCGCTCTGCGTGCCGTCGCCCCCCGCGCCGATCCGCAGGAAGATCGGCTTCAGGCCGCCCTGACGCCCCCACGCGGAGCCGGACACGTCGATCCCCCACGGCAGCTGGTAAAGAGCGTTGCCGTAGAACTGCCACTTAAAGCTGCTGTAGAAGAGCTGGCCCTTGCCGGAGCCGGCGCCGATGAGCTGGACCACGTCGCCGTCCACCAGGCTGTCGTTCTGCAGGCGCGTCGGGTTGCCGTTGTTGCCCACGATCGTGTCGATCGACTGCGTCCAGTCGTTGTAGGAGAACGCGACGCGCGCCATCCACTTGTTCGAGAGCCGCTTGTTGAGCGTCAGCACCAGCGCGTCGTAGTTGCGGCGCGCCTTG
>CAZMRX010000213.1:0-9364 GCA_964568755.1 uncultured Acidobacteriota bacterium | reverse complement strand
GGGCCCGCTTGCGCTATCCGCTCTTCGTCCGCCGGGACCTCGATGCCTTCTTCGGGCTCGCGATCAACAACCTCGTCGACCTGATCATCATCGCGACCGTCGGCCGGACGCTGCTGCAGCTGCCCGACGAGCTGATCTTCGGCCGGATCCTGCCCGGGGCCGGGCTCTCGCTGCTCGTCGGCAACCTCTATTACGCCTGGCAGGCGCAGCAGCTGGCGAAGGTCGAGGGGCGCGACGACGTCACCGCGCAGCCCTTCGGGCTCAACACGCCGACCGTGTTCCTGTTCCTGTACCTCGTGATGTACCCGGTGTACCTGCGGACGCAGGATCCCGAGCTCGCGTGGAAGGTGGGTGTGGCGGCGTGCTTCCTGTCGGGCGTGATCGAGGCGGCCGGCGCCTTCGTGGGAAGCGCCTTGCAGCGCATCACGCCGCGCCCGGCGCTGCTCGCGACGCTCGCGGGCGCGGCGCTCGCGTACATCGCGCTCCTGCCGACCCTCGACCTGTTCGCCCGGCCCGTCGTGGGCCTCGTGCCGCTGGCGATCATCCTGCTCGGCTACTTCGCGCGCGTGCGCCTGCCGTTCAATCTCCCGGCCGGGCTGGTCGCCGTCGCGGTCGGCAGCGCGCTCGCCTGGGCCACGGGGCAGATGAGCGCGGCCGCGATCGCCCCCGCCGCCGCGAGCTTCGGCCTGTACCTGCCGCATCCGTCGCTCGGCGCGGTGCTCGAAGGTCTTCCCGACGTCCTGCCGTTCCTGTCCGCGGTGGCTCCGCTCGCCGTGATGAACTTCATGGGCACGCTGCAGTGCGTCGAGAGCGCCGCGGCCGCGGGCGACCGCTTCCCGCCGTTCCCGACCATGATCGTGAACGGCGTGGCGACCATGGTCGGGGCGCTGCTCGGCTCCTGCTTCCCGACCACCGTCTACATCGGGCACCCCGCCTGGAAGGCGCTCGGGGCGCGCCAGGGCTACTCGATCCTGAACGGCGTCGTGATCACGCTCGTGTGCACGACGGGCTTGATGGGCCTCGTGCTCGCGATCGTGCCGAAGGAGTCGGCCTCCGCGATCCTGCTGTTCGTCGGTCTCGTGATCACGGCCCAGGCCTTCGAGGTGACGCCGCCGAAGCACTTCCCGGCGGTGGCGTTCGCGCTCGTGCCGCACCTGGCGGCCTGGGGGACGGGAATTCTCGACACGCTCGCCACCGCCGCGGGCACGTCCGTCCAGGCGATCGGCGTCGAGGCGATCCAGAAGGCCGGGCTCGGCTACGCGGGCCTGCGGACGCTCGGCCAGGGCTCGCTCGTCACGTCGATGATGCTGTGCGCGACGACGATCGCGGTGATCGACCGCCGCCTGACGACGGCCGCCGCCTGGGCCGGCGCCGCCGCTGCGCTCTCGTGGCTCGGGCTGATGCACGCCGACCGCGTGGGCTGGGGCGAAGCGCCGGCCGCGGCCCTGGGATACGCCCTCATGGCCCTGGTGTTCCTGGTGGTGGCTCGGGTCGGCACGCCCGCGGTCGAGGAGTGAGGGTCGATAGCAACCGCTGGAACCGTATCCGCTACACCTTCTGGGCGCCCGTCTACGACACCCTGGTCGGGGCGTTCGACGGGAAGCGGCGGCACTCGCTTCGACTTCTCGATCCCCAGCCCGGCGAGCGAGTCCTGATCGTCGGCGCCGGCACCGGCGCGGACCTTCCCCACCTCCCGCCGGGTTGCGTCGTGCTTGCGGCGGACCTGACGCCGGCGATGCTGGCCCGGGCGCGACCCCGGGTTCGGCCGGGGACGCACCTCGCGGTCATGGACGGGCAGCGGCTGGCCGTGCCGGACGCGTCGTTCGATGCGGTGGTGCTGCACCTGATCCTGGCGGTCATCCCCGACCCGGTACGCTGTCTCCAGGAAGCGGCCCGTGCGCTGCGGCCGGGCGGCCGGGTGGTCGTCTTCGACAAGTTCGTGCGCGCTGGCCGCGCGCCGCTCGCGCTGCGTGCCGTCAACCCGCTGGCGCGGCTGCTGTTCAGCGACATGACGCGCGATTTCGAGGAGATCCTCCAACGCTCGCACGCGGCGCTGGTGGTAGGGCACGACGCGCCAGCGTCGCTCGGCGGGCTCTACCGCCACCTGCTGCTGCGCAAGCCGGCGTGAGCTCTGCCGCGCGGCGGGAGGCCGCTCCGGAGGCGGCTCAGAATCGCGGCTTCACTGCCTTCCAGTCGGGCCGGTAGCGCTGCATCTGGCGGACGTCGTCGCGCTGGCGGATGCCGCACGCGAGAAAGAGCTCGTGCTGGCGGGCCAGCCGCTCGGGGTCGATCTCCACCCCCAGGCCGGGCGCGCGGTCGATCGCCACGCATCCGTTCCGGATCGGGACCTTGCCGCCCCGCAGCACCTCGTCCTCTTCCTCCTGCCACGGGTAGTGCGTGTCGCAGGCATAGGCGAGGTTCGGCACGCTGGCAGCGACGTGCGCCATCGCCAGCAGGCTGATGCCGAGGTGGGAGTTGGAGTGCATCGACACGCCGAGTCCGAAGGTGGCGCACAGGCGCGCGAGCAGCTGCGTGTCGCGCAGGCCGCCCCAGTAGTGATGGTCGGCCAGGACGATCTGCACGCTGCCGAGCGCGACGCTGCGGCGGAACTCGTCGAAGTCGGTGACGACCATGTTGGTGGCGAGCGGCAGCCCGGTCCGGCGGTGCAGCTCGGCCATGCCCTCGAGCCCGGGCGTGGGGTCCTCGTAGTACTCGAGGACACCCTCCAGCAGCCCGGCCATGCGCAGCGCCGTCGCGAGCGACCAGTTGCCGTTCGGGTCGATGCGCAGCGGGCTCGTCGGGAACGCCGCGCGGAGCGCCTTCAGGCAGGCGACCTCGTGCTCGGGCGCGAGCGCGCCGGCCTTGAGCTTGATGCTGCCGAACCCGTACTGCGCGATCATCCGCCGCGCCTGCTCGACGATCTGCGCCTCGTCGAGCGCTTCGCCCCAGGCGTCGGGCGCGTACGGCGCATCCACGTGCTGCGCGTACTTGAAGAAGAGATAGGCGCTGAACGGCACATCCCGGCGCAGCGGGCCTCCGAGCAGGTCCACGAGCGGCACGCCCTGCGCGCGCGCCTGCAGGTCGAGGAACGCGACCTCGAAAGCCGAGTAGGCGGCAGCCGCGGCCTTGCCCGCCTGCGAGCCCGGAGCGAGCTCCGCGCCGGCGGAAGTGCTCGGAGCCATGCCGGCGACCGTCCTCGCCACGAGCGCGCGCAGGCCGTTCAGGTCGTAGGCGTCCATGCCGGCGATCTCGCCTTCGAGTCGCTGCAGCACCGCCAGCACCGGGGCGTCGCCGTAGCTCTCGCCGAGGCCGAAGTGGCCGGTGTCGCTCTCGATCTCCAGGATCGAGCGCAGGGCGTAGGGCTCGTGGATGCCGCTGGCGTTGAGCAGCGGCGGGTCCTTGAATGCGATGGGCGTGACGCGAGCGCGGGTGATCTTCACGTTTGGTCTCCCCGGGGGCGAGCGGCGGCAGGATCTCGGGCGATGCGTGCCTGCGTGCGCGTGAAGAAGACGGCCACGGCGGCGACGAGTGCGATCGCGGCGAGGCCGTAGAGCCCCCCCTCGATCGAGCCCGTGCGCTCTTCGAGCAGGCCGAAGGTGGCCGGGGCCACGAAGCCGCCGAGGTTGCCGAGCGAGTTGATCAGGGCGATCACGGCGGCCGAGATGCGGGCGTCCAGGTACGCCTGAGGGATCGGCCAGAACAGCGACGAGGAGGCCTTGAAGCCGATCGCCGCGAAGCAGATCGCCACGTAGGCGAGCACCGGGCTCGCGGTGGTGGCGAGGAACATCCCGGCCGCGGCCACGACGAACGCGCTCGACGTCCAGGCCTGCTGGTGCCGAAAGCGCGCCGCGGCCGTGGCGTAGGCGTACATGGCGACCACCGAGATCAACCAGGGCACGGAGTTGAGGAGCCCCACCTGGAAATCCGTCAGCGCGCCCATCCTGCGGATGATGCTCGGCAGCCAGAACGTGGCCGCGTAGATGGTGAGCGCCACGGAGAAGTACAGGAACGAGAACAGCAGGATCTGCGGATCGCGCAGCAGCGCGAGGACCGAGGGCCGGGCCGGACGGCCCGCCTCGCGCTGGCGTTGCTCGAAGGCGATCGCCTCGACCAGTGCGTCGCGCTCCGCCGGGCTCAGCCATCGCGCGTCCTGGGGTCGGGAGTCGAGGAGCGCCCAGACCACGCCCGCGAGCGCGACGGAGGCGAGGCCCTCGATCAGGAACATCCACTGCCAGCCGTGGAGGCCGAGGCCCTCGATCTGCAGCAGGGCGCCCGAGACGGGACCCGAGAGGATCGAGGCGATCGCCGAGCCGCTCAGGAAGACCGCCATCGCCTTTCCGCGCGCGGCGGCGGGCAGCCACTGGGTGAAGTAGTAGACCACGCCGGGGAAGAAGCCGGCCTCGGCAACTCCCAGCAGGAAGCGCAGCGCGTAGAAGCTCCTCTCGCTCGTCACGAACGCCATCGCCGCTGCGACGATGCCCCAGCTCAGCATGATCCGGGTCAGCCAGGCGCGGGCGCCGTAGCGCTGCAGCAGCAGGTTCGACGGCACCTCGAACAGCGCGTAGCCGACGAAGAACAGCCCGGCGCCGAGGCCGAAGGCAAGGGCGCCGATCCCGAGGTCGGCCTCGAGGTGGGTGCGGACGAAGCCGACGTTCACCCGGTCGATGTAGTTGGCGATGAACATCACCACGAACAGCGGCAGCACCCTACGCTCGACCCTCGAGACCGCCGCGGACAGCACGCCGCCCCGGTGCTGCGGGTCGAAGCTCTCGCTCACGGGCGGCTACTGCGGCCCGAGCCGGCGGATGAGCGCGTCGAGCTGCTCGGTCTCCGCCGGGAGCAGGTCCAGCAGGGGCGGCCGCACCGGACCCGCGTCGCGGCCGACGAGCCGCGCCCCCGCCTTCACGATGCTCACCGCGTAGCCCGGGCGTCGGTTGCGGATCTCCAGGTAGGGGAGGAAGAACTCGTCGAGCAGCCGGCCCTGGGTGGCGGAGTCGTCGCTCGCGACGGCGGCGTGAAACTGCAGCGCCGTCCGGGGGATGAAGTTGAACACCGCCGAGGAGTAGACCGGGACGCCGATCGCCTTGTACGCGGCGGCGTAGACCTCGGCCGTGGGCAGGCCGCCGAGGTAGGCGAGCCGCTCGCCGAGACGGCGGCGAATGGACAGCATCAGCTCGATCTCGCCGATGCCGTCCTTGAACCCCACGAGGTTGGGGCAGCGCTCGCCGAGCCGGGCGAGCGATTCCGCGTTCAGCCGGCAGACGCCGCGGTTGTAGACGACCACGCCGATTCGCACCGACCGGCACACCGCCTCGACGTGCGCGGCGACGCCGTCCTGAGGGGCCTCGGTGAGGTAGTGGGGAAACAGCAGGAGGCCGGCGACACCGAGGCGCTCCGCCTCGCGTGCGAACGCGATCGCGGTCCGCGTGGGCCCGCCCGCTCCCGCCAGGATCGGGACCTGGCCGCGGCAGGTCTCGACGGCGACACGCACGATCTCGGAGTACTCCGAGAGCTCGAGCGAGAAGTACTCGCCTGTGCCCCCGGCCGCGAACAGCGCCTTCGCCCCGTAGGGTGCGAGCCACTCCAGTCGCCGCGCGTAGGCCTCGGGCCGGAACTGGCCCGCGGCGTCGAAGTCGGTGACGGGGAACGACAGCAGCCCCGAACCGAGAGTGGACTTGAGCTCCTGGGGATCCATCTGGCCTCAGTACGGCGTGTCGCCGCCGTCGACGTTGATCGACTGGCCGCGAATGATCGCAGCCGCGTCCGAGAGCAGGAACGCCACGACGCGACCCACCTCGATCGGCAGGATGCGCCTGTCCATCTGCTGCGGCTTCATCTGCGCGTGGAGCGCGTCGGGGGACTGGCCCAGGCGTGGCGCGAGCCACTCCGCCACCTCGCGCAGCATCGGCGTGTCGACGCCGCCCGGGCACACGGCGTTCACGTTGATGCCGGCCTCGGCCCACTCGAGCGACAGCGAGCGGGTCAGGCTGATCACGGCGGCCTTGCTCGCGTTGTAGCCCGCCATGTTGCGGTAGCCGACCTTGCCGGCGTTGCTCGCGACGTTGACGATGGCGCCGCCCTCGCCCTGGGCGAGCATCCGCCGTGCCGCCGCCCGACAGCCCGCCAGCAACGCCTCGGCGTTGACGCGCATCTGGATCTCGAAGTCCTCGGCCGGCGCGTCGAGGGCGGCGCCGAGCCGCAGCACGCCCGCGTTGTTCACCCAGCCGTCGAGGCGGCCGAGTGCTACGGCCGTGGCCGCGACCGCGGCGTCGAGACTCGCCGGATGCGTGACATCGAGCGCAACGTGGAGCGCGCGCCGGCCGCTCGCCTCGACGAGGCGGGCCGTTTCGGCCGCGTCCTCGCCGCGCAGGTCGCCGAGCGCCACGTCCGCACCCGCTTCCGCGCAGGCCAGGGCGATGCCGCGGCCGATGCCGCGGCCGCCTCCCGTGACGAAGACGACCTTGCCCTGGAGCGGGAGGGGAGGCACGCTCACCTCTAGAAGGCTGCCCCGGCCAGGACGCCGCCGTCGACCACCAGCGTCGTGCCGGTGACGAAGCGGGCCGCGCGCGACGCCAGGAACAGGCAGGCGTCGGCGACGTCCTCGGGCTGCGCGACGCGGCCGAGCGGGGCGGCGGCGCGGTAGCGCGCGACGCCTTCCGGCCACGCGGTCTCGAGGCCCTCGCGCCAGACGAGACCGGGCGCCACGGCGTTGACGCGAACTCCGGAAGGCCCCAGCTCCAGCGCAGCCGAGCGCGTCAGCATCTCGAGCGCCGCCTTGGCCGCGCTGTAGTGGGCGAGCGCCGGAGCCGGTCGGAAGGCCTGGATCGAAGTGACGTTCACGATTGCGCCCTGGCCGCGTGCGGCCATGCGGCGCCCGGCCGCCTGCAGGCACGCGAGCGCGCTCGTCAGGTTCTGCGCCAGCACCGCGTCCCACTCGGCTGCCTTCACCTGCAGCAGGTCGGCGAGGGGGTAGGCGCCGGCGTTGTTGACGAGCACGCCGAGCGGGCCGAGCGCGACGGCGGCCTGCTCGACGAGGCGCTCTGCGTCGCCCTCTCGGGTGAGGTCGGCCGCCAGGGCGCACGCCACCCCGCCCGCGGCCTGGATCTCCCGGACGACCGCCTCGGCGCCGTCGCGGCTGCCGCGGTAGTGAACCGCCACGCGGGCGCCGGCCTCGGCGAGGCGCCGTGCGACGACCCGTCCGAGGCCGCTGCCCGCGCCGGTGACGAGCGCCGCCTGGCCCGTCAGGTCGAGCAGCTCGCGCACCGCCGGCGCCTGGGGCGAGGGGAGGGCCGCCGGGCTCATCGCGCCGGCAGCCGTGCCGCGATGCGCGCGCGGTACTCCCGGGCGCGGGCGGCGATCTGGGCGGTGTCGAGCGTCAGCATGCGGCCGTCCTCCATCAGCACGCGGCCGTTGACGATCGTCGTGACCACGTCGGAGCCCTTGAGGGCGTAGACCAGGTGCGAGTAGACGTCGTAGCTCGGCTGCGCCCAGGGGGCGTCGCTCGCGAGCACGATCAGGTCGGCGCGCTTGCCGGGCTCGAGCGAGCCGATCTCGCGCTCCAGGTGCAGGGCGCGCGCGCCGCCGATGGTGGCCATCTCGACCCCGTCGCGCGCGCTCAGCACCGCCGGGTCGCCGCTCGTGATCTTGTGCAGCTTGAGCGCCAGGTCGATCTCCTCGAACAGGTTGAGGTCGTTGTTGCTCGAGGGGCCGTCGGTCCCCAGGCCCGCGCGCACGCCCGCCTGGCGGAGCTTCGGCACGGGCGAGACGCCGCTCGCGAGCTTCATGTTGCTCGAGGGGCAGTGGGCCGTCCCGACCCCGCGCGCCGCGATCACGGCGATCTCCTCGTCGGACAGCCAGATCGCGTGGTTCAGCGTCACGTTCGGCCCGAGGAAGCCGATCTTGTCGAGATGCGCGACCGTGGTGGTCCCGTACTTCTCGCGCATCAGCTTCATCTCGCTCGGGCTCTCGGCCGCGTGGATCGTGAGCGGCGCGCGATAGCGGTCGGCGAGCGCCTTGGCCCGCAGCAGGGTGTCGGGGCTCGCGGTGTACGCGGCGTGGGGGCCCACCGCGGGGACGATCAGCGAATCGCCCGACCACTTCTTCAGGAAGGCCTCCGCCGCGCGCAGCGCGTCGTCCGCTCCCTTGAGGCCCGGCACCTCGTTGTCCATGACGGTGGCCGCGCAGAACCCGCGCAGCCCGGCCGCCTTCGCGGCCGCGGCAACCTGGTCCTCGTAGAAGTACATGTCGGCGAAGGTGGTGGTGCCGGTGCGGATCATCTCCCAGGCCGCGAGCCGCGTGCCCCACGTGACGAACTCCGGCGTCACGTGCAGCGCTTCCGCCGGCCAGATGTACTTCGTCAGCCAGACCATCAGCTCGACGTCGTCGGCGACACCGCGCATCAGGGTCATGGGCACGTGCGTGTGCGTGTTGACGAGGCCCGGCATCACGATGCGCCCCGTGGTGTCGATCGTGCGCGCGCCGGCAAAGCGGGCCGCCAGCTCGCGCGCCGGGCCCACCGCCACGATGCGCTCGCCCCGGACGGCCACGGCGCCCTGCTCCACCACGCGGTAGCCCGCGTCCATCGTGACGACGGTTCCGCCGCTCAGCAGCAGGTCCGCGGGTTCCGCGGCGATGGACCGCGGCCCCGCGAGCCAGAGAAGCGCGAGCAGGGTTGGCACGGCGCGGCGATGCCTCATGGAGGCGCCATAGTACTTCAGGCCCACGGCCCTCGGCTGCCAGTGCCGGCTCGCGGGGCTGCGGAGCGGCTAGGGCCTGGGAGGCAGCACGACGGAGAAGGTCGAGCCCCGGCCGGGCTCGCTCGCCAGCGACACGCGGGCCCCGATGCTCTCGGCCAGGTGCTTCACGATCGCGAGGCCCAGGCCGGTCCCGCCGAGCTCGCGGCTCCTGGCCTTGTCGACCCGGTAGAAGCGCTCGAACACCCGCTCGCGGTGCTCGGCCTCGATGCCGGGGCCGTCGTCCTTCACCTCGAAGCGAGCCGAGCCGTCCGGGTCGGCCGTAGTGGTGACGACCACGTTGCCGCCAGCGGGCGTGTACTTCACGGCGTTGTCGACCAGGTTCTCGAGGATCCGGCGCAGCCGCTCGCGGTCGGTCAGGACCGCGACGTCGCCGCGCAGCTCGTGCCGCAGCGTGAGCGGCTTGCGGGCGGCCTGCTCCGCGAACGAGGCCACCACGTCGGCCGCCACCTCGGACAGCCGCGTCTCGCCGGGCTCCGGGGCGCGGGCGCCCGACTCGAGTCGCGACAGCTCGAGCAGGTCCTCGACCAGCGCCGCCATCCGGTCGGCGTGCGTGCGGATCTTGCCGAGGAAGCGCTCGGCGGTGCCCGGCTCGTCCTTGGCGCCGTCCT
>CAZMRX010000212.1:7237-9453 GCA_964568755.1 uncultured Acidobacteriota bacterium | reverse complement strand
TTCTACCGCGCGTTCCACGAGGCGAGCCAGGCGGGCGACACCGCCAAGGCGATCGGAGCCGCCAAGGCGTATCTCGAGAAGTACCCCTCGGGGCAGTACGCGGAGGTCATCAAGAAGTGGTTGGCACCCGCGGAGCTGGATCTGGCTGTCAAAGAGCGGCGCACCGCGGACATGATCACACTTGGCCGGGGCCTGCTTGCCAACAACCCAGAGCCCTTGACCTTGCTGTACATGCTCGCCTTCAACATTCGAAGGAACGAGCTCGTTGCGCAGCCACAGAACCTGCAGAACGTCGAGACGGCTGCGGAGTTCGCCAAGCAGGCCAGCACGCTGATCGAGGCCGGCAACACGCCGGCGGGCGTCCAGGCATTCGACAAACAGGCTGCCCTTGGCTGGTTGACGCAGATCCTGGCAATTGCAGAGCAGAAGAACGGATCTGTGGACAGCGCCATAGCTCTCTATGAGAAATCGGCGGCTCTCTCGCCCAACGACACGTCCCTCGTCGGCAGGAACCTGCTGTCGATCTTCATGCTCCGTCAGCCTCAGTACACCAGCGCCGCGAAGGCCTACAAGGCAGCCCTGGAGGCGACTGGAGAGCCGAAACCGGACCCTCAGCCGCTGCGCGATTCGTTCAACGCTACGGCTGACACACTCATCGACATCTCGGCACGCTTCACGGCATTCGCCAAGGTCAAGAATCTCCCGCCATCGGCCATCAGGGATCGCGTCGACCAGACCCTGAAGGCGGCCTACGGGTCACGTTTTCCTGACGACTCGGCACAGGCTGGCCTGGCGAAGATCCTTCAAGAGAAGGAAGCTGCGCTCGGCGGCGCTGCAGCTCCGACCAACTAGTCAGCTCTACTCGACGATCGCGATCGACCGCACGTTCTCGGGCAGCGGGAGCTGCGACGAGACGTAGCCGATCGAGCCCGGCGTCGAGGCCACGAACGCCAGCACCTCTTCGTCCGTCTGCTTCACGGGCGGGGGGGCGATGCCGGTCGCCATGCGCCGGTTCCAGAAGATCTGCAGCTCCATCATCGGCCGCTGCAGGATGTCGGCGGCGAAGGACTGGCGCACCGGCGAGCGCATCGACTGGTCCACCGGGAGCACCGGAGACCCGTCGCCCCAGCGCGGAGCCTGCTTGAGGAAGATCGAGCTGAGCGTGGCGCGGGGGATCTGCGAGCCCTTCACGCCTGGATGGACGATCACCCGGTAGGCCGAGTCGGCCCCCGCCGGCGCGGACAGCGCCGCCAGGAGGACCGCCACGAGCACCAGGACGGCTTGACTGCGCTTCGCCAAGACAACCTCCTCGTCGGCGGACGGGAGGGACGCCCACCACGCCCTCCAGGGAGGCAAGTGCCGTACCAGCCCTGAAGCCGCGAGCGCCGGGGTACGCAAGACGTTGATGGGACGCGCCTTCGCGGAGCTGCGGGGTGTGGCCCGGGCCGTCCGGGCGTTGGACGATCGTCCTGATCCTGGACGCAGGGGCCGCCGTCTAGAGCTCTTCCTCCAGGAAGCCCTCGCGGGCCCGGACCTTCGTCTCGACCAGGTCGGCCGTCGACAGGCCCAGTTGCCCGGCGATCTTGCGCACCAGGTACTCCTCGTGCCCGGCGAGCTCGGCGTCGGCGAAGGCGATGCGCCACAGCGACTCGACCAGCTGGCGCTTCTGGTCGAGCGTGCACTCCTTCTCCAGCCGCACCAGGATTGCGGCGAACGAGACGCCCCGGCCGAGCGCCTCCTCGGCCACGCGCACGACGAGCGCCGCGGCCTCCTCGTGCAGGTCGAGCGCCCGCCCCACGGCGCGCTCGAGCGCGCGGTGCTCGTCCTGGCGGCTCTCGAGGTCCGCCCGCACCACGCTCACCATCAGCACGGCCGAGGCAAGCTGCAGGCGGCGCGTCGTGATCGTCGCCGCGCCGTCGCTCACCGCGCGCGGCCACTGCCTGTCGATGAACTCCTGGATCTCCCGGATCAGCTCGGCCTTCAGGCGCTCGTCCATATGCCCCGGGGGTGCGGGGGGCGGGATGCCCCCCGCCAAACCCGTCCATGACTCCGTCAGCCCTCGCCCGCCCACGACTCCGTCAGCCCTCGCCCGTCCGCTACTCCGTCAGTCCTCGCCCGTCCGCTACTCCGTCAGTCCTCGCCCGTCCGCTACTCCGTCAGTCCTCGCCCGTCCGCTACTCCGTCAGTCCTCGCCCGTCCGCTACTCCGTCAGTCCT
>CAZMRX010000212.1:0-7137 GCA_964568755.1 uncultured Acidobacteriota bacterium | reverse complement strand
CCTCGCCCGTCCGCTACTCCGTCAGTCCTCGCCCGTCCGCTACTCCGTCAGTCCTAGCCGGTCCACGACTCCGTCAGTCCCAGCCGGCCCACGACTCCGTCAGTCCTCGCCCGCCCACGACTCCGTCAGCCCTCGCCCGTCCGCTACTCCGTCAGCCTCCGTTCGTCTCGCCGCTGCGGAATTCTATCCCCCCTGCCCCGCCGCGTGCGCCGGCACCTGCAGCAGCGCGTCGACGGCCTGCACGGCCCGCCGCCGCCGCTCCTCCCAGGGCCCCCGGATCGCGACCACCCGGGCCCGCGCCCCCTCGAGCGTCGCGCGGAAGCGCTCGAACAGCTCCTGCCGCCGCTCCGGCTGCTCGCGCTGGCGGCCGTCCTCCACCCAGGGCACGTCCACGTGGTGGAGCAGGTACAGCTCGCCCTGGCGGCGCGCGGCCTGCTGCTCGATCCACGCCGGGCAGTCGGCGTAGTAGTGCCGGCTGTAGACGGCGGTGCTGACGAGGTCGGTGTCGAGCACGACGATCGGCGCCGCCTCGGCCGCGGCCCGCGCGATCGCCGCGTCCTCGCCCTGCTTCTGCCCGCGCCCGATCGGGTCCACGTCGGCGAGCGTGAGCAGCGCGCCGTGACGGTCCACGTACTCGCGCGCGTACTCCCGCGACCACGGCACGCCGTAGAGCGCGCCGAGCTCGCCGGCGAGCCAGGTCTTGCCGGTGCACTCGGGCCCGATCAGCACGACGCGCGCCGGCCTCACGCGCGGACCCGCAGCGAGCGGCTCCAGGAGCGGAAGCCGACGAACGCCATCACCAGGTAGAGCAGGTAGAGGCCGGTCGTCAGGCCGTGCCCCTGGGAGACGAACAGCCCGATCGACACGATGTTGACGGCGATCCAGACCAGCCAGTTCTCGAGCCACTTGCGCGCGGCCATCCACTGCGCGGCGAGGCTCGCGGCCACGAGCCCCCCGTCCACGAAGGGTGCGACGCTCTCGGTGGACTGCCGCAGCAGCAGGCCGATCGCGACCGCGCCGAGGGCGGCCGCGGCGCCCGTCGCCAGCAGCACGCGCTGCGGCGCGCGCGAGACGAGCAGGCGTCCGGAGGTGCTGTCGCCCCGCCGCCAGTGCCACCAGCCGTAGACGCACACGCCGGCCAGGATCGCCTGCAGCGCCGACTGCCCGGGAAGCCGCTGCTGGTGGAAGAAGACCACGTACGCGAGCGCACTGACGATGCCCGACGGCCAGCACCAGGCGCTCTCGCGGATCGCGAACACCACGTAGCCGAGGCCCGCGACGACACCGACCGCCTCGATCGCCGTCAGCGGGCTCAATCGCTGCTCCTCAGAACCGCACCTCCAGGGTTGCGTACACGCTGCGTGTGGCCAGCGGATAGTAGTACGAGGAGCCGTTGAGCGCGTCGCCCGAGCCGTCGCGCACGAAGTACAGGTAGCTGTAGCCCGAGGGCCAGCTGCGGCGCTCGTTCAGCAGGTTCACCGCCTGCACGCGGATTCGCGGCTCGCCCTTCGCCACGAGCCGCCGCAGCGACAGGCTCGCCTGCGCGTCGAGCGTGAAGAAGGCGGGCGTGCGGAAGTCGGGGTTGCCGGTGTTGTCGAGCTGCGCCGCGCTCACGTAGCGGCCCGCGCCGAGCAGCGAGAGCTCGGGCGTGGGCTTCCACTCGAGCGAGGCGTTCAGGATCGCCCCCGGCGTCAGCAGAGGCGGGACGTCGGCGTGGACGACGCTCGCGCTGTCGAGCCACGCGCCCTCCGCGTCGTACACGTCGTAGACCTGAGTCCAGGCGTCGATCCGGTTGCGGCTCAGCGCGGCGTTCGCCGCGAGGCGCAGGCGCTGCGAGGACGGCTCCCAGGCGACCTCGAGCTCCACCCCGCGGCGGTGGCTGCTGCCGGCGTTGCGCCGGGCCGGCAGCCCGATCTCGGTGAGCTCGCCCGAGAGCGCGATCTCGTTCTCGAACTCCATCGCGTAGAGGTCGGCGCGCGCCACGAGCCGGCCGCGCCGGAGCTCGGCTCCCGCCTCGAAGTCGATGACACTCTCGGGCTCGACGGCGCCCAGGTCGTAGGGCAGCGAGGCGTTGTCCTCGCCGTTCAGCATGTCGGCGCGCGCGGGCTCCCGGCTCATGCGCCCCACCGAGGCGTAAAGGCCGAGCTGCTTCGTGGCTTCGAAGCGCACGCCGGCCTTCGGGTTGAAGAACGTCCAGCTCACCGAGCCGAGCGGCTGCGAGCCGCTGTACTCGAAGCGCGCGTGCCGGACCTGCGCGTCGGCCCACAGCCGCGTCCGCCCCGCGTCCCAGCTCGCCTGCAGGAAGCTGGACAGCTCGTTCTTGAAGCCGGTGTTGAGGTACGCGCGCTCGCCGTCCACGACGTCCATGAAGTGGTCGCGGCTGAAGTCGTTGGCGTGGGCGCCCCAGCTGAGGCCGAGCCGGCCGCGCCGGTGCGTCGCGCCGAGCACGAGGCCCACGAAGTGGCCGTCGATCCCGTACTGCTGCAGCTTCTCGCGCGCCGCGTCCCAGATGCGGAACCAGCCCTGCGCCCCGTTGTAGTAGCCCTGGGCCGTGAGCGTCGTGGCGGAGCCGGCCAGCCATGTGAGCTGCGCCTGCACGAAGTCCTGGCCGAAGTCGTCCCGCTCGTCCGGGGTCAGGTCGTTGTGGCGCAGGTCGCTCTCGAGCGTCGACTCCTCGGTCGCCAGGTACGCGAGCTGCGACTCCTCGCGGCCGGAGAAGCCGAACAGCTTGAAGAACGAGCGGGCGCCCGCGCGCGTGGCCCCGAAGTAGGCGGTGCGCTGGTCCACGCCGGAGTGGTCGCGAAAGCCGTCGGTGGTCTGCGCCGAGTAGCGGCCGTAGAGACCGAAGCCTCCGCCGACCGGGCCGTGGAGCGCGAGCGTCCCGCGCCCGCTCCCCCACGACCCGCCGCCGGCCTGGGCCTCGAGCCGCTTCCGCTCGCCCGGTCCCACGCTCGCGAAGTTGACCGAGCCGCCGTAGGAGGCGGAGCCGACGCCGGACGTGCCGACGCCGCGCTGGAGCTGGATCGAGTCCACGACGCTCGCGAAGTCGGCGAAGTTCGCGAAGTAGAGCGCCTGGTCCTCGGGGTCCTGCAGCGGCACGCCGTCGAGCGTGATGTTGAGGCGCGTCTGGCCGATGCCGCGGACGTTGAAGTAGGCGTAGCCCGCCGCGATGCCGCTGTCGGACTGGAAATTGACTGCCGGTGTCGCGCCGAGCAGGAACGGCATCTCCTGGCCCCGGTTCACGAGCTCGATCGCGGCGCGCTCGACGTCGGTCTTGGTGACCGGCGTCCGCTCGTCGGCGCGGACCGCCTGCACCACGATCTCTTCGCTCAGCTGGACCGGCGGGGTCGGAGTCGGCGTCGTAGCCGGAGCCGGAGCCTGAGCGCGAGCGGGGGTGGCCAGGCACGCTATGGCCAGGAGGACCAGGAGCGTGAACTCCGTCCCTCCCGTGCTCCCCCCGTGTTGCTGGTTTCTCACGGAATCGCCTCCCTCTCCGCACCGTCGGCCGCGCGGTGATCGAGACGGATCCTGTGGAGTCCCGCTCTCTCGAGCGGTTTGTCGATCTCTCTCGCCATTCCCTACGCCGGTTCGAACCGGATCAGGTTCCGAGGGTCTGATCTCAGGCCGTTTTCAGGCCACCCCTAGGCTTCCGCCACCAGCAGTGTCCCCTCGGTGAGGCTGCGCGTCAAACGGCCCCAGGCGGGCCGTGCGGAGCTCGCACAGCCGCTCGCGTCGACGGATCTGGAGTGATTGGAGCATTCGTCTCATGGCGCTCCGTGAGGCCTCTTGCTAGCGTCGTCTGGTTGGCGCCCATGACACCACCGTTCCCCGCGGAGCCGAGTGTGCTCGACCCCGCGAGCCCGCTGTTCCTGGCGAACACGCTGACCTGGGCGCACTCCGCCGACATCCTGGTCCGGCTGGTGTGCGCGTTCGTGCTCGGAGCCTTCGTCGCGCATCGGCCGTGGCGCGGCCTCGTGGCCAGCCGCGCCCCCCGGGTGCACAGCGACACGGCCCAGACCCAGGCGATCATCGCCGTGGCCGGAGCGTTGCTCGTGGTCGTGATCGGCGACAGCCTGGCGCGCGCCTTCGGCCTCGTGGGTCTCGGCACCTTCATCCGCTTCCGCGCCGGCGTCCAGGACCCGCGCGACGTGGCGGTGCTGTTCGTGATGATCGGGATCGGAATGGCCTGCGGCCTCGGCCTGATCGGCACCGCGGCGGTGGGCACGCTCTTCATCGCGCTGGTGCTGGCGATCTTCGACGGCTACGCCCCGCTGCGCCGACGCAGCCTCGTGATCTCCGTGATCGCCCCGGACCCTGCGGCCGTCCGCAAGGCTGTGAGCGCGTCCTTCCCGGCGGCGCGCGCGATCGGGGTCCGCCAGGAGAACGGCACCGCGCGGACGTCGTTCAGCGTGCTGGTGACGGACGAGGAGGACGCGCTGACGATCCTGGACCGCCTGCAGCAGCACGGCGCCACCGACGTGCAGGGAGTGCGCGTCGAGGAGCAGTAGCGCTCAGTCGCGCGCGGCGCCGAGGAAGCGGGCGAGCGAGCGCGTCGCGCGGTCGACGCGGCGGAACGTCGGCAGGCCCGCCTCGCGGAGCGCCCGCGCGAGCGGGTCGTAGAGTGCGCCCGAGTCCACCGAGAAAACCATCGGCTTGCGCGCCGAGTGGAACACCGAGGCGAGCCGCGTCGCGAGCCCGGCCGGCCCCCGCACGTCCTCGTCGTGGCCCGGGGCCTGCTCGAGCGAGTCGAGCAACGGCGTCGCGGGCACGCCCGCCACCACCAGCGCGTCCACGGCCCCGTCCTCCGCGAGCGCCGCGGCGATCTCGGCGTAGGCGCGCGTCGGCGTGACGGGAGTCGCGTCCACGGGGTTGTGGACGTCGACGATGCCCGGGGGCAGCAGCTGCGCGAGGCGCTCGCGTGTCGCCGGGCCGAGGCTCGCGAGCTCGAGGCCCGACAGCGTGTCGGCTGCGGCCGTGGCCTCGAAGCCCGCGTTCGAGAGCACGGCGACGCGTCTCCCGGTCACCGCGCGCTCGTGGAGCAGGGTGAACGTGATCACGTCGTCCTCGAAGGCGTCGAGGCTGGAGGCCACGACCGCGCCCGCCGCCCGCGCCAGCTCCTCGCACACCTCGTAGTCGCCGACGGCGGCGGCGGTGTGGGACAACGCGGCCGCCGAACCTTCCCGCGTGCGGCCCGCCTTGTAGAGCAGCACGCGGCGGCCCGCGCCCGTGAGGCGCCGGACGGCGTCCAGGAACGCCTGGCCGTCGCCGCGCTGGAAGCCCTCGAGGTAGACGGCGAGCACGGCGACCTCGGGATCGCCTTCGAGGTAGGCGAGGTAGTCGGAAACGGTCACGTCCATCTGGTTGCCGAAGGAGATCGCGTAGCGCGGGGCGATCACGCCGCGCAGGTTCGAGATCTGGCTCACCAGGTAGGCGCCGGACTGGCTGATGCTGGCGAGGCCGCGGCCCGGCGCCGGACCAAGCGGGAGCTTGTGCGCCGGGATGAAGAAGGTGTTGTAGCCGCCGGGCTCGGAGACGATGCCCAGGCAGTTGCCGCCGTTCAGAAGCACGCCGCCGTCCTGGGCCCGGTGGCTCTCGGCGAGCGCCGCGCGGACCCGGGCCTCCGCCTCGCGGCCGCCCGCCGTCTCGGCAAACCCGCCCGCGATCAGCGTGATCGCGCGCGCGCGGCGGCCCTCGACGATCTCGCGGACCACCCTGTCGGCGCCGCGGTCCGCCGCGACCGAGACGATCGCGAGGTCCGCGGGCTCGGGCAGCGCGTCGAGCGACGCGAATGCGCGGCAGCCGTCGATCTCGCCCGCGCGGGGGTGAATCGCCCAGATGCGGTCGCGCGGCACCCCGCCGCCCGCCACGAGGTTGCGCAGGATCAGCCGGCCGGGGTTCTCGCCCTCGGCCGAGGCGCCGATCACGACGGCGCTGCGCGGCGTGAGCAGCCGCTTCAGCTCCGCCACCGGGCGCGCCGGAGGCAGCGGCTCCGGCCGGTGTGTGCGCGCCAGGCCGTCGAGCGCCACGAGCCTTCCGTCCTCGCTCGCGACCACGGGGTTGAGCTCGAGCTCGGCGAGCCCGAGCCCGTCCGGAGGCTCGAAGCCGGCCCGGCTCTCGGCCAGCCGGGCGAGCGCCAGCACCAGCTCGACGAGCGCGCCGTCGCTGGCCGTGTCCCCCGGGCCCGATCGCAGCTTCCCGGTGAGCGCGCGGTAGACGAGCGTGGGCCGCAGACCCCGACGGACCGCTTCCGCGTCGAGGCCGCGCGCTGCGAACATCGCGCGTGCCGGGCCGGGCCGCAGGGCCGCCATCAGCGCCTCGCTGTCGAGCCCGCCCGCGCCGATCACGACCACCGGCCCGAAGGCGGGATCGTGGCGGAATGCGGCCAGCAGCTCGCGGCCGAGGCCCGCTCGGAAGCGCACCCGCTCGGCGACCAGCACCCCCGCGAGGTGGGCCGCGGGTGCGGCCGTCCGCGCCGCCTGAAGCACCGCCGCCGCGGCCTCGCGCAGCGCCTTGGGCTCGTTACGGCAGAAGCGCACGCCGGCCACGTCGCTCTTGTGAAGCAGGTCCGGCGAGGCGATCTTGACCACGGCCTCGTCGCTGCCGAGCGCGTCGCTCGTGGCGGCGTCGATCGCGTCCGGGGCGGCCACCTGGCGATGGCGCGGGACCGCGATCCCGGCGGCTTCGACGAGCGCGTAGACCTCGCTCTCGAGCAGCACGAAGCGGCCGGCCGCCGCCGCCACCTCGCTACCCGCGGCGGTGCAGGGGGACGTAGTCGCGCTTGGGCGACCCGAGGAAGATCTGGCGCGGGCGGGAGATCTTCTGGTCCTTGTCCTCGATCATCTCCTGCCACTGCGCGAGCCAGCCGGACATGCGCGGGATCGCGAACAGCACGCAGAACATCTCGGTCGGGAACTTCATCGCCTGGTAGATCAGGCCCGAGTAGAAGTCCACGTTCGGGTAGAGCTTGCGCTTGACGAAGTACTCGTCCTCGAGGGCGATCCGCTCGAGCTCGAGGGCGATGTCGAGCAGCGGGTTGCGGCCCGTCACCTCGAACACCTGGTCGGCCATCTTCTTGATGATCTTGGCGCGCGGGTCGTAGTTCTTGTAGACGCGGTGTCCGAAGCCCATCAGGCGGAC
>CAZMRX010000211.1:0-9505 GCA_964568755.1 uncultured Acidobacteriota bacterium | reverse complement strand
TCGTTTCCGGCGGCCAGGGCACCCGCATCGACGACCAGCCGGGCGGCGCCGCACTCGTCGATTTCACTGACCCAGCGAGCCCTGAGGTTGTCGGCCACGTCGCCGGCGTCGCCAGCCGCATGGCGGTCGACGAGAACAACATCCTCTTCTCGGGCCACAAGAGCTTCGTCACCGGCATCGACCCGGCGCTGGAGGGGGTCAAGACCGCCGCGCTCGGTGCTGTCGCACTCATCGAAGGCACTAACCCTGCGACCGTCGTCGTGGGCGAGGGACCGCGCTCGGCCGAGAAGTTCGATGTCAAGTTCCGCGTGATCCCACGCGACTTCGAGGTCGCGAGCGCCAAGCTCGAGCTCCGGATCCTCGACGCCACCCTGATGTCGGTGGAAGGACTGACGCTGGAAAACGGCCGCGGTACGCACACCCTGCTCGAGGACTTCCCCTTCCCGCGTGTCGCCAACCAGCTCTCGCGCGTACGCCTGGTCGTCAATTCAGGCACGCCCGACGAGCTCGTGTCGCAGCCCAAGGCATGGAAGCTCGAGCAGCCCGAGGTGCAATTCGTGTGGGGCGACAAGGACGTCGAACCCACTTCAGGGATCGAGCCGAAGGACGAGGTGGTCACCGCCGACCTTCCCGAGATCGGCGTCGAGGTCGTGAGCGAGGAGTGGTTCCGACGCTTCGAGGAGCGCGCGCCGGACGCACCACGCGACCCCAGGGTGGTCACTTGGTCCGGAGGACCGCCGCCTGCCGCCACGCGTGCGGGCCAGACGATCGCAGAAGACGGGATCTTCGAGACGACGCTCGACACCGGGACCGCCATCGGCCCGGACCGCGAGGTTGCAGCCCGCGTCGGGCCAGTGCTGCTCGGTACGACGGAGCTGCTCGAGGTCGAGCCGGGAGAGGCGGACGCTGCCCAGTCGGAGCTCACGCTCGAGAAGCAAGCCTTGCCCGCCGACGACAAGAGCCTGATGACCCTGACGCTCACCGCGAAGGACAAGGCGGGCAACCCCGTTGCCGACGGGACTGTGGTGGTCTGGGAGGCGGGCGAAGACACGGACGGCGAGTTCGTGGAAGCGCAGGAGGCCACGCAGGGGGGCGTCGCGACCGTCAAGTATCGGGCTGGGATCGAGCACGGACCGAAGACGCTCCGGGTGCACGTGGACGACGTTGTCATCGAGAAGGAAGTGCAGCAGGTGCCCCTGGGCGTCATCTTGATCGCGCCGACCACGCGCAACTGGCACGACCGAACGCCTCAAGAGCTGCAGGTGCGCCTGGTCTGCAGTGCGGGCCCGGTCTCGGACGAGGCGGAGATCGGCTGGTTCGCCACCGTAGGGCTCATCGAGCAGACACAGCCCCTCGTGAACGGCGAGGCGAAGGCCCGCTGGAAGTACGAGACCGTGACGCACCGGCCGCGCGTGGACTTTGCGGTGGTCGTCGGGAAGGGCCGCGCGCAGCAACGCATGATCTGGATCCGGACACGGCCGATTGCCACGCTCGAGCGTACGAGCCCTGAACGCGAGCTGCCGGGCGGTGGGTTGATGCAGGAGCCAGCCCCCGAGCGCGCACCCGTTACGTCGGTGGAGCCGATGGCGATCGCAGGCGACATGACGCAAGACGGGACTGTGCCTTTCGAGCTGCCGGACGGGACGTTCGAGCAGATCCCCGTGAGAGCCACGGCGCAGTACCGGTTGACGGGGCTCGTGCCCGGCGAGCGAGTGAGCGTCAGGCTGGGCTCGAACCGTAACCCGAACGTGCTACCCGAGCTGCACTTCACTGGCGATGTCCTGGTGGATGGCGTGGTCCCCGACCTGACGGGAGCGCATGACGGGCAGGCGTCGGCAGGAGTGAGTCTCACCTCGGCCGGCTATCGCGGCGGCGGCTTCGAACTCGACGGCACCGGTGCCATCACGGTCGCGCACGACGCAGACTTGTTCTTCCCCGGGGCGTTCATGGTGCAGACGGCGGTCAAGCCTCCGCCCGGAACCGGCGCCACGACGCTCCTGCAGAAAGCGGGCGAGTATCGCCTCGAGCTCGTCGAGCAGGGCAGCGAGCTTGTCGCACGCTTCACGCTCGTCACCAGCGCCGGCGAGGAATCGATGACCTCGCTGGTCCCGGTGCCCACCGGCGCATGGAGCGTGGTGAGCGGCCGCTACCAGGACGGTCGACTCTGGGTCGCCGTTGAGGGCGACACGGGCAAGGCCGAGGACTTCGTCGCCCTGAGCGGAGTCCCGGTGAAGACGACGGAGTCGATCGAGATCGGCTCCGGCTTCACGGGGCAGCTGGACGAGATTCGCCTCTTCGACCTGACGCGCGCGCCGCTGATGGCGTTCGCTGGCGGCCTGCAGTCGCTCAGCCTCGTCGCTGACGCCTCGGGCGAGGTGCAGGCGGCCATCGTCTCGAGTGGGCAGGCAGCCGCCGGGACCCGCGCTGCGGCCTACATCGCCTCCCTGGCGCCGATGGCAGCCCTCGCCGAGGAGGAAGGCCCGACGCTCACGGGTGAGAGCTACGGCTTCTACTTCACAGACGCCGAGACGTACTGGGAGGACTACGGCGAGCAGGAGACCACACCGATTGGGATCGTGACCGCCGGCGCCCTCGGCTTCATGGCCAAGTTCGGCCGCGGAGTCTTCGTCGGGGCAGACACCGGTGAAATCGACCCGGCGGTCCTCGCGGGTGACATCGCGGGCAGCTTCTTCCTGGCGCCTGTTGCCCTCGTGCGAGACCTGTCGAACGCAACCGATCGGGCGATCCGTGGCCAGGAGACGGGCGACGACGCCTTGGCCCTCGCGCTCGGCCTCGTCCAGGTGGCGGGAACACTCACGAACGGAAAGCTCGGCGCGGTCCTCAAAGCCTCCCGCTTGATCAAGGGCCTTCCCAAGAGCAGCCGCGCGGCGAAGAGCGTCGCCCGCCTTGTCGCCCTCGAAACCAAGCTAGCTGCGGGCGCAGCAGGCGTCTCGAGAGTCCGTCGCCTGATCGAGGTCGCCCAGCTCTCGAGCACAGCCTCGCAGCTCGTTGGCGTCGTCCTCGACGTCTGCGGGGTCCACGTCTCCGCCATCGAAGCATTCAACAGCCTCATGAGCAACGCTCTCGAGCCCCAGATTGACGGCATACTCCAGGAACTTCAGTCGGCGACCGATCAACAACAAGCAGCAGACGTCCGAGGCATTCTCAAGGCGCTCGGGACTGAGTACGAGCTGCGCGAGGAAGGGGCGGCTGCAGTTCCGGGTCTTCGGGCAGCTCTCAGGGTGTCAGCCCCCAACACGCGTAACACCTTTGTTGCGCTGCGCGGTGCTCTGGAGAGCGAACGCATCAAGAACGCTCGCACCGCTGTTGGCCGTGTCGTTGTGAACTTCCGCCCTACGCTGAAGGATCCGACGGGACGTCGGGCACGGGCGATTCTCGACCGCCTCGGGGAAGTCCGGCAGCGAGTCAAGTCGCCACGCTTCGACTTGCCTGGGCAGGGTTACAGCAGGGCCCTGCGAGACCTTGGGTCGCAGGCCAAGTTCCCATTTGTCAAGCTCGGCCAGGAGTTCAACCTGCAGGTCCTCGCGAAGCGCGCGAAGAGCGACGCCCGACAACTCTACGTCGAGGTTGTTGAGGAGGTAACGGTCGGTGGAAAGAAGCTCCGTCGACGCTACGACCATCGGTTCGGCGACGTTGGCCCGACCGCCCTACGCGGCGAGACCAAGCGATGGGTGGGTTGGACCCAGTTTCCGCCCAACCCGCGCGGGCTGCCGAAGGGTAGCCCGGCGCGTCGCGCGCTGGAACGCCAACAGCGGGCTCTCAATGGCTTCGCTAACGAGTTCTACAAGGACATCGCGATCCATGGCGCCAACCTGCCGAACACGATGAGATATACGATCACCAAGGAAATGGCGGACAAATTCGGGGCCGAGAAAATCGTCAAGTACTTCGAGGATCTGCTGCCCGACCCGATAAAGGCGCGCAACGCAAAGCTGCTGGAGACGTTCGACGGCGACACTGTGAGCTACGATCTCGCCATTGCGGCAATCCGAGGGAGGCTGAGAGCAGCCTTCGAGTTCGTCGAGCTGGACAAGGTCGAAGATCTCGCGCCATGAGCGCGAATTACGGCACGTTTCGCGGCAATCCGCAGCGACGTCCAGTCATCCCGTGCGAGTTGCGTCCACCCCTCGCGCACAAATGGTACGAAGACCTTGGGGCTCGGCCCACGCACCCCCTGGTAGGTGACGGGTTGGTGTTTGTTCGTAGGAAAGACAAGAAGACGGTCGCGAAGGACGAAGAGACTGGCAAGACCGTTTGGCTCTCTCGATCACCGGGTCGTCCAAAGGCGCTCGACGTTGGACGCTTGCTTCTTTATGACCGTGACCTAACGGTCGTCGAGCCTCAGGCTGGTCACCTTCTCAAGCCAATTGCCGGTCCAGGTGCTCTTGAGGCGGCGTGGCTGAGGGATAGCCTGGTCGCAGTGACATTTAGCGAAGGGTCCTCCCGACTCTATGTCTCGAGCTTTGAAACGGGAGCCCTCGTCTGGGAGCACCGTCTGCCCGAGATGAGTGCCGATCCCGAGGGACTGCGGTTGGCAATCAGTTCCTCGTTTGGGGCGACCTCGGACTGCGTAATCTTCGGGGTTAGCGGTGGAACAGTACAGGCACTTCGTCTCCGAGATGGCTCTCGCCTTTGGGAGGCGAGCGTCGCCGATCTCGAATGGGAGCTCCTCGGACGTGGCATGAAGCCGGGTCAGGCGATGGGGGCGGTCGTCATCAACGGTGACTTGGCCCTGCTTGAGGTTCTCGGAGGGCACGTCGCTGCGCTGCACGTCGATACGGGTGAGCGCGCCTGGGTCTGGTCCGAAGGGCCCGATCTCAGCGAGTGCTACCTCCACGGCGACCGCTACTACGCCCACAGCGGGGGAGGTCGAATCTGGGCGATCAGCCCAAGCACCGGTCGAACCGTCCAGTCCTTCGACCTCTACGCGCGGATGCCGGCGAAAGTGCGGATGTCCATTGGGGAGATCTGCGGCCCGTTCGTCGTTTCGGAGACGCACTTCTTTACGGGAAGCACGACAGGCTATATCGCTGCATTTGACCGTGCAGACGGTCGATACGTGTGGAGTGACCGACCTCGGGGTAACCGTGGGTGCACGTACTACAACGGCAACTACTTCATGGCCGTGAACCGCCGCCTCTACTACGGCGACCAATCGTTTGGGATTCACTGTTGGGAGGAGGACGAGCCCGTGCGCTCCCACTCGGTGGGAAGCAAGAGTCGAGGATCCGCCGCCGCAAGAAGCCCATCCGGGTCAAAGGGTAAGAAGGCAGCCGCGCGGCCGGGCAAAGGAAGGTGAGCATGTTTCGCACAGGCAACCCGGCACTGAAGGCTGAGACGTTTGCCCCTGTTGTCCGCGAGCGCGGGGCGGAGGCGATGACTATCGAGGGGACGGTCAACAAGACCGGGTTGGCGCTTCTCATCCTGGTGGCTTGCGCTGCTCTGCAGTGGAACATGGCCTTCGGGCAGGGGATGTTCCTGCCGCTCATCTACCTCGGGCTCGGCGGGGGGCTGATCGTCGCGCTGGTCACGGTCTTCAAGCAAACCTGGGCTCCGGTGACGACACCTCTCTATGCTGCACTCGAGGGGTTGATGCTCGGGGGCATATCGCTCGCTTTCGATGCTCGGTACCCCGGGATCGTGATGAACGCCGTTGGGCTGACGCTCGGTACGCTTGGCGCCTTGCTGTTGGCCTATCGGTCAGGTCTGATCCGGCCGAGCGAGAACTTCAAGCTGGGGATCGTCGCGGCGACGGGCGGGATCGCGCTCGTGTACCTGGTTTCGATGGGGCTCAGCTTCTTCGGGAAGTCGATGCCCTACATCCACGACAGCGGGCCGATCGGGATCGGGTTCAGCGTCGTGGTGATCGTGCTGGCGGCGCTCAACCTGGTGCTCGACTTCGACTTCATTGAGCGGGGCGCGGAGGTCGGAGCGCCGAAGTACATGGAGTGGTACGCGGCGTTCGGGCTGCTGGTGACGCTGGTGTGGTTGTACCTGGAGATCCTGCGGTTGCTCGCGAAGCTCCAGGGCAAGGGGCGGCGCTAGGGGTTCGCGGACGAGCCGCTGACGAGGCGGGGTGGCGACCATGGGACTATTCGACAAGGCGCAGCGCGCGGCTACCAACGCTCCCCGGGACTGGCCGGAAGTGGTGGTCAAGTCCTTCTCGACCGACAACATCGCAGCCCTCTACCTCGAGGTGGCGGCGGCGCTGAAAGGAGGCTTCGAGGCGCAGCGCCGCCAGCTGGAGATGGCTTTCTTCCGTAATCGACTGTACGAGGACGGCATCCTGGAGGTGCCGCTCGAGGTGACGCTGGGCGGCGCGCGGACCGCCGTGTTCATCTATTCGACGCTCGACGCGGACGCCGCCGCTCACTACTCCGCCGTGCGCTCCTTGCTGCGGCAGCGGGAGCAGGTGAATGCCGTCTACTACGCCCCGGGACCGATCCAGCCGGCGAAGCCGGCGGTCGTTCTGGAGACCCTGCAGACGGAGTTCTTCTCGCTTCCCGAGGCGGGCGCGGACTCAGGCGGAGACTATGCGCTCTGGTGGCCGACACCCGAGGAGCCGAAGTTCGCGGGATCCGCAGCCGCGACACAGCTCACGCGAGCATTCACCGCCCTCGATGGCGTTCAGTCCTGGGTGTTCTCGATATTCGCCTTCGGGTTGCAGCTGGCGGAGCAGAAGAAGGACACGATGCTGGCCTTGCCCGAGACCCCCCTCAGTCAGCCGGTCGGCGGACCGGGGAGCCTGCGGCTCGTCATGTACGCCTCGCAGGAACGAGGCCTCTGGTTCGCGTTCGACCGAGCCACGACGTCGGTGCGCGACCGGAACACCTTTCTGAAGCTGTGGGCGGAGTTCGCGGAGTGGATCCGCGGGCAACTCCCCGACGGAACCCGGCGCGAGGAGGACCGTGAGCCGCTTCGTTGGTGGGTGGAGTCGCGTGATGAAGCGATCCGGAAGGAAGCCGAGGGTGCGAGCGAGCTGGTGGTGGGACGCGTCGTCGAGGATGGGCAGGGGGGCGGCGGGACGGAGATGATCAGCACGGCCGCGGTGCGCGCGGGCAACCCGAGCGAGCGCCTGACGACGCTCGTGTTCGATGCCTACGATCACGCCGTCGAAACCGTGGAGAAGTCGCCCAGCCCGGAGGGCCAACCCGCGCTGCACGCCTTCCTGTGGATGCGAGGCGGCGAGAAGAAGTACACGGCGCGGTTCTTCATGATGAACGAGCCTGAAGCCGTGGAGGCCTGCCGGAAGTCCGCCGCGGAGTGGCCGGAGGCCGACATTGGCGTGCTCGTCTGTGACGGCTTCCTTCGGGAGGGCGCCAAGCGCACCGACGCGCTGGTGGCGCACGCTTACGAGCGTGGCGCGGCCCACACGCACGTCTTTGCGCTGAAGTACTCCCCGGCGCGCAAGGGCCAGCCGTTTCGCACGATCGGCAATGCGATGTTGTTCGCGCGCGAGGCGCCGCTATTCGACTGATCCCCCGCGGCTGCGACCTGTGAGCCAGGCTCCGACGAGGACTGCGACGGCGTGGCGGCGGCGGTCGGCTGGAGCTGTGCTCGCGCTGTTCACGATGGCCTCGTGCCGAACGAGCACCCCGGTAGCCCCGGCGCGGCCCGCGAATCCTCAAGGTGTCGAGGCGGCGCTCCCGGACGTCGAACGGATGCTTCGGACGGCGGTAGCCGAGAAGGCGTTTCCGGGTGGCGTGCTGGCCATCGGCGGTGCAACGGGCGTTGCCCGCTTAGTGCCGGTCGGACGCCTCACCTACGAGCCCGAAAGCCCTGCGGTGACCGCCGGGACCCTCTACGATCTGGCCAGCCTGACGAAGGTCGTGGCGACTACAGCGGCGGCGATGCTGCTCGTGGACGAGGGTCGGCTGGACCTCGATGCGCCGGTGTCGGCGTACATTCCAGCCTTCTCCGACGGGGCAAAGGGCGGGGTGACGGTGCGGCAGCTCCTGTCGCACAGCGCCGGCCTTCCCGCGTGGGCTCCTCTCTACCGCGAAGTCCGCGGCAAGGACGCGCTCGTCTCCCGCGTGACAGCGATTGAGCTGGAGTATGTGCCTGGGACGCGCTCGCAGTACGGCGATCTGGCCATGATCCTGCTGGCATCGGTCATAGAGAAGGTCTCGTCCGAGCCTTTCGAGCCCTTCGTCCAGCGGCGCGTCCTCCAGCCGCTCGGGATGGAAAACACGCTGTTTCGTCCAGGCCCAGGGCTGCAGAGCGAGATCGCGCCGACGGAGGAGGATCGCTGGCGGGGAAGGCTGCTGCGAGGCGAGGTCCACGACGAGAACGCCTACGCGATGGGAGGCGTGGCGGGGCACGCGGGGCTCTTCGGGACCGCGGGCGATCTGGCCCGCCTCGCCCAGGCCATGCTCAACAGGGGCCAGGTAGGGTCGACGCAGTGGCTCACGCCTCGCACGATCCAGGAGTTCACGACGCGTGCCGGAGTGCCGGGCTCGAGCCGAGCCCTGGGATGGGACACGCCGGGCACCGACGCATTCCTTGGCGGCGGCTGGTCTGAGACGTCGTACGGCCACACCGGCCTTACCGGCACGCTCCTGTGGATCGACCCTGCGAGGGACTTCTTCGTCGTGCTCCTCACCAATCGCATCTACCCGTCGCGCGACAATGAGGCGTTCAGCGGCGTGCGGAGTCGCGTCTGTGAACGGCTGTTGAGTGCGTCCGGGCATTGACTCACGCCTCGGGGAAACTCGCGTCGAGTTGCCTCCATGCGAGGCGTCATGGCAGGGCGGAGGAGGGAGCTAATGGCTGAGTGGGTCGTGTGTCCCGCGTGCAGGCATCGGCATACGCCGCGGCAGGATGGGACGTGCCCGCGGTGTCACAAGCGGGTTGCGCGGGGGGGAGGCTCTCCGGCGGGGCGGGGCCAGGGGGCGCGCGGCCGTCAGGGCGGCGGGTCGGGGTTCCCGTGGTGGCTCGTGGTCCTGGGTCTTGTGGTCGTGGCCGGGGCGCTGCTGCTCCAGCGCTTCGGGCGCGCAACGCACGACGGGCGCACCCTGCGGGCGCAGGCGAGCGAGCGGTATCCCGACGTGCTCGAGCCGCTGCCGCAGCTCGACGCGGAGGCGTTCTTCCAGGAGCAGCACCGACTCTGCTTCGACCAGCACTACAAGCTGAGCTGGACGTGGAACACGGCGGACCGGCGCGGATACCGCGACTGCCTGGAGCGTGCGTATGGCGACCGCTTGAGCAAGGTCGCCGTGCTCGAGGGGGGCGCGTGGGGACCCCACAGCGACCCGAGGTGGGCCAGGCTCGAGTACACGGCGCGCCTGCGCGAGGGCGTGATGCCCAAGCGCACCAACTACCGCGACGAATCGGACTGTGCCGGCAGCATCGGCTCGAGCGAGACGCCGATGGGCACGCTGACGGAAACGGCTCCCGGGGTGTACGGCCTGAGCACGCTCGTGGGCCTGCGCGAGGTTCCGTGCACCCTTCGCGTGTTCCTGCTCTACGAGCGCTGGCCGCTTGC
>CAZMRX010000210.1:0-9514 GCA_964568755.1 uncultured Acidobacteriota bacterium | reverse complement strand
CACGGTGTCGAAGAGCGCGGCGTCCTCGCCCGGCGCGCCGGCCGCGGCCATCCAGTTGGCCGAGAGCTTCACGCGCGAGAGCGAGACGACGGGCGCGGCCGCCAGGTTGGTGAGCGCCTCGCCCACGGCCATGCGGCCCGAGGCGGGCGCGTCGATCACGGCGATCGGCGCGCGCTCGCCGATCGCGAAGGCCTCGCCGGCGTAGCCCTCGAACGAGAGCAGCGTCGTGGCGCAGTCGGCGACCGGGACCTGCCACGGCCCCACCATCGGGTCGCGGGCGCACATCCCGCCCACGCTCCGATCGCCGATCGCGACCAGGAAGGTCTTGTCGGCGACGGTGGGATGCAGCAGCACGCGCCTGACGGCCTCGCCGAGCTCGATGCCGTGGGCGTGGAACGCGCGCGGCCGCGGCCGCACGCGCGCGACCTCGCGTGTCATGCGCGGCGGCCTGCCGAAGAGGGCGTCCAGCTCCATGTCCACCGGCGTGTTGCCGAAGAGCGGGTCGCGCAGCTCGACCCGGTCGTCGTCGCTGGCGATGCCCATCACGGCGAACGGACAGCGCTCGCGCTCGCACAGCGCGCGGAACGCCTCGAGCCGCCCGGGCGCGATCGCGAGCACGTAGCGCTCCTGCGCCTCGTTCGACCACAGCTCGCGCGGCGTCATGCCCGGCTCCTCGCTCGGCGCCGCGCGCAGGTCGAGGCGCGCGCCGCGCCCGGCGCCGTGGACCAGCTCGGGCAGCGCGTTCGACAGCCCGCCGGCGCCGACGTCGTGGATCGAGAGGATCGGGTTCGCGTCGCCGAGCGCCCAGCAGCGGTCGATCACCTCCTGCGCGCGCCTCTGGATCTCGGCGTTGCCGCGCTGGACCGAGTCGAAGTCGAGCCGCGCGGTGTTGGCGCCCGAGCCCAGCGAGGAGGCGGAGCCGCCGCCCATGCCGATCAGCATCCCGGGCCCGCCGAGGTGCACGAGCAGCGCGCCGGGCGGGACCTCCGCCTTCCTGGCGTGCGGGGCGCGCAGGTTGCCGATGCCGCCGGCGAGCATGATCGGCTTGTGGTAGCCGCGGACGATCCGCTCCACCTCCTGCTCGTAGCAGCGGAAGTAGCCCGCCAGGATGGGCCGGCCGAACTCGTTGCCGAACGAAGCCGCCCCGATCGGCCCCTCCAGCATGATCGCGAGCGGGGAGGCGATCCGGTCCGGCTTCGACTCCGGGCCCTCCCACGGCCGCTCCGCCCCGGGCAGGCGCAGGCTGGAGACGGAGAAGCCGACGAGGCCGGCCTTCGGCTTGGCGCCGCGGCCGGTCGCGCCCTCGTCGCGGATCTCGCCGCCCGCGCCGGTCGCGGCGCCGGGGAAGGGCGAGATCGCGGTCGGGTGGTTGTGGGTCTCGACCTTCATCAGCGTGTGGGTCAGCTCCCCGGCGTAGCCGTAGCGCCCGCTCAGCGGCTCGGCGAAGAAGCGCTGCACGACGGCGCCCTCCATCACCGCCGCGTTGTCCGAGTAGGCGCTCACCGTGCCCGCGGGGCTCGCGCGCTCGGTCTCACGGATCATCTCGAACAGCGACTGCGTCGCCTTGTGCCCGTCCACGACGAAGGCGGAGTTGAAGATCTTGTGGCGGCAGTGCTCGGAGTTCGCCTGCGCGAACATCGTGAGCTCGACGTCGGTGGGGTTGCGGCGCACGGCGCGGGACCAGCCGAGCAGGTAGTCGACCTCGTCCGGGGCCAGCGCCAGGCCGAGGGCGAGGTTCGCCGCCTCGATCGCGGCGCGGCCCTGGCCGAGCACGTCCACCTCGGCGAGCGGGCGGGGGGCGACGTGGTGGAAGAGCGCGTCCGCCTCCTCGGGCGCCGCCAGCACGCTCTCGGTCATCCGGTCGTGGACGAGCGGCAGCGCGGGCGCGAGCTGGCCCGAGCCGCTCAGGTGGTAGGCGGTGCCGCGCTCGATGCGGCGCACGAAGCCGAGGCCGCACTGGCGCGCGATGTCGGTGGCCTTGGACGACCAGGGCGAGACCGTGCCGAGGCGCGGCACCACCAGCGCCATCGGGCCCGTGAGCCGCTCTGGCGGTGGCGGCTCGGGGCCGTAGCGCAGCAGGCGCTCGAGCGTGGTGCGCTCGGCGTCGCTCGGCGCGTGCTCGAGCTCCGCGAAGTGCCAGTGGCGGGCCGCCGTGACGCTCCAGGCCGGAGCGGATGCCGCGAGGGCGGCGTTGAGCTTCGCGAGTCGGAAGCCGGAGAGGGCGCTTCCGCCCGGGAGCCTCAGGATCGCCATGTGCGGCGTATTCTATCGCGCCGGCGTTGACCCACGGCGCGGCGCAGGCGTAGCTTTGGGCCGATGCGGGTGCGGCTGCAGTACGGTCGTGACGGGCTCGACGTCGAGATCGACGCGCCGCACGTGACCGTGATCGAGCCGCGCTTCGTGCCGGGACTGGCGCAGGAGGCCGAGGCGTTCCAGGGCGCCGTGCGCCAGCCGATCGGCGCGCGACCGCTGCGCGAGCTGGTGGGCGCGCGCGACCGCGTCGCGGTGGCGATCCCCGACTCGACCCGGCCGCTGCCGAGCGCGCGGCTGCTGCCGTGGCTGTTCGCCGAGCTCGACCACGTCGCCCCCGAGCGCTTCGTGATCGTGAACGGCACCGGCTCGCACCGCCCCAATACCCAGGCCGAGCTCGCCTCGATGCTGGGGCGGGAAGTACTGGGGCGCTACCGGGTGGTCAACCACGACGCGCAGGACCCGGCGAGGCTCGTGCCGGTGGGCCGCTCGCCGGACGGTCAGCCGGTGCTGCTCAGCCGCGAGTACGTGGAGGCCGACCGGCGCATCGTGCTCGGCTTCATCGAGCCGCACTTCATGGCCGGCTTCTCGGGCGGCTGCAAGGGGATCTTCCCCGCGCTCGCCGACCTCGCGTCGATCCTGCGCTACCACGACGCCCGCACCATCGGCGACCCGCGCAGCACCTGGGGGCGCATCGAGGACAACCCGACCCAGGCGCTGGTCCGGCACAACGCGCGGCTCGTTCCGCCCGACTTCTGCATCAACGTCACGCTCAACCGCGAGCGCGCCATCACGCGCTTCTTCTGCGGCGACGTGATCGCGGCGCACGACCAGGGCTGCGCCTTCTCGAGGCAGACGGCGATGGTGGCCTGCGAGCGGCCGTTCCCGGTCGTGGTCACGACCAACAGCGGCTACCCGCTCGACCAGAACCTGTACCAGACCGTCAAGGGCATGTCGGCGGCGGCGCAGGTGGTGGCGCAGGGCGGCTACATCGCGACCGCCTCGCGCTGCAAC
This sequence comes from uncultured Acidobacteriota bacterium, assembly GCA_964568755.1. Taxonomy (GTDB): domain Bacteria; phylum Acidobacteriota; class Vicinamibacteria; order Fen-336; family Fen-336; genus DATBSL01. The sequence continues at coordinate 6,250 of CAZMRX010000210.1, read as the reverse complement.
GACGGCTTCCCCGAGCACGGCAACTTCCGCAAGCTGCTGTTCGACCACGCCTCGCCGCGCGCCTTGCTCGACACGATCGAGGCCCCCGGCTTCTCGCTCTTCGACCAGTGGGAGGCTCAGCTGCTGGCGCTCGTCCGGCTCAAGGCGCGCGTCTCCCTGCTGAGCGAGCTTCCGCCGGCCGACGTGCGCCGGGCGTTCCTCGAGCCGATCGAGGACGTGGGCGCGGCGGTGGCGCGCGAGCTGGCGCGGATCGGGAGGGATGCGCCGGTGGCCGTGCTGCCCGAAGGCCCGCAGACGATTCCGTACGTGCGCTCGGAGGCCCAGGGCCGGTAAGATGTAGAGACCGGCTCGGAGTAAGCAGCATGGACAGCGAGAACAAGCCCGAGGCACGAGACGCGACGACCGAGGCGTCGGGCGGGCACGCCGAGCCGCTGGCGCCGGTCGTGCCGGTCCAGGCCCGGGACGACGCGCCGGAGCGCCGCGCCGAAACCCCCGCGGAAGGTGATGCGGAAGCGCCCGCCGAGGCTGCCGCGGAAGGCGGCGGCGCCGGCGTGGCCGCCGTGGGCGGCGCGGCCCGGGCCTCCGTCACCAAGCCGCGCAAGAGCGCGCCGCGCGGCAAGCGCGGCCTGCGCCTGCCGCGCCGCTTCAAGAAGGCCGCGCCCGGCTCGGCGGCCGGGATCGAGCCGCACGACCTGAGCCCGGTCACGTCGCAGCAGCCGAGCGTCCGCGTCACCTGCATCGACTACTCGCCGCAGCAGGCCGTGTTCGAGGAGGTGCACGACCTGCAGGCCTTCATCGCCCGCCACCGCGAAGACTGGTCCTCGGTGCGCTGGATCAACGTCGACGGCCTGGTGGACCTCGGCGTGGTGCGCGCGCTGGCCGAGAAGTACAAGCTGCACCCGCTCGCGATCGAGGACGTGCTGCACGTGCCGCAGCGTCCCAAGGTGCAGTCCTACGACGACGACGGCACCTACCAGGCGCGCCTATTCATCATCACGCGGGAGCTGGAGCTGCGCGAGGGGCAGCTCCACACCGAGCAGGTGAGCATCTTCGTGGGCCACCGCACGGTGCTCACCTTCCAGGAGACGCCGGGCGACGTGTGGGACCCGATCCGGCAGCGCATCCGCACCACGGGCTCCGCGCTGCGCGTGAACGACGCGAGCTTCCTGGCCTACTCGCTGATCGACGCCGTGGTGGACGAGGCGTTCCCGATCCTGGAGCTGTTCGGCGACCGGCTGGAGGACCTCGAGGACGTGGTGCTGCAGCGCCCGAGCCCCGACGTGATCCAGGAGATCCACCGGATGAAGCGCGAGCTGCTGCTGGTCCGGCGCGCGCTGTGGCCGATGCGCGAGGTGCTGTCGAAGATGCAGCGCGAGCCGCACGAGTGCTTTTCGGACGTGACGCGCACCTACCTGCGCGACGTCTACGACCACGCGGTGCAGGCGATCGACATCGTCGAGACCTACCGCGAGGTGGCCGGGGGGCTGACCGAGACCTACATGACCGCGATGAGCAACCGCATGAACGAGGTGATGAAGGTGCTGACGATCATCGGCACCATCTTCATCCCGCTGACCTTCCTGGCCGGCGTCTACGGGATGAACTTCCACCACTTCCCGGAGCTCGACTGGCCCTACGCCTACCCTGCTTTCTGGGCGATCTGCATCGCGACCGCGGTCGGCATGGTCACCTGGTTCCGCCGCCGCGGCTGGCTCTAGAGCTGCACCCCGAGGAGGCTCTCGCCGCCGGCCTCGCGGAAGGCGGCGAGTGCCTGGAGACGCCGCTCGTCGGCGCGCTCGACGAGCGCGGCGAGCCCCGCCGCATCGCGCAGCGCCCCGAACCAGGGGTGATCGCGCAGGGCCTGCGGCACCGTGAAGCCGCCGTCGACGGCATCGGTCAGGCGAGCGAGGGCCCGCTCGGTGTCGCCGAAGTGAGCCTGGATCGTCGCGTACATGAAGAGCGCCTCGGGGTCGTTGTGCACGGCCACGATGTCGGCGAAGCCGTCGCTCGCCCCCGGCTTTGCCTCGAGGAGCGCGATCAGGCCCGTCCGGATCGCCGTGAAGACCGGCGGCAGGGAGGCCGTGGAGATCGCCTCGAGGGTGCGACGCGCGTCCTCCCGGCGCCCCAGCGCCTCGAGCGCCAACGCGCGTAGCTGGAAGTCGCCGGCGTCGACGATCTCGGCCACGAGCCGCTCCATGTCTCCCCGCGCCCACCAGGTGTAGACGACGCTCGTCCAGATGTGCGGGTCCAGGCGCCGCGCCTCGCGGTGGGCGGCCTCGGATGCCTCCAGCAGCCCGCAGTAACGACACGCGTGCACCAGGCCGGCGAAGATCTCCGGGTCGTTGCGGGCCCCGCGGGCGAGGCCCAGCAGTCGCACCATCGCCTCGCGCGCGTGTCCCATCTCCGACTCGTGGTGAACGTAGAGCTTGTGGGCGACGGTCAGCTCCGGGTCGAGCTCGAGCGCGCGCTGGAAGCAGGCCTCGGCCTGCGCGAGGTTCTCCTGCGGTCGGTCGAGGAAGTACTTGGCCAGCAGCCGATGGCAGCGGCCGAGCTTGGCCCACGCCGGCGCGAAGGCCGGGTCCTCGTCCACGCACTGGCGGTAGAGATCGCGTGCCACCGGGACCTGCGCCCGGTCGCGCGCCAGCTCGTTGGCGCGCAGGTAGAACTCGTAGGCGCGGGCGCTCGCCGGGACGCCGCGGCGCCGCGACCCCTCGCGTCCGGCGAGCGAGGGCGAAAGCGCCTCGACGATCCGTTGCGTGAGCTCGTCCTGCAGGCGGAACACGTCGCCCATCGTGGACTGCAGCGTCTGCGTCGAGACCAGCGTGCCCGCGGGCGTCTCGACCAGCTGGGTGGTGACCCGCAGCTGCTCGCCCGCGCGCAGCAGGCTGCCGAGCAGCGCGTGGCCGACGTCCGCCTGCGTCGCGAGGGCCTTCAAGTCGGGCGCCTCGCCGGCGAAGCGCGAGACCGCGGCGCTCGAGCGCACCACGATCGAGGGCAGGCCGGCCAGCGAGTTCGCGACGGCGTCCGCGAGCGCGAACGAGAGGAAGTCGATCTCCGGGTCGGGCCGCAGCAGCCGGAACGGCAGCACCGCGAGCCGCGTCAACGGACGTGCCAGCGCGCGCCCGGCCGAGCTCTCGCCGAGCGGGATCGCGGCAAGCTCGGCGAGCAGCTCCGCCGCGGACGCGGGCCGCTCGGCGGGGCGCTTGGCCAGCGCCCGCCGGATCAGGCGGTCGAGCGCGACCACGGCGGCGTCCCCGGCGAGCGCGGGCGGCTCGTCGTGGAGCGTCGCCGAAAGTACCTCCACGACGCTCGTGCCGAGGAAGGCGGGGCGCCCCGCGATCGCCTCGTACAAGATCGCGCCGGCGGCGAACAGGTCGGTGCGCGCGTCGGTCTCGTGGCCGAGCACCTGCTCGGGCGCCATGTAGCGCGGGGTGCCCACGAGCAGGCCGGGCCGGGTGAGCTCGGCGCCGGTCTCGAGCGACTGCGTGAGCTCGCGCGGGAGCGGGCGCGCCAGGCCGAAGTCGAGGAGCTTCACGCCGTGCGCGGTCACGAACAGGTTGGAGGGCTTGAGGTCGCGGTGGAGCGACCCGCTCCCGTGCAGCGCCTGAAGCGCTTCGAGCGTCTCGCGCGCGAGCTTCACCGTCTCGGCGACCGTCAGCGGCCCGCGCTTGAGGCGGCTGTCGAGCGACTCGCCCTCGAGCAGCTCCATGGCGATGAAGAGCTGCCCGCCGTCCTCGCCGATCTCGTAAACCTGGCACACGTTCGGGTGGTTCACGCCCGCCGCGGCGCGCGCCTCGCGCCTGAAGCGCTTGCGGGCCGACTCGTCGGGCTCGGCGATCGTCTTCACCGCGACCTTGCGCCCGAGGCTGTCGTCCTCGGCGGCGAAGACGATGCCCATGCCGCCCTGGCCGAGCCGGTGGAGGATGCGATAGCGACCCAGCCGTTGCGGGTCGCCGGCCGCAGGCGTCGGAGTCGCCCCGCGCAGGCCGTCCACCAGGCGCCGCAGCAGCCCCTTGCGGGACGAGCCCTCGGAAAGGGGAGGCGTGCGATCCGGCGGCTCGTCCTGGGCCATCGTGGGTGCGGTTGCCGCGAGTATACTCGGCCCCCATGAAGACCGCCCTCTTCGTCGGCCTGGCGCTCGTCGCCTCCATCTACCTGCTCGCGATCGGGCGCGCGGCCCTGCGCGCGCGAGAGAGCGGAGCCACCGGCGAGGCGAAGGGCAGTCCGTCGCTGCTCGAGCTCGTGATCGGCTTCGTCACGAACTTCTTCGACACGCTCGGCATCGGCTCGTTCGCGCCGACCACGGCGATCTTCAAGCTCAAGGGCCTGGTGCGCGACGAGAACATCCCCGGGACCCTGAACGTGGGCCACACCCTGCCGACCCTGACGCAGGCGCTGATCTTCATCGCGATCGTCAGCGTCGACATCTGGACCCTGGTGCTGATGATCGCCGCCGCGGTGCTCGGGTCGTGGGTGGGGGCCTCGGTCGTCTCGGGCTGGCCGCGGCGCAACATCCAGATCGGGATGGGCCTGGCCCTGCTCGTCGCGGCGACGCTGTTCCTGCTCACGATCTTCGGCATCGCCCCGGGCGGCGGCGACGCGCTCGCGCTCTCGGGCGCGCGGCTCGCGATCGGCCTCGGCGTCAATTTCCTGCTCGGGGCGCTGATGGAGGTGGGCGTCGGGCTCTACGGCCCGTGCCTGATCCTGGTGAGCCTGCTCGGCATGAACCCGCAGGCCGCCTTCCCGATCATGATGGGCTCGTGCGCGTTCCTGATGCCGATCGGCAGCCTGAAGTTCATCCGCAGCGGGCGCTACAGCCTGCGCGCGGCCCTGGGCCTCGGCCTCGGCGGCGTCCCGGCCGTGCTGATCGCGGCGCTGATCGTGAAGTCGATGCCGCTCGAGTACCTGCGCTGGCTGGTGGTGGTGGTGGTGCTGTACGCGGCGATCTCGATGCTGCGCTCGGCCGTGGTCGAATCGCGCCGCGGCGGAACGGAGCCGGTCAAAGGCGCCTAGCGCTTCCGTCGCGCCACGAGCTCGGCGAGCGGCCAGCCCAGCATCTTGAGCCGCGCGTTCGCCCGACCTGCTGTCTGAGTTGGCCGAGAAGCGCAGCGCCTCAGCGGCGACTGCCGATCGCCGCGATGCCCGTGCGCGCGCCCGCGCCGAAGGCGGGCAGTTGGAAGGGCCCTCGGCCTACACCGTCCCATTCGCGGTAGGTGCGGACACCTCATCGGGCGATGCTCCGTCCCGCGGCCTGTTCCGTCGGGTCGTTGCGAGCAGGCCGTAGTCGATGCGCGCCAGCAGCTGGTTGTGCGCCCGGCAGAGCAGGCCGACGTTTCCCGGATCGTGGTCTCCGCCCATGCCGAAGGGATGCCGGTGGTGGAACTCGAGGCGGTCCCGCTCGGAGCAGCGCCGACCTCGCGCGTCGACGAAGCCGCAACGATCACCGTCGCGCACGTGCACGGCACGCCGCACGGCCGCCGGCACGTGTCGCGAAGCCGGGGCGGTGCTCGTGTCTGAGAGCTCCTTGCGAGGAGCGCTCGTCTTCGCGAAGCGGCGGGCCTCGAGCCGCGCGAGCGTCTCGCTGACGGCGTGGTCGATGACCCCGGCGAGGTCGCCATCGGGGACCTGGTGGCGCATCAGCGCTCGCAGCCGCTCGAGCTTGTCGTGGAGCTCCGCGCTGGCGGTGAACTGAACCTTGTACCGGCCGGGCGACAGAGGCGCGACGACCGTACGTCGAGTCGGACTCGGGGCGAAGGCTCCGCCCGGACACGCTTCGGCAATGACCGGGGGCTCGAGGCGGGTCAGGGCTGGAGCCGGAGCCACAGCAACTGTGTCCGGGCACAGTAGGCCCTCCTGCGGGACCCCGGGGCGATCCGGCTGCGGGCCAGCCTCGGCTCGACGATCCGGGGCGTCTTCTCCCACCTGACTGGGCGGCACTCCGCCCAAGGGCGAAGCTGGAACGGCGCCGGACGCAGGGGCGCCTCCGGCCGGCAAGGCCGGCAATGAGGCGGACAAGGCAGGCAAGACTTGCAGAGCTTGCTCCAGCGCTGCGGGCGGAAGAAGCCCGCGTCCCTGCGGCAGCTTGCGCATGCGGGCCGGGACGTCCGGCCGGGGGCTTAGCTCGGCGACGATCTCCAGGATCTGGCGTTTCGAGCAGAAGGTCGCCCGCGCGAGCAGCGCGTCGCGGTTGGCGCGGGTGAGCACCGGCAGCAGCCTCACGATCCCGCTGAGATGCAGGCGGCCGTCCCGG
>CAZMRX010000209.1:0-9591 GCA_964568755.1 uncultured Acidobacteriota bacterium | reverse complement strand
GATCCCGGTCAACATCGTGGACCTCGGGCTGGTCTACAAGTGCGAGACCGAGCCCGTCGAGGGCGGCGAGCGGGTCAAGGTCGAGTTCACCCTGACGGCGCCGGGTTGCGGCATGGGCGACTTCCTGCGCCAGGACGTGCAGCAGAAGCTCGTCGCGCTGCCGGGAGTGAAGGAGGCCGACGTGCAGGTGGTGCTCGACCCGCCGTGGGACCAGAGCATGATGTCCGACGCCGCGCGGCTCCAGCTGGGGCTGATGTAGCCATGAAGCTCAGCTCCCAGGAGGAGTACGGCCTGCGCTGCCTGCTGCAGCTCGCGCGCACGGGCGCGGGCGCCGCGCTCACGATCGCCGAGCTGAGCGAGCGCGAGGGCATCTCGGCCCCGAACGTGGCCAAGATCATGCGCATCCTGCGCCGCGCCGGGCTCGTGCGCAGCACGCGTGGCAAGTCGGGGGGCTATCACCTCGCGCGCCCCGCCGCCGAGGTGCGGGCGCTCGACGTGCTCGCTGCGCTCGGCGGCCGCCTCTTCGACCCGAGCTTCTGCGACCGCCACGCCGGGATCGAGGCCCACTGCCTGAACACGCGCGACTGCTCGATCCGGCCGGTGCTGCGCGGCCTGCAGGACGCGGTCGACCAGGTGCTGGGCGAGCTCACGCTCGCGAGCCTGCTCGCGAGCGAGAGCGAGGTCGCGGGCACGCTCGGCCCGCGCGTGATCCGGTTGCAGGTCGCCCGCCGCGCCTGATCCGCGGCCATCGACCAGGGGCGTCGAGGCGTGAGCAGGGCGGGGCCGGTCAGCGCGCCTCGCCCGGCGCCGGGTAGCCGCGCGCCGCGTCGTCCAGCACCAGCACCCAGTCGGCGCCGAAGCCCTGCGCCGGCGGCGCGAACTCGCGCACGCCCTGGTTGGCGAGCGTCTCGCCGCGCGCGGCCCTGCCCGTCCGCGGGTTGAACCACCAGGCCTGGAGCGTGTCTCCCGAGACGCGCCCGAGGCGCAGGCTGAAGCGGCGCCCCTGGGCGGAGTAGACGATCGCGTAGCCGGCTCCGCGCGCCGCGCTCACGTGGTCGGCGCCCTCGAGCGGGTCCACCACCATCTCGGGATCCGGCACGCGCTCCGGCAGCGGCCGCGACTCGAAGAGCGCGCGCACGTACCGCATCTGCCCGGCGCCCGGGCGGTGGAGCGCCTCCGGCCAGGAGAAGAGCGGGCCGTTCACGCCCGGCCGCTGCGGGGTGTGCATCTGCCAGACCGAGTGGTGGCCGTAGCTGTGGCCGAAGGAGCCGGCGAGCAGCGACCAGTAGGCGCGCGGCCGCACGTGGGCGTCGAACGAGTAGCCGAGGTCGGCGGCCTTGAACTCCAGCGGGTGGTCCTCGTAGAGCGGCTCGCCGTCCAGCACGGGCTTCGCTGGCTGCCGCTCGTAGTCCGCGGCGATCTTGCGCCAGCTGCGGACGTTCTCGGGCCGGCCGTGGCCGGTCTGGTGCATGTTGAAGTCGAGCCAGGCGTCGCCGTGGAAGCACTCGGACGACGTGCGCCCCCCGCGCGGGTGATAGGTCATCAGCACCGCGTCCTGGTCCTCGCGGCCGGAGACGCCCGTGGCGATCCCGCGCGCCATCGCGCGCCAGACGCTCTCGCTGCCCTCGCACACGCGGTCGCCCCCGAGCACCCAGATGACTCCCTTTGCCCCGTAGCGCTGGCCCAGGAAGCGACCGTAGGCCTCCGCGTTCGTGTCGTCGAAGACATCGTCTTTCGGGTCGCTGACCCAGCGCGACCAGGTGGGCAGCAAGGCGAGGTACATCCCCCGGGCGTTGGCCGAGTCCACGACGTAGTCCACGTGGTCCCAGTAGTCGTACTCGCCGGGCTTCGCCGGATCGGCCCCCGGCGTCAGCGCCGGCCGCGCCGGATCCCTGTCCAGGAGCGGCAGGTCGCCGTGGGCGTTCGGCTCGCCGATTCCGTCCAGCTCGGCGAGCGCCACCGCCTGGATCACCGTGAAGCCTTGCTCGGCGCGCGTGTCGAGGTAGAGCGCGGCCTCCCGCCGATCGAGGCGGTGGAAGAGCTCCCAGGCGGTGTCGGCCAGATAGAAGAAGGGCCGGCCCGAGTCCGTCACCAGGAAGCGGCGGTCGGCGCTGACCGCGAGCCGCGGTAGAGACGCGGGCGATCCGGCACGCGCCGGGCTCGCATGGGCGGCGAGGGCCAGAGCCAGTGACAGGGAGACCCTGATGCGGAGCCTGGACATGATCCCACCTCGCGAGGAGAGCCGTACTCGGGGCGCCCCGAGTTGAGCCCGATGTTATCAACCTCGAGTGCCGGCACGCACCCGAACGGAACCCCGGCGCGCTTCGCTCGCCCGCTTCTTCCACTGCCACACGCCGCCCGCGACGCTCGCCGGCAGGCGGTGCCCCAGCTGCCGCGCCAGCAGGATCAGCTGACCGCGATGGTGGGCTTCGTGCGCCACGAAGTAGTTGAGGAAGTGGACGAGGTCGGTGGGGAAGTTCTGCCAGGTCGCGCGCGGGACCGCGCCGCCGCGGGCGGCGCCCAGCTCGATCAGCGCGACGATGCCGGCGCTGCTCCGCGAGAGAGCGCGCACCAGCTCCGAGGCCGAGACGCGCCGGCGATCCACGCTCGCGGGCACGGGGATGCCGTGCCGCGCGCCAAGGCTTCGGATCCAGCTGCAGCGAGCGTTGTGGATGTGGGCCGCGATCTGCCGCACCGTCTGCCGCGGAGAGCCCGGGACAGCCATGGGCCAGAGCGGCTTCGGCAGCTTCTCGACGAGGTAGGTCGTCACGCGGTTGTTCGTGCGCCACGCGGCGATCAGCGACCCGACGGAATCGGCTTGTCCGGGCACCCTCCACCTCCAGGACCGCGGCGATAGCCTACCGCTTCACACCGCAGCAGGCGCATCTCCCGGAGAACGCGCCTCCGCCCGCGCGTCCGGTGGTCCCGGCTCGCGAGAACGGGCGCGTGGGCGAGGCCGGCGGCTCGCGGCCGAGACTAGAATCCGGGAGCGGCATGGCTCGGGAACTGCGCATCGCGCTCGTCGGGTTCGGGAACGTGGGGCGGCGCTTCGCGGAGCGGCTGCGCGGGCCGTACGCGCGACCACTGCGGGCTGCGGGCGTGCGTGTCCGTGTCACGGGCATCGCCACCGCGCGCCACGGCGCGGCGATCGACCGGCGCGGGATCGACCTCGGGCAGGCGCTGCGGCTCTGCGCACGCGGCGGCTCGCTCGGTGCGCTCCACCGCGGGCGCGCGCTGGCCGACGTGCGCGACTTCATCGCGCGCGTGCCGGCCGACGTGCTGGTCGAGGTCACGACGCTCGATCCGCAGAGCGGCCAGCCGGCCACGCGCCACGTGCGGCAGGCGCTCGCGCGCGGGCTCCACGTCGTGACCGCCAACAAGGGGCCTGTCGCGTTCGCGCTCCGGTCTCTTCGCGCGCTCGCGCGGCGGAAGCGGCGGCTCTTCCTGCACGAGGGCGCGGTGATGGACGGAACCCCGGTCTTCAACCTGGTGGCGCGCTGCCTGCCGGGCGCCCGCGTCCTGGGGTTCCGCGGCACGCTCAACAGCACGACCAACCTGGTGCTTTCCCGCATGGAGCAGGGGCTCTCGAGGGAGGCGGCCGTGGCGGAAGCCCAGGCGCTCGGCATCGCCGAGGCGGACCCGCGGAACGACCTCGACGGGTGGGACGCGGCGGTGAAGGGCTGCGCGCTCGCCAACGCGCTCATGGGCGCCTCGGTCCGGCCGCGCCAGGCGCACCGGCGCGGGATCTCCGGCGTGTCGGCGGCCGGCGTGCGACGGGCGCTCGGCGCCGGCTTCCGCACGCGCCTCGTCGTCCGCGGCACGCGCATGGCGGGCCGCGTGCGTGTGAGCGTCGCGCCCGAGCGCATCCCCCTCGGGGACCCGCTCTCGGGCTCGGGCCCGGACGCCGCGCTCGTGCTCCAGACCGACCTGATGGGCGAGATCGGCGTCTTCGAGCGGGGCGCGACCGTCGATCAGACCGCCTACGCCCTGCTCTCGGACCTGCTGGCGGTCATTGGTGCGTCGTCAGCGGCCTCGGCTTGATCACGAAGCTCCCGAAGCCGCGGATGTAGACGTTCTCGCCGCCACCCAAAGAACCGCCGGGCTTCCTGGGCTTGGGAGCTGGTTTGGGCGGGGCCTCCGCTCGTGGCGGCAGGCACAGCACGCCGTCGTCGCCGCTGACCACCACCAGGCGGCTGGGCCGGCCGTCGCCCGTCGGCTCTGCGGCCGCCAGCACCAGGACGCCTCCAGGCGACGCGCGATCCAGCAGCAGTGACTGGCAGTCGTAGACAACCGATTGCGCGCCGGCTTCGGCCGCCCCGAGTATCGACCACGCCCCGAATACCGCTGCCGCGGCCCTCAGGCCTCCGATCGTCTTCATGACATGGCTCCTTCCGGAGGACTGTCGGTCTGTCCCCTACAGGCATAGGCGCAGTCCGCGAGCCGACCACAACATCGGGACGTGCTCTTGCTGGCGAGGCGCGAGCCCCCGGTCGGTGGCAGAATCGCGGGCGCATGAGAACCAGGCCCCGGCCGCTCCCGTTCGCCCTGCCATGGCTCGCGCTCGCCCTGCCGTCGCTCGCGCTCGCCCAGGCCGAGACGCGCGACCTCGCCCCGATCCTGAAGGAGGAGATCCTGGCGCCCGCGGTGGCGCTCTCCGAGCTGCGCGAGCACATCGTCGCGCGCGTGGCGAAGCCGCCCGCGCCGCGCTCGGCCGAGCAGTGGACGGCTGCCTCGAAGGCGCTGCGCCAGCGGCTCGTCGAGGAGGTCGTCTTCCACGGCTGGCCGAAGGCCTGGGTCGAGTCCGCGCCGCGCTTCGAGGAAACGGGCGTCCTCGAGGGCAGCGGCTACCGGATCCGCAAGCTCCGCTTCGAGATCGTGCCGGGCTTCGTTTCGGCCGCGTTGCTGTACGAGCCGCTCGTCGCGAGCGGGAAGAGCGCGGCGATCCTGAACGTCTACGGGCACGTCGGACCGCCGGGCAAGGCCGTCGAGTACGAGCAGAAGCGGCGCATCACCTTCGCGCGGAACGGCATCTTCGCACTGAGCCTCGAGTGGCCGGGGTTCGGCGAGCTCTCGCAGGCGGGCAACTCGCACTGGTACGCGGGCCACCTCGATCTCGTCGGCGCGCACGAGCTGGGCTTCTTCTACCTCGCGATGCGCCGGGGGCTCGACTACCTCTACGAGCATCCCGCGGTGGACCGCGAGCGCATCGGCATGACGGGGCTCTCCGGAGGCGGCTGGCAGACGATCGTGCTCTCGGCGCTCGACGAGCGCGTGCGCGCCTCGGCGCCCGTCGCGGGCTTCAATGGCATGGCCGCGAAGGCGGTCGCGCGCGCGTACGGCGACACCGGCGACCCCGAGCAGTCGGCCGCCGATCTCTTCCAGTCGATCGACTACCCGCACCTGGCCGCGCTCGTGGCGCCGCGGCCGCTGCTGCTCGCATTCAACGCCGCGGACGAGTGCTGCTTCCGCTCCGGCATGGTGAAGCCGGTGATCGAGCGGCCGGCGCGCGCGGTGTTCGAGCTCTACGGCAAGGGTGGCGATCTCGTCTGGCACGAGAACCGCGACCCCGGCACGCACAATTACCAGCTCGACAACCGCGAGCAGGCCTACCGCTTCTTCGGCCGTGCGTTCGGTGTGCCTGCGCTACTGACCGACAGCCCGGAGGCGACATCGGAGCTGCGCAGCTACGACGAGCTGGTGGTCGGGTTGCCCGCGGACAACCTGACGATCCTGGAGCTCGCCCGGCGGATCGCCAGCGGCTTCAGCCGCGAGGCGCTGGCGCCCGACGCGGCGCGCGCCCGGCTCACGCGCGTCGTGCGCTTCCGGCCGGCGCAGGTCGAGCGGGCGTGGCACGTGGCCAGCACCCGGCAGCGCGGCGTCGAGACGGCCTCGTATCGGCTGCGGATGAGCGACGGGCTGAGCGCGAGCGCCGTGTGGCTGAAGGCCGTCTCGTCGCGTGACGACGCGCCAGCCACGATCCTGCTCGACGACGCGGGCCGCGGCCAGGCGGCCGTGGAAGCCGCCGAGCGCCTGAACCGCGGAGAGCAGGTGCTGGCCCTCGACCTCGCCTTCACGGGCGAGGCCTGGAGCGAGCGCGAGACCCGCCGCCTGCAACAGAACCTGAACGGCCTCGGCGAGCGGCCGCTCGGGATCCAGGCGGCCGAGCTCGTCGCCGCGGCGCGTTGGCTCTCCGCCCGCTCGGCCTCGTCCAGGCCGCGTCTGGAGACCCGGGGCATCCGTAGCCAGCTCACGGCTCTCGTCGCCGCGGCCCTCGACCCCGGCGCTTTCTCCGAGATCGTCGTGCGCGACGGCATGAAGAGCCTCGGCCACGCGCTCGACAAGCCGGTGGAGTACCTGGACGCGCCCGATCTCTTCTGCCTCGATCTCTACAAGGAGTTCGACGTCTCTAGCCTGACGACGCTCGCGTCGCCCACGCGCGTGCGCTAGGCGATCACGCGGCGGTTGCGAGCGGGTCGAAGACGCGCGTGAAGCCGAAGCCGTCGAAGTCCCGGGTGTTCCGCGTCGCCAGCTCCCGGACGCCGTTCTCGAGCAGCGTGCGGGCGAGCCGAGCATCGAAGATGTGGCGTCGGGCCGTCCCGGGGCGCGCCGCGGCCGTCCAGACCCGGTCCATCACGCTCGCCGTGTCGAGCAGCGCCCAGCGGGGGTGGCGCCGGAACGCCTGGCACAGGGACGCGGCCGCGGGAGCCTCGAGCGGGTGCCGCACGACTGCCGGGTTGCGGAGCAGGACGTACAGCTCGACCAGCACCAGCTCGGCGATCGCGACGTCGCGGCGCGCCGAGAGGCCTTCCAGGAACCCGCGGGCGGCGGCGTGCTCGGGGCAGTCGCGGTTGAGGCCATAGAGCAGGAGGTTCGTGTCGATCGAGATCACGAGGGCTTCGCCTCGCTGGCCCCGGCGGCGCTCGCGAGCTCGCGCCAGTCCTCGACCGGCGCCAGGAATACCCCGAGCGGGAGCGGCTCGGGCAGCTGCCACACGCCGTCGGGCGTCTCGTCGGCGCGGTAGACCCTCAGCATGTGCTCGAGACCCCGGCGGACCAGCTCGGCGAGCGAGATCTCGTGTCGCTCGGCGACCTGCTTGGCCTGGGCGTAGAGGGCGTCGGGCAGCTGGATCTGGGTTCGCGTCATGATGTAGATCATACATCTACATCATTTAGATGTCACCGTGAGACTCGGGCATCCGCATGATACAAAGCACTGTGAGGCATCGTTTTATGGGGTTTTCTGGAAGGGTCCTGGAAGCGACAGCACGAGTGGTCCGCCTAGGATGGGTAAGAAGGTAACTCTGTCCGGACAGAGTTGTCATCACCCACGAACGCGCCGGGTGAGCTCTGTGCCCGCCGCAGCGAAAGCCCGAAGACGCCGCGCTCCCGCCGGCTCGCGCAGGCGAGCCGGCGGGGTTCGCACGCGGCCTACTGCTCGATCTTCTCCTCGTCGTCTCTGCGCTGCTCCTTCTCCTTCGCCTTCTGCTGGTCCTTTTGCTGGTTCTTCTGCGTCTTCTCCGCCGGCTTCGTTCCCGGCGGCGGCGAGTCCCCCGGCTGCAGCTTCAGCTTGATCTCCGTCTTCATCCCGCGCCGAACGTCGATCTCCTCGTCGAAGACCAGGAAGCCGCCCTTGTGCACCGCCAGGCGGTGCGGGCCGTCCGCCAGCCACAGGTAGGTGGGGTAGCCGTCGAGGTCGCGCGCCTCGCCGACGTAGCGGCCGTCCACCCACACGTCCGCGCGGTTCGGCTTCACGTTCAGCTCGACGGCGCCGAAGCCCGCCATCATCGCCGCGTTCATGTCGACCCCGCCGGCTGGGTAGAAGCCGGGGTAGTAGGGGCCCCAGCCCCAGTACGGTCCCCAGCCCATCCCGAACCACGGGTTGTAGCCGAAGAACCCACCCCCGTAGACGACCGCGCGTCCGCGGCCGCGCGGGTGGGCACTCGCTTCGGGCGACACCCCCAGGCCGAGGAGCGCCAACGCGACCGCCGCCACGACCATGCGTCGCGACCGCTTCCAGTTCCGCATGCTGTTTCAACCTCCTTGAGACGAGCGCCGTTGACGGCGTTCCCGGAGCCTCTACACAGCAATGTCCGAGCCCAACGCTCGTCGCGCAAGACCCTCGCTCGCAGCCTGACGTGTTGTTGCGCCGGGATTACACCTGTGACGTCGTCCGCGTTCCTCGACGCGTCGCGCGGTGCGTTCCCCACCAGGCCGAACCGGCCTGCGAAGCCGACGCGAGGTCGCCACGCCCCCGCGCGTCCGCTCGCGGTGACGGAGGCGTACGGCCGGGAGGACAACGCTTCGGCCGTCGTGACAGGAGTTGACGAGTGCGGGGTGCGCTCAGCAGCAGCGCGAGGGGCCGCGATAACGGCGCTGCAGCGAGTCCAGGTAGAAGGCCTCGCGGCTCAGCCGCGGCCCCTGGACCGGACGGGCGAGGTAGCGCTCGTAGGCGGCATCGCCGCTCCACTCGCGCAGCAGCCGCCAGCCCGCGACGAGCGCCCGCCGGAGCCGCGCGATCACGGCGAGCCCTCCGCCCAGCGCGAGCGGACGTAGGGCGTCTCGGTCGTCTGCGCCGTGCGCCGGCCGGTCAGGATCCGGTACCACTCGCTCGTGGCCTCGGCCAGCAGCAGCAGGATCAAGAGCGCGAAGAAGCCGGTGACGCCCGCGTCGAGCCGGTTGTTGAAGATCACGTGGCGGGTCTCGGCCAGCTTCGCCTCGGGCACGCGCCCGTCCGCGATGCGCTCTTCGAGCGTGCGGGCCTGCGACAGGAAGCCGATGCGCGGGTCGTCGTGGAACAGCTTCTGCGCGGCGCCCGTGAGCGTCACCGTGACGAGCCACGCCATCGGCACCAGCGTGATCCAGACGTAGCGGGTGCGGCCCATCTTGATCAGGATCGTGGTCGCCACCACCAGCGCCACCGAGGCCAGGATCTGGTTGGCGATCCCGAACAGCGGCCACAGGCTGTTGATGCCGCCGAGCGGGTCGAGCACCCCCTGGTAGAGGAAGTAGCCCCAGGCGCCGACGATCACGGCGCTGGTGACGAGCGTGCTGGTCCAGGAGCCGGTGCGCGCGATCGCGGGCACGTAGCGGCCGGCGAGCTCCTGCACCATGAAGCGGCCGACGCGCGTGCCCGCGTCGAGCACGGTCAGGATGAAGAGCGCCTCGAACATGATCGCGAAGTGGTACCAGATGCCGAGCAGCGGCTCGCCGCCGATCGTGCCGCTGAAGATGTGGGCCATGCCAACGGCGAGCGACGGCGCGCCGCCGGTGCGGCTGAGCAGCGTCTGCTCGCCGACGATGCGGGCGAGGCCGTCCATCGTCGCCGGATCCAGCGCGAAGCCCCAGCCCGAGATGGTGCGGGCCGCCTCCTCCGCCGTCGCGCCCACGATCCCGGCCGGGCTGTTGATCGCGAAGTAGACGCCGGGCTCGAGCGCGCAGGCGGCGACCATCGCCATCACGCCGACGAACGACTCCATCAGCATCGAGCCGTAGCCCACGAGCCGCGCGTCGCTCTCGCGCATCAGCAGCTTCGGTGTCGTGCCCGAGGAGATCAGCGCGTGGAAGCCGGAGATGGCGCCGCAGGCGATCGTGA
>CAZMRX010000208.1:0-9635 GCA_964568755.1 uncultured Acidobacteriota bacterium | reverse complement strand
ACTTCGAGAACCTGAGCGGCGCCAAGGAAGATGAATACTTCCGCGACGGCATGACCGAGGACGTGATCACGGAGCTCACCAAGGTGAAAGAGCTGCGCGTGTTCCCGCGGGCGGCGGTGGTCGCGTTCCGCGACCAGTCGGTCACGGGGCCGCAGGTGGGCGAGCAGCTCGGCGCGCAGTACGTGCTGGGCGGCTCGCTGCGGCGGGCCGGCAACCGGCTGCGCATCACCGCCCAGCTGGTGGAGACGCGCACCGGGACCTCGGTCTGGGCGGAGCGCTACGACCGCGAGCTCAAGGACGTGTTCGAGGTGCAGGACGAGATCGCCCGCAACATCACGCAGGCCCTGCGCATCACGCTCACGCCCGGCGAGGAGAAGCTGCTCGCCGCCAAGCCCACCGGCGACACGCGCGCGTACGACTTCTACCTGAAGGGACGCGCCTACTCGCGGCGCCAGACGCGCTCCGACCTCGACCTCGCGATGCAGATGTTCGAGCACGCGATCCTGCTCGACCCAGGCTTCGCGCTCGCCCACGCGGGCATCGTCAACGTCTGCGGGCTCGTCTACGAGTGGCACGACAAGGAAGAGCGCTGGCTCGAGCGCGGGCGCGCCGCCTGTGAGCGCGCCCTGGCGATCGACGCGAGCCTGCCCGACGCGCTCGTGGGCCGCGCGCGACTCTACTACACGCAGCGGCGCTACGAGGACTCGATCCGCGACG
The DNA here is from genome assembly GCA_964568755.1 of uncultured Acidobacteriota bacterium. Taxonomy (GTDB): domain Bacteria; phylum Acidobacteriota; class Vicinamibacteria; order Fen-336; family Fen-336; genus DATBSL01. The sequence goes on along the minus strand of CAZMRX010000208.1, from coordinate 8,918 downwards.
TGCGCCGCGCGATCGAGCTGAAGCGCGACTGCGACGGCGCCTACAACATCCTCGCGCGCTCGCTGTTCGAGTCCGACCGCTGGGCCGAGGCGCTCGAGACGGTGAGCCAGGCGCTGGCGGTGAACGGCGACGACTACAACGTCTACGTGCCGTACACCAACATGTACGAGGGGCTGGGGCGCACGGAGGAAGCGGCGAAGCTGCGCGAGCGCGAGATCGCCGTGCTCGAGCAGCAGCTGCGCGACGTGCCCGAGGACGTGCGCGCCCGGATCCTGGTCGCCGCCGACTACGCGGCCACCGGCCGCCACGACGAGGCGGACCGCGAGCTGCAGAAAGCCGTGGACCTGCGGCCCCACGACTCGAACATCCTCTACAACGCCGCCTGCACCTACGGCGTGATGAAGCGCAAGCCCGAGGCCCTCGAGATGCTGCGGCGCGCGCGCGCGGCCGGCTACGTCAACCCGGACTGGATCCGGCGCGACCCGGACCTCGCCTGCCTGCACGGCGAGCCCGAGTTCGAAAAGCTCATCGAGGGGTGAGCTAACCCGCCCAGTCGGGCTTGCGCTTCTCGAGAAAGGCGCTGAGGCCTTCCTGGCCCTCGGGCGAGGCGCGGCGCGCGGCGATCGTCTCGATCGTCAGCTCGCGTACGCCCTCGACGGGGCGTGCCGACACGCCGCGGATCAGGTTCTTGGCCGCCGCAATGGCGCCCGGGGCCGCCTGCAGCAGCTCGCGCACCCGCTCGTCCACCGCGGCGTCGAGCTCGTCGAGCGGCACCACGCGGTGCACGAGGCCGATTGCGGCGGCCCGCGCCGCCGTGAAGCGCTCGCCGGTCAGGAACAGCTCGCGCGCCGCCGAGAGGCCGATCTTGCGCACCACGTAGGGCGAGATCACCGCCGGCACCAGGCCGAGCCGCACCTCGCTGAAGCCGAAGCGCGCGCCTTCGTCGGCCACGGCGATGTCCGCGGCCGCGACCAGCCCCGCGCCGCCCCCGAGCGCCGCGCCCTGGACGCACGCCACCACCGCCTTGGGCGAGCGGTCGATCGTCTCGAACAGGTCGGCGAGCTCGGCGGCGTCGGCCAGGTTCTCCTCGCGCGAGAAGCCGGCCGCCGCCTTCAACCACTCGATATCGGCGCCCGCGCAGAACACGGCGCCGCGGCCGGCCAGCACGATCACGCGGATGTCCTCGCGGACCGAGGCGGCCGCAAAGGCGGCGCGCAGCTCGCGCAGCATCGGACCGTCGAAGGCGTTGCGGGTCTCGGGGCGGGCCAGCACGATGTGCGCCACGGGCCCGTCGAGACTGAGCGCCACGCGCGCGTCGCCCATGCCCGGCAGTATGCCACGGCTCGCTTCCGCCCCGCCCCACCGCAGGTCGCGCAAGGTGGCGGCTCCGGGAGCGTGCTAGTCTGTTCTCGTTCGAGGAGACGAGGTCGCATGGCGAGTCAGTCGAAAGCGGCCCCCGGAACGGCCGAGCCCGCGGGCACGGTCGAGGGCGGAGGCACGCCCGTCGCGGACCGGATCCGCGAGCGCATCCGGAACGCGCACGGACGCTTTCACGCGAACGACAACATCGCCGCGTACATCGAGGCGGGCGAGCTCGAGCAGCTCCGGCTCGAGGTCGCGAGCAAGATCGACGAGGTGCTGCGGGCGCTGGTGATCGACACCGAGAGCGACCACAACACCCAGGACACGGCCCGGCGCGTGGCCAAGATGTACCTGATGGAAGTGTTCGCAGGTCGCTACGCGGCGCCGCCCCCGGTCACCGAGTTCCCGAACGTCAAGCACCTGAACGAGCTCATGATCGTCGGCCCGGTCACGGTGCGCAGCGCCTGCTCGCACCACCTGTGCCCGATCATCGGACGGGTCTGGGTCGGCGTCATGCCGAACGAGCACTCCGCCCTGATCGGTCTCTCGAAGTACGCCCGCCTGGTGGAGTGGGTGATGACGCGGCCCCAGATCCAGGAGGAGGCGGTCACGCAGCTCGCCGAGCTGCTGCAGGACAAGATGCAGCCGGACGGCCTCGCGATCGTGATGGAAGCGGATCACTATTGCATGCAGTGGCGGGGCGTCAAGGACATGGACTCCAAGATGACCAACAGCATCATGCGCGGCTCCTTCCTCAAGAACTCCGACCTGCGCAAGGAGTTTCTCTCGCTGCTCACGGGCCGCAAGGAGTAAGCGACACGACATGCTGGTACGCCTTCTCTACGCGAGCCGGGCCACCGTCGAGATCGACGACGCGCTCATGAGCGCGATCCTGGAGCGCTCGCGCGCCTACAACCCCGAGCACGGCATCACGGGCATCCTGTGCAGCTACTCGCAAGGCAAGGTGTTCTTGCAGGTGCTCGAGGGCGGCCGCGCCGCGGTCAACGAGCTGTACGCGAGCATCGTCCGCGACCCGCGGCACCGCGACGTCACGCTGCTCGACTACGCCGAGATCGGCGAGCGCCGCTTCGCCGGCTGGCGCATGGGCAGCGTGAACCTGAACCGGGTCAACCAGGGCAGCATCCTGCGCTTCTCGGAGCGGCCGGTGCTCGACCCGTTCTCCATGAGCGGGCAGGCGGCGCTCGCGCTGCTCGAGGAGCTGACCAGCACCGCGGCCATCGTCAGCCGCGACGGCAGCTAGCGCCGGGCACGCTCACGCCGTCCTGCCGAGCACGTGGCGCAGCGCGCCCTCGAGCTCCGGGAAGCGAAAGCGGTAGCCCGAGGCCTCGAGCCGCGCCGGGCGGACGCGCGCGCTCGCGAGCAGCGCCGCGTCCGCCATCGCGCCGAAGGCCAGGCGCAGCGCGAAGGCGGGCACGGGCGCGATCGTCGGGCGGCCCAGGACCCGCCCGAGCGTCTTGGTGAAGACGGCGTTCGTGACCGGCGCGGGCGCGACCACGTTGACGCCGCCCTCGACGTCGGCGCGCTCGACCAGGTGCTGCAGCACGCCCAGCAGGTCGTCGATCGCGATCCAGCTCATGTACTGGGCGCCCGCGCCGAGGACCCCGCCCAGCCCGGCCTTGAACGGCAGGAGCATCTTGCCGAGCGCGCCGCCCTCGGGGCTGAGCACGATGCCGGTGCGGGGGTGGACTACGCGGATGCCCGCCTTGGCGGCCGGCTCGGCCGCGCGCTCCCACTCGACCGACAGCCGGCCCAGGAAGTCGTCCGCCGGCGGGTCTTTCTCCGTGAGCCACGCGTCGCCCCGGCTCCCGTAGTAGCCGATCGCCGAGGCGGAGACGAGGACCTTCGGCTTCTTCTCGAGCCCGGCGAGCGTCCGGGCCAGGAGCTCGGTTGGTCGCAGGCGGCTCGATCGCAGCAGCGCCTGGCGCGCCTCGCTCCAGCGCGCCCCGGCGATGTTCTCGCCGGAGAGGTTCACGACCGCGTCTAGACCCTCGAGGCCGGCCGCGTCGATCGTCCCGGCCTCCGGGTCCCAGCGGACCTCGTCCTTCGCCCGCGGGGCGCGGCGCACGAGCCGCACGACCTCGTGGCCGCCGCTCGTCAGCAGCGGCACGAGCGCGCTTCCGACGAGACCGCTCGAGCCCGTGATCGCGAACTTCATCGGATAGAGCGTACTCGATCCCTGGTCAGCGAGCCGCACAGCGGCGTCACGCCCGGATAAGATGCCCCGGTTGAGCTACAAGCAGGCACGGCTGCGCCGGCTGAACGACGCCCCGGTGCGCGCGACGGGCGACTACGTCCTCTACTGGATGCAGGCCTACCGCCGCCTGGAGAGAAACCACGCTCTCGACTACGCGCTGCGCTGCTCCGAGGAGCTCGGCAAGCCGCTCGTCGTCTACGAGGGCCTGCGCATCGACTATCCCTGGGCGAGCCGGAGGCTCCACCGCTTCGTGCTCGAGGGGATGCAGGCCAACGCCGCGCGCGCCGCGGCGCTGGGCCTCAACTACTGGCCGTTCGTCGAGACGGCCAAGGGCGAGGGCCGGGGCCTGCTGCGCTCGCTGTCGGATCGCGCCTCGCTCGTGGTCACCGACGACTTCCCTTGCTTCATCGTGCCGCCGCAGTCGGAGGCTCTCGCCGGCAAGGCCGGCGTGGCCGCCTTCGCCGTGGACTCGAACTCGCTGGTCCCGCTCTCGCTCCTCGGCCCGGCGGTGTCCGCCGCCGCGCACCTGCGGCCGCGGATCCACAAGGCCTTCGCCGAGGCGTGGCCGCAGCGGGCGGCGGCGAGGCCGCGCATTCCGCCCGTCGCGACGAAGCGCGTGAAGCCGCCCTTCACGGCGTGGCGGGCGGAGGACGTCGCCTCTTTCGTGGACGGGCTTCCCCTGGACCCGACCGTGCCGCCTGTGCCGCAGACTCCGGGCGGGACGCCCGCGGCACGGGCCCGACTGCGCGAGTTCGTCAGGAAGCGCCTGCGCGGGTACGCGGTGGACCGCTCGGAGCCGCGCTCGCCTGCGGAGGGCCACGCGAGCGGCCTCTCGCCGTATCTGCACTTCGGCCACATCTCGATTGAGGAGGTCGTCGAGGCCGTTCTCGCCACGACCGGGAAGTGGACGCCTGACGAGCTCAGGCTCCACAACCGGGGCAAGCGCGAGGGGTACTTCTGCGACGACGCGGACGTGAACTCGTTCCTCGACGAAGCGCTCACCTGGCGCGACGTGGGCTTCCAGTGGCACTGGTCGCGGCGCCGGGACACGGCCAGCCTGGAGACGGCGCTGCCCGCGTGGGCGCTGCAGACGCTCGGGGCCCACGGCGGCGACCCGCGCCAGTGGCTCTACTCGGCCGAGGAGCTCGAGAACGGCGCGACCCACGACCCGCTCTGGAACGCGGCGCAGCGCGAGCTGGTGGCAACCGGCACGATCCACAACTACCTGCGCATGCTGTGGGGGAAGAAGGTGCTCGAGTGGTCGGCCTCCCCCGCCGAGGCGTACCGCACGCTCGAGCACCTCAACAACAAGTACGCGCTCGACGGCCGCGACCCCAACTCCTACACCGGCATCCTCTGGTGCTTCGGTCTCTTCGACCGGCCCTGGCCGCCCGAGCGGAAGGTCTTCGGAAGCGTGCGCTACATGTCCTCCGAGAACACGGCCCGCAAGTTCGACGTCGCGCCCTACTACGCCTACGTGGAGCGGCTCCCGACCATCGCTGAGGTTCGCTCCGGCAGCTGAAGTGCCAGGGCCCGGCTCAATCCGGCCTCGTCGCCGGCATCGCACCCTCGCGCACCACGAAGGCCGGCCCCCGCAGCACGCGACCCGGCCGCAGTCCCGTCATCCGCTCGCCATCGAGGACGACCTGGCCGTTCACGAGAACGAGCGACACTCCCTCGGAGTACTGGTGCGGACTCTGGAACGTGGCGCGGTCCCGAACCGTGTCGGGGTCGAACAGGACCAGGTCGGCCTTCATGCCCGGGCGCAGCAGGCCGCGATCGCCGAGCCCCAGGCGGGCGGCCGGCAGCGACGTCATCTTGCGGACCGCCTCCTCGAGGCTCAGCAGCTTCCTCTCGCGGACGTAGACGGCCAGCACGCGCGCGAACGTGCCGTAGCTGCGGGGGTGCGGTGCGCCCTGACCGAGGCGGGGAATCTCGCCGTCCGACGCGACCATCGTGTAGGGCGAGGCCAGGATTCGCTCGATGTCTTCCTCGGAGATCGCGTGGAAGATGCCCGAGGCCCCGCCGCGCTCGACGATCTCCAGCGCCAGGACCGCGGCGTTGTCGACCGTCGGGGGAAGCCCTCGGCCCTCGAGGATGGAGGCGAGCGTCTGGCCTTCGAGCGAGCGGTCGAAGCCGCAGGCCGCGATCGTGACGTTGCGCGGGTCGCCGCCCCCGCGCTCGTTGCGGATCTTGTCCTTCACCACCTCGAGGATGCGGGCGCGGTCTGCGGGGTCCGCGAGGCGGCCCCGCAGGCTGCCGGCCCCGCCCTCGAGCGCCCACCCCGGCAAGAGCGCCGCCTGCAGCGCGGTGCTCGACGCCGTGTAGGGATACTGGTCGATCGTCGCGTCGACACCGCGCGCGCGTGCCGCCTCGACGAGCTTCAGCGATTCGGCGCTCCGGCCCCAGGCCGCGCGGCCGATCATCTTGTGGTGCGTGATCTGCGTCGGCAGGCGCCCCTGCTCGCCGATGGCGATCGTCTCCTGCACGCTGTCGAGCACCCGGCCGGCCTCGTCCCTGATGTGGGAGACGTGGATTCCCCCGAGCTCGCCCGCCACCCGAGCGAGCGCCGCCACCTCGTCGGTGCGCGCGAAGCTGCCGGGAACGTAGAAGAGACCCGTGCTGAGGCCGAAGGCGCCCTCGCGCATGGCCTGACGGACGAGGTCCTGCATCCGGGCGAGCTCGGCTGCCGCCGGCGCCCGATCCGCACGGCCGAGCACGAGCTCCCGGATCGAGCCGTGCCCGACCAGGCTAGCGAAGTTCACTCCCGGGCCGAGCGCCTCGAGCTCGTCGAGGAACGGCCCGAGCGGCAGCGCCGACGAGCCGTCCGGGCCCTCGACCAGTGTCGTCACCCCCTGGCGCACGTAGTTCTCGGCGCCCGGGGACCGGAAGATGCCCTCCCGGGCATGCGTGTGGATGTCGATGAAGCCGGGCGCGAGCACGCGATGGCCGGCCTCGACGACGCGCGGCGCCGAGCCCTCGACGTGCGGAGCGACGGCCACGATCGTGTCGCCGCGCACCGCCACGTCGGCGCGGCGCCAGGGAGCGCCCGTCCCGTCCACGACGCGAGCGTCTCGGATCAGCAGGTCGTAGTCTTCGGCAGCGCCGCGGCCGGCGAGGGGGAGCGCGAGAGTCGCGGCGGCTAGAGCGGCGAGCGCGGGCCTGGTCACGGGGCTTTCTCCGGGATGGCGCAGTATGTCACGCGAACCACACGGCTTAGAATCGCTCCATCCAGCGGGGGGCGGCATGGCCGAGCTCAAGACGAAGAAGAACGCCCGCAGCGTCGACGCGTTCCTGCGTGGAGTCGAGGACAAGCGGCGCCAGCAGGACTGCCGGAGGCTCGTCGAGCTGATGAAGCAGGCGACCGGCAATAAGCCCGAGATGTGGGGCGCGAGCATCGTGGGCTTCGGCAGCTACCACTACAAGTACGCGAGCGGCCGCGAGGGCGACTGGTTCCTGGCCGGCTTCTCTCCCCGCAAGCAGAACCTGACGCTCTACATCATGTCGGGCTTCGAGGGCGCGGATTCGCTGCTGAAGAAGCTGGGCAAGCACACCAAGAGCGTCTCCTGCTTGTACGTCAAGAGCCTCGAAGGCGTGGACATGGCCGCGCTCAAGCGGCTCGTCGAGCGCTCGGTCGCCGAGATGCGCAAGCGCGAGGCCCGAGCCGCCAGGCCGGGCTCCTAGAGAAGCGGAGCAGCGCCCCCCGACGGCCTGGTGCGCATCACGCTGAAGGTGGCCCTGCCGGCGGTCAGCCCAGGATGCGCCCTTCCCAGAGCTCGCGCAGGAAGAGCGCTACGGGCAGGATCTCGACGCCGTCGTCGGCCAGGCGCCGCCTCTTCTCGTCGCAAACCACGAGCTTCCGCCTGAGCGGGACCTCTTCCGCGAGGGCGAGAAGGCCCTTGTAGTCGCGGGTGGCGACGCGCGGCTTGGCCTTCACCTCGATCGCCACGCTGTCACCGACGACGAAGTCCACCTCTAACTGCGACCGGCTCCGCCAGTAGCAAAGCGGCTCGTCCCGGCGGCGGTAGTCGAGGAAGGCGCGCAGCTCGAGGAAGACCAGGTGCTCCAGCGCGCGGCCGTAGGCGTCCGAGCCTGGCTCGATCGTTCCCGTCCGCCGCAGCGTGTTGGCGACGCCGACGTCGAACAGGTAGAACTTGGCCGTGGCCACGGGCTTGCGGCTCGCGGTCTTCTGATACGCCGGGAGCTGGTAGCCGACCAGCGTGTCCTCGAGGATCTGGTAGTGCTCTCGCACCGTGCTGGCGGGCACGCCGGCGTCCGAGGCGACGGCGGCGTAGTTGACTTGCTCGCCGTTCATCAGCCCCGCCACGTCGAGGAAGCGGCTGAAGCCGTGGATCGACCGCGTCAGGCCCTCGGCCTGGATCTCCTCGCGCAGGTAGGTGCCGACGTACGCCTTCAGGTCCTCACGGGGGTGGGTTGAATCGAGGACGGCTGGCAACCCGCCCCGCTCCAGCCGTTCCAGCAGCCGGCCTGAGCCAACCTCGGGGGAGACCAGCGGGTGGAGCCGGCTCACCCACGCCCGCCCGCCGAGCAGGTTGGCGGCGCCCCGCTTGAGCTTGCGGGCACTGCTGCCGGTGAGAACGACGCGCAGGTCTCGGTTGCGGTCGAGCAGGAGCTGGATCTCGTCGAGTAGCAGCGGCAGCTTCTGGATCTCGTCCACCACCAGGACGCGCTTTCGGGGGTCGAGAGTCTGCCGCAGAAACTCGGGACGTGCGCTCAGCTCGCGGAACGTGTCGGCCTCGAGCAGGTCGTAGCAGGCCGCATCCGGCAGGGTGGTGCGGACGAGCGTGCTCTTGCCGGTCTGGCGCGGGCCGAAGAGGAACACCGACCGCTGGCCGAGCAACTCGGGGAGGTCCAGGACGCGCGTATACATCAGCGTTATTGTCGCTGAATTACATGAAAATCAGCAAGTCTCTCGTTGATCGAGGGCGGAGGCCGAGCCGTCAGGCCGGGCTCCTAGAAGCGGAACACCCCGAAGCGTGTCTCGGGGAACTCCGCGTTCAGCGCCGCCGACAGCCCGAGGCCGAGCACGCTGCGCGTGTCGGAGGGCGCGATGATACCGTCGTCCCAGAGCCGCGCGGTCGCGTAGTAGGGGCTGCCTTCTTCCTCGTACTTCGCCAGGATCGGCGCGCGCACCGCCTCCGCTTCCTCGGCGCTCATCGGCTTGCCCTGGCGCGCGCGCTGCTCCTGCTTGACCTGCGTCAGCACCGACGCCGCCTGCTCTCCGCCCATCACGCTGATGCGCGCGTTCGGCCACATCCACAGCTGGCGCGGCTGGTAGGCGCGCCCGCACATGCCGTAGTTGCCGGCGCCGAAGCTGCCG
>CAZMRX010000207.1:0-9716 GCA_964568755.1 uncultured Acidobacteriota bacterium | reverse complement strand
GGAGGCAGCCACCAGGTCCTTGCCGAGGTCCATACGTAGGAGTCTTATACATTGTAGTTCTATGTATGTCAATCGTATGGGCGCGGGCGGCATGGGCGAGGTGTTTCGCGCGCGCGACACCACGCCGTCACCCGGCGCGGGGTGAGGCGCGTAGACCCGCGCGGCCTCGGGCGACGCCTGCGCGATGCTTGGCCGTCCGGCCGGGCTCAGCGCATCGGCTAGAATGCCGGCAACCTTGAGCCTCACCGCGGGGAGCCGCCTGGGCTGGTACGAGATCCTGTCCCCCCTCGGCGCCGGGGGGATGGGCGAGGTCTTCCGCGCCCGCGACACCAGGCTCGACCGCGAGGTTGCGCTCAAGCTGCTGCCCCCGGACTTCGCGAGCGACCCCGAGCGGCTCGCCCGCTTCGAGCGGGAGGCGAAGCTCCTCGCCGCCCTCAACCACCCAAGCGTCGCCGCGATCTACGGGCTGGAGGAGGCGGACGCCCGGCCCTTCCTCGTCCTCGAGCTGGCGCAGGGGGAGGACCTCCAGGCCCGCATCGCTCGCGGCCGCGTTCCGACGGACGAGGCTGTCGCGATCGCGAAGCAGATCGCCGAAGCCCTCGAGGCGGCGCACGAGAAGGGCATCGTCCACCGCGACCTCAAGCCGGCCAACGTGAAGGTCGGCGCCGACGGCCTGGTGAAGGTGCTCGACTTCGGCCTCGCCAAGGCCTGGGCCGGCGACGCGACCGGGCCCGCCTCCGGCAGCGGTGCTTTGTCGCAGTCGCCGACCCTCGCGCACGGCGGCACCGAGGCCGGGCTCCTCCTCGGCACCGCGGCCTACATGGCGCCCGAGCAAGCTCGCGGCAAGCCCGTCGACAAGCGCGCCGACGTCTGGGCCTTCGGTGCCGTGCTCTTCGAGATGCTGGCCGGGCGCAGGCTCTTCGAGGGCGAGACGATCACCGACGTCCTCGCCGCCGTCGTGCGCCAGGAGATCGACTGGAACGCGCTGCCCGCCGCGGCACCGCCGCGGCTCCGTGCTCTGCTGCGTCGCTGCCTCGAGCGCGACCCGAAGCTGCGGCTGCGCGACATCGGCGAGGCGCGCATCGCCCTCGCCACGCCCGACGAGCCGGCGCCCGCCGCGACCCGGACCGGCCTGTCCCGTCGCTCCGCCGCCGTGCTCATCGCGGGAGCCGGGGGCGCCTTCGCCGCGGGCTTCGGGCTCGGCCGCCGCACTGCACCGCAGCGGGGAGCCGCCAAGCCGGAGGGACCGCGCCCGCTTTCGATCACGCGCATCACGTCGTCGGGCAACGTCACGAGCGCCGCCCTTTCCCCGGACGGCCGTTTCGTGGCCCACGTCGAGTCCGAGCAGGGCGAGCAGAGCCTATGGCTGCGCCAGCTCGCCACGGGACAGACGCTGCGCCTCGCTCCTCCCCGCAACGTCTTCTACTGGGGTCACTCCTTCACGCGCGACGGCAATGCGATCGTGTTCGGGCTGAAGACCCCGGACGACTTCGACGGGGCCCTCTACTCCATCTCGACGCTCGGGGGAGCAGCGCGGCGGCTGGTGGCGGGAATCGACTCCGCCCCGGCCTTCTCGCGCGACGGCAGCCGCATGGCCTGGGTCAGGGCCAGGCACCCGACGCCGGAGCAGAGCGCCCTCATGATCGCGAAGGCCGACGGCTCCGAGGCGCGCGTCCTCGCCGTCGTGAAGCTGCCCGAGGCCTTCGCGCCGATCTTCTTCACCGCGCCCGACTGGTCGCCGGACGACCGGCGAATCGCCGCCGCGGTCGTGCTGCTCGGGGGCGAGCGGGCGGAGCGGGGCGGCAAGGTCGTCGCCGTCTCCGTGGAGACCGGACGGGTCGAGACCCTCGCCGAGGCGAACTGGCGCATGGTGGCGCACGTCGCATGGCTCCACGATGGCCAGGCACTCCTGGCCATCGCGCGCGGCGAAGGCCAGGGGCTGGAGCAGGTCTGGCTCGTGCCCGCGGCCCCAGGCACCCCGCACCCCCTCACGCGCGACCTTCTCCAGTACCGCATCGTCAGTCCCGCGGCGGACGGCCGCTCCTTCGTCACCGTGGCCGCGGACTCCGACGGAAGCGTCTGGCTCGCGCCGCGCGACGGCAGGGAACGGCCGCGCAAGGTCACGGGATCGAGAGTCGACGGCGTCTACGGGCTGAGCTTCGCCCCCGGCGGCCGGATCGTCTACACGTCGGTCGAGGGAGGCCGGTTCGGCCTCTGGGTCACGGGCGCCGACGCGGCTGAGCGCGCTCCCCTGGCGACGGGCGACGCAACCGCGCTCGCGCCGGTCGTCACGGCGACGGGAGACGTCTACTACCTGGCGAGGACGCGCGAGGGCAACGAGATCCGCCGCACGTCGCTCGACGGCTCTCCCTCCAGCCTCGTCGCGCGGGACGTCCTCGAGCCTGAGTTCGCCGTCTCCCCCGACGGACGCAGCCTGGTGCTCCGCCTGCTGGAGGAGGGCGAGGGACGGCTCTTCCGTCTCGATCTCGCGGGAGGGTCGCCCGAGCGCCTGACCGACTACCAGGCCTTCACTCCGGCGTACTCGCCCGACGGGACGAGGCTCGCGTTCTACTACTTCGACGCCAGCGCGCGGCGCCTGCGGATCGGCATCGCGCCAGCCACGGGCGGGCCGCCCGCGACCAGGCTCGATGTCGAGCCCCCGAACTACAACAGCAGGATCGCGTTCGGGGAGGATGGCCTCTACATCAACACCATCTCCGGCGACCGCGCCAACATCTGGCTGCAGCCGACGGACGGCGGCCCCCCGAAGCGGATCACCGACTTCCAGGACCAGCTGATCTTCGAGTTCGCCCTGTCTCCCGACGGCAAGTCCCTCGCCTACAGCCGCGGCTCCCGCGTCCGCGACGCCCTCCTCGTCCGCGACTTCCGCTAGAGGCCTCAGTCCTTCCCGAGCGCACCCACAGCCCGCCGCGGGCGCTCGGCCTCACAATCGACGCGAGCCGCCCGCCGATGCCGCCAAGCCGGGGCGGCGTGCCCAGCTGGCACCGGACCTGAGCGATCCGCGGACCCGCTGTGGAAGCCTCGGCGCGCGATGTCGCTTTCTCGCGTTCTTCGCCGCGGGCGACCTCTTCTATCGGACGCCGGACGCGTGCTCCGCTGAGGCGGCTGCTGGCGCATCCGGACTGATGGCGGACAGGCTTCAGGGCACGCCGAAGTACCAGGTGACGCCCGTCCCCAGCACGTAGCCGTTGTGGGAGTCGCGGCCCCAGACGTACTTGGTGAACGACGCGTAGAGATCGACCGGACCCGCGCCAAACGCCAGGCCGCCCGCGACCTGCATGTAGCGCACCTTCCGGATCCGGTCGGCCTCGAGGAGCCAGCCCGGCTGATCGTCGAGCTCGCCGGGAATGGGGAAGGGGTCGCCGCTCGTGGAGCCGCGACGCTTTCCACCGTGCGTGTGCTCCCACAGCCAGGCCGCGTGCAAGTACAGCCGGCGGCTCACCGCGTAGCCCAGGTCCACGAACACGTCGCTGCGGTCGACCGGGATGCCGTCGATCGCCCTCTCCACGAAGGCGTACGTGTACCCCGCCTGGATCGTCGCCGAAGGAAGCAGCTCGACGAGACGCAGGCCCGTGGAGACGCCGACCCGCGCCTCCCTCAGCTGCTTCCCCACGACGGCCTCGCCACGGTAGATGTCCTTGCGACCCGCGGCGGGGCCGGGGGCGAGGGCGACCAGCACCCCACGGCCCCCGGGCAGTGCGCGCTCGCCGCGTACGGGGCTTCGAGGCTGCTGGTCGATTCCGCGCCGATCGAGTCCCTCGCGGTGCGACGACGCCCATGCCTCCCCGGCCGAGGGGGGTCAGGAGCTGGTACTGATTCAGCAGTCGACCTTGCAACGTGCCGGGATTCTACGTCCGGCAGCCCGATTCATCCGTGAGCGTACGAAGCAGATCGCCGAGGCGCTCGAAGCCGCACCGGCACCCGACTCCGCCTGTGCTCCCCGGGGGTGTGCTGCGTGCTAGGCTGTGGCCGAAATGGCCGCGCAGCCCCCCGGAGTCCGACTCTCCGTGGATCTCGACGATCCCGAGGCCGTGCCCTACTTCTTGTGGGACGAGCCCATGTCGGTGGCCGAGCTGCGCGCGCGGCTCGCGAGCGCCAGCGAGCCCGAAAGGCTGCGCCTGCTCGGCAAGATCCTGCGCGAGGCGCGCGACACGGACGTCTGGCGTTTCACGACCCCCGCCGAGGTCGCTCGCCTCTTTCCGGAGCTGCGGCGGCACCTCGGCCGACGTCGCACGTTCTGGGAGTTCCTGCTCGGGCGGTGGCAGGAGCTTGCTGGCGATGGGCGCGCCTAGGAGCCGGCTGACCCGGCTGCAAACCGACGTGCTCGCCGCCTTCTTCCAGCGCGAGCAGGGCTTCTACCTGACGGGCGGCGGTGCGCTCGCGGGTTACCACCTCGGTCACCGCGAGACGCACGACCTCGACCTCTTCACCCTTTCTCCTGCGATGGATGACGGGCTGCGGGCCCTGCGCGCCACGGCTCGAGAGCTGGGCGCTTCACTCGAGGAGATCCGGACGGCCCCCGAGTTTCGCAGGGTCCTGCTGACGCGCGGGAACGAGTCCGTGGTCGTCGATCTCGTCGTCGAGCACGCCGAGCAGGTCAGTCACGAGAAGCCGGCGCACGGCGTCGTCCGCGTCGATCCCGCCGAGGAGATCTTCGCGAACAAGCTGTGCACCCTGCTCGGCCGCTCGGAGGCTCGCGACCTCGTTGACGTGCGCGCGCTCGAAGGGCTGGGCCTGTCGCTCGAGCGGGCGCTTCTCGCGGGCCAGCGCAAGGACGGCGGCCTGACGCCGGCGCAGCTCGCCTGGGTGCTATCCCAGATCACGATCGGCGACGAAGCCACGATCCCCGGCGGCGTGACCCCCAGGGAGCTGCGCGACTACCTTCGCGGGCTCATCGACCGCCTGGCGCGGCTGGCGCACCCCTGAGGAGCAGCTTGCCCCTGGCCGCCGGCCACACTCTCGCCCACTACCGCATCACCGCGGCGATCGGCGCGGGCGGGATGGGCGAGGTGTATCGCGCAAGGGACACGAAGCTCGATCGGGAGGTCGCGATCAAGGTGCTGCCGGCCGAGCTGGCGCAGGACGCGGAGCGGCTCGCCCGCTTCGAGCGCGAGGCCAAGCTGCTCGCCTCCCTCAACCACCCGAACATCGCGCACGTTTACGGTTTCGAGAGCGCGACGCTCCCCGACGGCTCGGCCGAGCACTTCCTGGCGATGGAGCTCGTCCCCGGCGAGGATCTCGCCGAGCGGTTGAAGCGCGGAGCGGTCCCGGTGGACGAAGCGCTCACGATCGCGAGGCAGATCGCCGAGGCCCTCGAGGAAGCGCACGAGCACGGCATCGTCCATCGCGACCTGAAGCCCGCCAACGTCAAGCTGACGCCCGACGGCAAGGTCAAGGTGCTCGACTTCGGCCTCGCCAAGGCGTGGGAAGGCCCCGGCGCGGCTTCCTCCGACCTGTCGCAGTCCCCCACGCTCGCACACACCGGCACCGCGGCCGGTCTCATCCTCGGCACCGCCGCCTACATGTCGCCCGAGCAGGCGCGCGGCAAGCCGGTCGACAAGAAGACGAGGGCGCGTCGTTCTCCGCCGCCGCCGCGCGAGGCGTCGATGCCCTCGGCGATCGCATCGTCGACTTCAGCGTGGCGCGGAGCGGCCGCATCGTGGCCGTGCGCGAGATCGACCCCGGCAAGCCGCCGCTGACGCTCGTCCGGAACTGGCAGCAGCTCCTGAGCGGGAAGTAGCGGGCCGCTCGAGACGACGCGCAGCTCTCTTGACATCAAGATGCGCATATCATATTCTTTGATGCGTGAGGACGACGATCAACCTCTCCGATCCGCTGCTCGCGCAGGCCCGCCGACGTGCGGCCGAAACGGGGCGGACCCTGACGGCCTTCATCGCCGATGCCGTCAGGGAGTCGCTCGCACGCCGGCGCACAGGCCCCGAACAGCCTCCGGTGCGCCTCACCACCTTCCGCGGCTCCGGCCTGCAGCCCGGTGTGGACCTCGACGACAGCGCTGCGCTCCAGGATCTGATGAACGGGACGGATGCTGCTACCGGACGTTAACGTCCTCGTATACGCGCATCGCGAAGACGCCGTCGATCACCCACGCTACCGGGACTGGCTTCAGGACCTGCTCGCCGCCGATTCGGCCTATGGCATCTCCGAGTTGGTCCTGAGCGCCTTCGTTCGGATCGTCACGCACTCCCGGATCTTTCGCGAGCCCACGCCGCTCGAGCTTGCGCTCGCATTCGCGGGCGAGGTTCGCGACCGCCCGAACGCCGTCGTGCTCGCCCCTGGCCCGAGACACTGGCAGATCTTCACCCGCTACTGTCGCGAGTCAGGCATCCGCGGCAGCATGGTCACGGACGCCTATTTCGCCGCTCTCGCCCTGGAGTCGGGATGCGAATGGGTGACCACGGATCGCGACTACGCGCGGTTCGCTGGACTCGCCTGGCGCCACCCCTTGAGCTCCTGAGGGCGCGGTTCACGAACCGGGCGCACCCTTCCCGCGAGGTGCTCCAGTGAACCGCACGACCACGCGGCCGTGAGCCCCTCGGCGCGGGGGCATGAGGCGTCCAGAAGTGAGCGGCCGGCGACGATCAGTGCTTCGCCGCGATGAGGTAGAGCCGGTTCGCGGTGGCGAGATAGAGCGCGTCGCCGTCCAGCGCCGGAGGCGAATACAGCGGCGCGTCCATCTCGATCTCGGCCAGCAGCTCCTTTCGCCGTCCGGCGCGAAGAACGCTCATGCGGCCTTCGACGTTCCCGACGTAGAGCCGATCGCCGGCCAGCCGGAGGCATCCCCAGATGGCCTCGCCCGTCTCGTGCTTCCAGACGTGGGCCCCGCTCGCCGCGTCGAGGCAGTGAATCGTTCCGCCCAGGTCCCCGACGTACAGCAGACCGTCTTGCGCGGCGGGCGTTCCCACCACGCGACCGACCTCGCGGGACGTCCAGAGGAGGCTGCTGGCGGTTACGTCTCCCTGGCCGTCGGGGCTGATCGCGTGAAGCAGCGAGGGCGCGTTGCCGTGCCCGGGGCTCTGCCCCATCGCGACGAAGACGCGGCCGCCTGCGACGACCGGTGAAGCGATGATGGAGCCGCGCGAGAGCACTCCGGGCCGCGGATGCCAGCGGGCGCCTTTCGGGTTGCCGTCGAACCGCCAGAGCTCGCGACCCGTCGCCGCGTCGTACGAGCGCAGCCAACCATCTCCTCCGCCGAAGAGCACCTGTATGCGCCCGCCTACGTCGGCCGCCACGGGGCTCGACCACTGGCCGTGCAGCACCTTCGCGCCCGGGCCGATGGCGCGCCAGACCACGTCCCCCGACCGCTTGTCCACACCGATGAGGCTGGGAGCGCGCGGCGAGGGGACCCGCGTGTGGCCCTCGTTCTGCCCATTCGAGGTGGAGACGACCAGCAGGTCGCCCACGGGTAACACCTCGCTGTTGGTGGCCTCGTGCGGAAAGACGCCCAGGCGGCTGCACATGTCCAGCTCCCAGACGATGTCGGCCGCCGCTTCGTCCTGGAAGACCTCCTCCCGATGGGGACCATCGTTCTCGCCGTCACGGAAGCCCTGCGTGTCGAGGCAACGGAGCTGGCACTCGGCGGTGACGTAGTACAACCGGCTCCCTTCCACGTGCGGCGCGCTCGTCGTCGAAGGCAGCAGGAACTCGCGCAGGCCCCGCTCCACTCGCGGGGCGAGGTCCTGCCAGAGGAACCGGCCGTCCTTCGCCTGGAACGCCATGAGGACGCCGGCTTCCTCCTGGTACGCGGCGTTCAGGGCTCTCGCGTTGTCGGTGCCCACGTAGACGGCATCGCCCTCGACCACGGGACGACCGAACGTCTCGCGTCCCAGCCCGACACTCCAGGCGATGTTCCGGCCGCTGGTCGTGTCCCAGTCCACCGGAGGGTTGCCCGTCCGGACGGCCGTCGTCGAGAGCCGGGGTGCAACCGAAGGCCGAGGTCCAAGGTGGGGGGCGGCAGGCTCTCCCGATGGGACACCGGCGATTCGACGGAGCGCCCACTCCGCTTCGTCACGCAGCGTGGGATCGCTTGCCGCCGCCCGGAGCGCGTCCCGGGCAGAGAGCGCCCTGGGTCCGATGCTCCCCAGGGCACCGGCCGCGAAGAGGCGCACATAGAGAAACTCGTCCTTCAGGGCTTCGATCAACTGCGGCACGGCGAGCGCCGCGGCCGGGCCGATGCTACCGAGAGCCTCGCACGCCGACCATCGGACGCCGGGGATCGGATCGCGAAGGGCCGTTGCCAGGGCCTGTGTCGCGCTGGTCGCCTTCGGGCCGATGGACGCCAGGGCCTCTGCCGCGTAGATGCGGACGTAGGGATCCTCGTGCCGAAGGGTAATGGCGAGAGCGCCGACCGAAGGGTTGGCCCTCTTGCCCAATGCGCCCAGGGCGCGTGCGGCGTCTCCCGCGACCACCACGTCCTCGTCCGTCAACGCCCGCCTCAACGCGGGTTGAACCCCCTCGGTGTGCGGCGCCAGGTCGACCAGCTCGTTGACCGCACTCCGCCGGATGGAGGCCCGATCGTCCCGAAGCAGGTCCACCAGCACCGGAATGGCGGGCGGACCGATCCGCTGGATGATCTCGAACGTCACCCGATGCAGGTCTTCATGCCCAGCGTCGAGGAAGCCTCTCAGCAGAGGCAGCGACCGCCGTCCGCCCTGGACCAGGACCGCTTCGGCGGCTGCGCGGACCGTCGGGTCATCGGCGAGCAAGCGATCGGCCCAGTCACGAGCCGCGGACGGCGCGAACGTCTGGCCGAGCCCAGCCGCAAGCACCATTGCAAGAGCCTGTCTCTTCAAGAGTGACGTCGCCCCAATCGGCGCGGGCGGCATGGGCGAAGTGTACCGTGGCCGCGACACGCGCCTCGGTCGATGATGGGAGCGCAGGAGGAACGGCCGCCTCCGCACCTTGACGCCCGGCGCAGGGCTCCGCAGAATCGACGGGCGATGAGCGACGCGCCTCCGGACGTGCTGCTGCTCGACCGCCGCATCGAAGCCGGCGAGCTGCGCCGGCTGGTGGAGCGCTACGAGGACATGGTGAAGTACGTCGTGGACGTCGGGCGCGGCCGGATCGCGATCGGGGGCGAGATGCACGTCGACGGCGAGCAGGCGCTGCTCGAGTCGGGTAGCCGGCAGGCGGACCTCTGGGGCGCCAACTACTACCCCGGGCGGGGACGCGAGGGATGCATCGAGTACACGTCCTTCATCAACATCCGGCCATCGACCGGGAACCGCTCGATGGAGCTGACCGATCCCGGGCTGCGCGACCGGCTGCGCGAGCTGACTTTTGCCCTCGTCGGAGAGGGCGAGCCTCTCTAGTGGCGGCGCCGCACGCCGGACTCAGCGCGGAGCGGTGGGCCCGCTTCCCCCGCTCCCAGCAGATCCTGATGATCGCGAACGAGATGAACCGCGCGTCGAAGCTCTTCGCGCCCGCCGACAGGGAACGCCTGCGCGGCGGCCAGGAGCGTGTGCTGGCGCTCGCGAACCTGACGATCCAGGTGACGGACAGCCGCTCACTGCGTCGCGAGCTGCTGCGCTTCCGGGACCTCGTGGCCCAGCAGTACGTCGCTCCCGAGCCCGACCCCGCTGCCCACGGCGCGAGCTTCCGCGCCCTGCTGCAGCTCGACCCCGAGGCCTGGAAGCAGCTCCCTCACGTCACCGGCGCCGCCCGCTTCTGAAGGCCGC
>CAZMRX010000206.1:0-9731 GCA_964568755.1 uncultured Acidobacteriota bacterium | reverse complement strand
GTGCCCCCCGCTAGCTACTCTTCGTCCTCGACGGTGATCTTGAGGGAGCGCAGGAACTTCTTGTCGAGCGGGGTCATCTTGAGCGGGGCGGGCTCGGCCTTCTCGAGGCGAACCTCGAACGCGGGGGGAGCCACGGAAGCGCCGCGCTCCTCGGTGCGGCTGAAGCCGATCGTCGCCTCGAGCACGACGGAGACGTCGTAGCCCTCGGCGCGGATCCGGCTCAGGGTGTGGGCGATCTGGGGCGACTCGGCCAGCACCCGGCGCAGCGTGGCGCCGACTTCCTCGGTGAGCCGGGTGACGTCCTCGCCTGCTGCCTGCTCCATCCGCGTGACCTCGCTCTCCCGTCCCGGATCATGATGCAGTTCGGTGCGGAAGCGTGTCAAGCACACCCCGCCGGTAGCGTGTTAACTTTGGGCCCTTCATGAGCGCCAGCGCGCGCGGAGACGAGCGGCGCACGGCCTCCGGCCTGGTTCGCGAGCCCGTCTACGGGCCGAAGCGCCCAGAACACCCGGAAGAGCCGTCGGAGCCGGGTCGTTATCCGTTCACCCGCGGCTTGCACGCCAACGGATACCGCGGCCGGCTGTGGACCATGCGGCAGTACGCCGGCTTCGGGAGCGCCGCCGAGTCGAACCGCCGCTACCGCTACCTTCTCGAGCAGGGCACGAGCGGGCTGTCGGTCGCGTTCGATCTGCCCACGCAAATCGGATACGACTCCGACGATCCCCGGGCGACGGGGGAGGTGGGCCGCGTGGGCGTCGCGGTCTGCAGCCTCGAGGACATGGAGCAGCTCTTCGACGGCATCCCGCTCGACCGCGTGTCCACCTCGATGACGATCAACGCCACGGCGGCGATCCTGCTGGCGCTCTACGTGGCGGTCGCGCGCCGGCGCGGCATCGCCGAGCAGGCGCTCGCAGGCACGCTGCAGAACGACATCCTCAAGGAGTACGCCGCGCGCGGGACCTGGATCTACCCCCCGGCGCCGTCGCTGCGGCTCGTGACCGACGTGATCGGCTACTGCCTCGAGCGCGTCCCGAAGTGGAACCCGATCTCGGTCTCCGGCTACCACATGCGCGAAGCCGGCGCGACGGCGCCGCAGGAGCTCGCGTTCACCTTCGCGAACGCGCTCGCGTACGTCCGCGCGGCGCGCGCGGCGGGGCTCGACGCCGACAGCGTGTGCGAGCGGCTTTCCTTCTTCTTCGCCTGTCACTCGGACTTCCTGGAGGAAGTGGCCAAGTTCCGCTGCGCGCGAAGGCTCTGGGCGCGGCTGTCGCGCGAACGGCTCGGCGTCCTCCACCCGCGCGCGCAGCAGTGTCGTTTCCACGTGCAGACCGGGGGCGTGACGCTCACCGCGCAGCAGCCCGACAACAACGTCGTGCGCGTCGCGCTGCAGGCGCTGGCCGCCGTGCTGGGCGGCTGCCAGAGCCTGCACACGAACGCGCGCGACGAGGCGCTCGGGCTGCCGACAGAGGCCTCGGCACGCCTGGCGCTGCGCACGCAGCAGATCGTCGCCCACGAGTCGGGCGTGCCGGACACCGTCGATCCGCTGGGTGGCAGCTACGCCGTCGAGGCGGCCACCGACGCGCTCGAGGCCGAGGCGCTGCTGCTGATCGACCGCGTCGAGGCCGCGGGCGGCGCCATCGCCGCGATCGAGCGGGGAATCGTGCAGGCCGAGATCCAGGAGTCCGCCTACCGCCACCAGCAGCAGGTCGAGCGCGGCGAGCGCGTCGTCGTCGGCGTCAACCGCTTCCGCGAGGACGCGGAGGCGGAGCAAGGCGAGATCCTGCGCATCGACCCCGAGCTCGAGCGCGCCCAGGTCGAGCGCGTGCGCGCGCTGCGCGCCCGGCGGCCGCCGCAGCCCTGGGCTCAGGCCATGGACGCGCTGGAGCTCGCGGCCCGCTCGGGCGCCAACCTGCTGCCCCCGATGGTGGACGCGGTGCTGGCCTGGGCCACGGTCGGGGAGATCGCGGGGCGGTTGCGGGGAGTGTTCGGGGAGCACCGCGAGACGCTGGTCCTGTGAGGCTGGCGCGCCTCGTCTTCCGCCTGCGCCCGGAGGAGGCTGCGGCGCTCGCGTTCCTGCTGCCCACCACCTGGCTCACGCTCGCGGCCTTCTTCTACGCCCGCGAGGCCGGCGTGCTCGGGCCGCGCTACCCGGGCGGCGTGGCGAGGCTGGCGGTGGTGGTCGTGCTGCTCGCGGGCCTGGCGCTCCTGTTGCGGCGCTTTCCCGGCTCGGGCCTGGTGCGCGGGCTGCGCGAGACGGTGCCGCTGCTGGCCTGCTTCCTGATCTACACCAACCTCCACGACACGATCGGCTTCGTGAACCCGCACGACGTCCACCACTGGCTGGTGGCGCTCGACGCCCAGATCTTCGGGCTCCAGCCCTGCGTGTGGGCGGAGCGCTTCATCACGCCCGGCCTCACCGAGCTGATGCAGTTCCTGTACCTCAACTTCTTCTGGATCGCGCCGTCGACGAGCGTCGCGCTGCTGCTGCAGCGCCGCTACCCGGAGTTTCGCGCAACGACCACCGGCGTGATCGCCTGCTTCTTCATCGGCTACGCGCTCTACGTCGCGTTCCCCGCGGCGCCGCCGCGGCTCGTGCTCGTGGCGGAGTTCACGAAGAACCTGCGCGGCTACCCCGTGGGGTTCTCGTCGCTGTCGGCCGGGGCCTTCGCGCTGCTGCCGACCGACAGCCGCGCCGCGTTTCCGTCGTTGCACACTGCCGCGTCGACGGTGGCGCTCGTCTACGCCTGGCGCTACCTCCGCACCTGGTTCTGGGTGCTGCTGCCGTTCGTCGTGGGGCTGTGGGCCTCGACCATCTACCTGCGCCACCACTACTTCGTCGACCTGGTGGCCGGCTGGGCGCTCGCGCCCCTGGCCGTGTGGGTCGCGCCGCGGATCGACGCGTGGTGGGCGCGAAGGCAGGAAGCGCTCGGCTACGAGCCGGCGCGTGGATGTTCCGGCGCGAAGGAGCGATGACACACCCGTGCGTCACGCGCTCCCTCGCGCCGGCTCTGGGCCCGACGAGACGTCCGTTCCAATGACGTCCGTCTGCCCAGAGCGCGTCCCAACCTCGCGACTGCGGGAGCTAGCGAGGTTGGGCCGCGGGCATCACGTCCGCCGACCAGGCCTGGGTGCCCCAGGCCAGCGTCAGCGTCGATCCGGCGCCGGCCGGAGCGAACGAGATCGTGAACAGGTCGGCCGGCGCGGCGGCCTTGGCCGCCTTCAGCGGGATGCGCGCGACCTCCTGGCTGGCGATCGCCTTCGTGTAGTCGCCGAGATAGGGCCAGGGCTCGTTCTTCATGTTCTCGGGGGCCTGGGCCCAAATCTTGCCGAGCGGCACGCCCAGGTCCTTGTTGAGCACGAGCTCCCAGGTGTTGGCGTCGCCCGCGTGCACGTACACCGAGTACTTGCCGGCGGGCACCTTCTTGCCGCCGATCAGCACGTCGCCTTCCAGGCTCATCGTCGTCACCTGGTTCTCGCCCGCCCGCCACATGCGATCGGCCGGCAGGTCCTTGAGCAGCACGTCGAGCGCGCGGCCCTTGAGGGCCGGGCGCCCGTAGTCGACGGCCAGCTTCTTGCCGGCGACGTTCGCCTCCGCGGCTCCGCGCGGGTTCTGCGCGAGAGCCGTCGTGGCGACGGATGCGGCCAGCAGGGTTGCGAGACACGCCAAACGCTTGGACATGGTTGGACTGCTCCTTGAAAGAGGGATGCGTCACGCCCTCATCGACTATACGCCCATGCCGCAGGTCGGAGGCAAGCCTCAGCGCCCGCCGTCGAGCGCCTGCCGCAGCAGCTCGTTGACGCGTCGCGGGTTGGCGCGGCCGCCCGTGCGGCGCATCACCTGGCCCACGAACCAGCCGAGCGCCGCCGCCTTGCCGCCGCGGTAGCTTTCGACCTGCTCCGGACTCGCCGCCACCACCTCGGCCACCGCCGCCTCCAGCGCCGCTTCGTCGTCGAGCTGCGCGAGGCCCTCGCGCTCGACGATCGCGGCGGCCGGCTCGCCGCTCGCCCACATCCGCTCGAACACGTCCTTGGCGGTGGTGCCGCTGATGCTCCCCGCGGCGACCAGCTTGACGAGCCCGGCGAGCGCAGCCGGCGCGACCGTGGCCTGCGCCAGCGGCCGTGCGTCCTCCTTCAGCTTGCGCAGCAGCTCGGTCATGATCCAGTTCGAGGCCAGCTTCGGCTGCCCGCTCTCTCGCGCCGCCTCCTCGAAGTAGTCGGCGAGCTCGCGCTCCTGGGTGAGTACGGAGGCGTCGTACTCGGGCAGGGCGTACTCGGCGACGAAGCGCCGGCGCCGCTCGGCCGGCAGCTCGGGGAGCGAGCCGCGCACCTCGGCGAGCCACTCCGCTCCGACCTCGAGCGGCGGGAGGTCGGGCTCCGGGAAGTACCGATAGTCGTGCGCGTCCTCCTTGGAGCGCATCGGCGCCGTCTCGCCGCGCTCGGCGTTCCACAGCCGCGTCTCCTGGACGACCGCGTGGCCGGACTCGAGGAGCGCCACCTGCCGGGCCACCTCGTGCTCGATCGCGCGCGCCACGTGCCGGAACGAGTTGAGGTTCTTGACCTCGGTGCGCGTGCCGAGCGCCTGCGCGCCCCGCGGCCGCACCGAGACGTTGGCGTCGCAGCGGAGCGACCCCTCCTCCATGTTGCCGTCCGAGACCGAGGCGAAGACCAGCACCGCCCGCAGCGCGCTCAGGTAGGCGTGGGCCTCCTCGGGGCCCGCGAGCTCCGGCTCGCTCACGATCTCGACGAGCGGAACGCCGGCGCGGTTCAGGTCGACGCCGCTCTTCTCGTCCGACCAGGAGTAGCCCTCGTGCAGCAGCTTCCCGGCGTCCTCCTCCATGTGCAGGCGCGCGATGCGCACGCGCTTCTCGCCGCCCGCGGCGGCGATGGCGAGCGAGCCGTGGACGGCGAGCGGCTCCGTGTACTGCGAGATCTGGTAGCCCTTCGGCAGGTCCGGGTAGAAGTAGTTCTTGCGCTCGAAGACCGACGTCGGGTTCACGCGGCAGCCGAGCGCCACGGCCGCGCGCAGCGCGAGCGTCACCGCCTGGCGGTTGAGCACCGGCAAGGCGCCCGGCAGGCCCAGGCAGACCGGGCACACCAGCGAGTTGGGCGGCGCGCCGAAGCGGTTGGCGCAGCCGCAGAACAGCTTGGTGCGGGTCAGCAGCTGGGCGTGCACCTCGAGCCCGACCACGGGCTCGTAGCGCGCGACCACCTCCGCGAAGCTCGAAGCCATCGGCGGGCGCGTCAGTCCTGGACCCAGACCGACACGGATCCGCCGTTGCAGCGGAACTCGCCCCAGCCGGCGTCGTTGGTCACCACGCCCTCGCGGACGTGCTCGGTCAGGTCGGAGAAGCGGGTGTTCGCGCGCCCCACCTCCATCCACTTCGAGCCTTCCTGGCCGTCGCTCATCAGCACCGCCATCGCCTTCGGGTGCGACTCGTCGCCGAGCCGCACCCAGCCGACGCGGTTCCAGTGGTCGAGGTAGTCGACCTGCGGCCCCCAGGCGTAGTGCCGGCGCGCGTGCAGGAACTTGTCGATCAGGAAGCGGTGCGACGGCATCACCACGCGGTGGCGGTTGCCGTCGCGGCCGTAGTCCTCGTACTCGGCGCCGTCGTAGTCGGCCTGGAACACGCACGGGTAGCCCTCGCGCCGCAGCAGGACGAGCGCGTAGGCGAGCGGCTTGAACCAGGGCTCGACCACCGACTCGAGCGCCTGCAGCGGCTGCGAGTCGTGGTTCTCGACGAAGCTCACCACGTCGCGGCCGCGCTGCTGCATCAGCGTGCCGTCGAGCAGCCGGCGCATGTCGTAGTTGCCCGAGGCGCGGCTCGCGTGGTGGAAGTGGTAGTGCAGCGGCACGCCGAACACCGTGATGCGCCCGCCCAGCCGGTCGAGGTACCAGCTGAGCGCGCCGATGTCCGGGGTCCAGTACTCGGCCACGATGAACAGGTCCCGCTTCGCGTGGCGCTCCATCGCGTCGAGCCACTCCGGGAAGAACCAGGCCGAGATGTGCTTCACCGCGTCGAGACGGAAGCCGTCGACCCCCGTCGTGTCGAGGTACCAGCGGCCCCAGGCGGACACCTCCTCCCGCACCTCCTGGCTCTCGAAGTCGAGGTCGGCGCCCATCAGGTAGGAGAAGTTGCCGCTCTCGAGCGCCACCTGGTCGTCGAAGCGCTTTCCGTCGAGCAGGTAGACCGTGTGCTTCTCCCCGGGATTGCGGTGGTCGTAGTCGACCGCGTCGAAGTGGCGGGCATGCCACTCGAACGCCGAGTAGCGCCCCTTGCGCCCGGGGAAGCGGAAGTGGGTGTAGGCCTCGATCTCGCGCGGCTCGCCCTTCGGGCGCAGCCGGTCGTCCTGCGGAAACGGGGTGGCGCGCACGACCTCGGTCGAGTCTCCGCCCATGCGGTGATTCAGCACCGTGTCGGCGTAGACCTGGAGCCCGGCCTTGCGCAGGGCCTTCACGGCCGACAGGTACTGCCGCTTCGTCCCGTACTTGGTGCGGACCGAGCCCTTCTGGTCGAACTCGCCGAGGTCGTACATGTCGTAGACCCCGTAGCCGACGTCGCTCGCGCCGCCCAGCCCCTTGTAGGCCGGCGGCAGCCACACCGCGCTGAAGCCCGCCGCGGCGAGCTCTTTGGCCCGCGCCGCCGCCTGGTCCCACAGCGTTCCGTCGCCGGGGCTGTACCAGTGGAACAACTGCATCATGACGCCGTTCTGCATCGGCATGGCCGCTCCTGCGCTCGCAGTCCTATCGTACGCGCATGAGGCCGCCGTGGCGCGGCGAAGGCGCGGCGCGCGTCAGCCGGCGAGGGGCTGGCCCGGCTTGCGGAACAGCAGGTGCGTCACCAGCCACTCCTCCCCCCCGCGCCACGCGAACAGCTCGGCACAGGCGAGGAAGAAGATCCGCCAGCGCACCCACCAGCGCCGTTCGTGGTCGGCGCCGTAGGTCTCGCGCAGCACCCGGCGCACGGCCGGCCCCCGGCGGTCCATGTTTGCGAGCCACGCCTCGCAGGTCCTGGCGTAGTGGAGTCCGGACACCGCCCAGTGGTCCAGGAGCGTGAGGTCGCGCTGGAACTGCAGCAGCAGGTGGTGCGAGGGCATCTGGCCCCCGGTGAAGAAGTGGCGGGTCATCCAGTCCCCCGGCCCGCGGTCCTCGTAGGGGTAGGCGGCCCACCGGTGCGAGAACACGTGTGCGAAGAACAGCCCGCCGGGCGAGAGCCAGCGCGCGAGGCGGGAGAACAGCTCCTCGTAGTTGCGCATGTGCTCGAGCATCTCCACCGACACCACCCGGTCGAACCAGCCCCCCGGCTCGAACGAGTTCATGTCGGCCGTGATCGCGCTGACGTTGGCGAGGCCCCGACGCGCCGCCTGGGAGGTGATGAACGCGCGCTGGGAGGCGGAGTTGGACACGGCCGTCACGTGGCTGCGCGGGTAGCGCTCGGCCATCCACAGCGTGAGCGACCCCCAGCCGCAGCCGAGATCGAGCACGCGCTGGCCGTCGGCGAGCCGGGCGCGCTCGCAGGTGAGCCGGAGCATCGCCTGCTCGGCCTCGTCGAGCGCCGTGACGCCCTCGGGCCAGTAGCTGCACGAGTACTTGAGCTGTGGTCCGAGCACCTGCTCGAAGAAGGCGGCCGGCACCTCGTAGTGCTGCTCGTTCGCGGCGCGGGTGAGGGTCGCGATCGGGCTGCGGCGCAGCGTCTCGACCCACGCCTGGAGCCGCCTCTGCTGGGCCTCGACGCCGCCCTGCGCGGCCTGCCGGGCGCGCTGCGCCACCAGCCGGCGGATGCCTAGACGCAGCACGAGGTCGGGCAGCAGGTCGCGCTCGAGCAGTGCGTCGAGCCCGCGGGCCGCGCTCCCGGCGCCGGACGCCACCAGCGTGCTCATGCCACCCGCTCCCGCCGCGAGGCGTCTGCGGCAGCTGGGGTCGCGGGGATGCCGCGCAGGGCCTCGTTGCCGGGGCGCGTGAGCACCAGCTGCAGGTTGCCGACTCGGCGCGCCGCGAACAGCGCCTGGCAGGACGCCAGGTAGAAGTCCCACATCCGGACGAAGCGCTCGTCGAACCCGAGCGCGCGGACCCGCGCGCGGTTGGCGAGGAAGGCCTCGCGCCAGCGCGCGAGCGTGAGCGCGTAGTGGACGCCGACGTCCTCCAGGTGGTGCAGGTTGAGCCGGCTCGCCGCGATCATCGCCCCGGTCGCGTGGTGGACCGAGGCCAATACGCCGCCCGGGAAGATGTGCTTCTGGATCCAGTCGCAGTGGCGCTCGTAGGCCAGGAAGCGGTGGTCCGGGATCGAGATCGTCTGGATCGCCACGATGCCGCGTGGGGCCAGCACCTCGTCGAGCTTGCGGAAGAACGTCGGCCAGTGCTCGCGCCCGAGCGCCTCGAACATCTCGATCGAGACCACCTTGTCGAAGCCCGGGCCCAGATCGCGGTAGTCCTGGAGCCGGATCTCGACTCGTCCGGAGAGGCCCGCGCTCGACACGCGCTCGCGGGCGAAGCGGTACTGCTCGCGCGAGAGCGTGATGCCGGTGACGCGGCAGCCATACTCGCGCGCCGCGAACACGGCGAAGCCGCCCCAGCCGCAGCCGATCTCGAGCACGTGGTCGGCGCCCGAGAGCTGCGCCTTCTCCGCGATGGCGCGGTACTTGTTGCGCTGCGCGAGGGCCAGCGGCTGATCAGCCGAGGCGAACAGCGCCGACGAGTACGTCATCGTCTCCTCGTCCAGGAACAGGCGGAAGAAGGCGTTCGACAGGTCGTAGTGGGCCGCGATGTTGCGGCGGCTGCCGCGGCGGGTGTTGCGGCGCAGGCGGTGGACGAGGTCGTTGCCGAGGTTGAGAGCGCGCGTGATCCCGCTCGTCACGCCGAGCTGCTCCTCGTTGCGCGCGGCCGCGGTCAGGAACGCGGCCAGGTCCGAGGCCTCCCACTCGCCGTCCATGTACGACTCGCCCAGTCCGATGTCGCCCTGCAGCGCGAGGCGCCGCAGGGCCGCGGGGCTCTTGAGCGCGAGCCGCACAACGCCCTCCCCGCGCCCGAAGCTGTGCGTGCTGCCGTCCGGCAGCGTGAGCTCGAGCGCGCTGCCTTGCCAGCCCTCGAGGGCCCGCAGCAGGCGGGGCAGGGTGACACGGGCCACGAGCGAGTCGAGCGTCCTCATGCGGGACCTCCACGGGCAGCCGCCGGGTCGTAGGGCGGCCGGGGCCAGAAGCGGGCGCCTTTCGACCACAGGCGCAGGGCCTCGTAATGGATCGCGGCGATCACCTTCAGGGTCTGGAACGGGAAGCGGACGAGAGCGGAAAGCACGGCGCGATCGTCGAGCGACCGACGCTCGAGCGACAGCCGCGTCGTGATGGCCGCGACGCCGCCGCGGCCGAGCTCGATCGCGGCCTCGACGCGCGGGCCCGGCGGGGGAAGCTCGAAGGTGTAGGTCCCCGCGTCGGGCTGGTGGAACGGCGAGACGTGCATCAGCTTCTTCCGGCTCCAGCGGTAGCCGTCCGTGACTGGGAGCACGTACGAGTGGCGGTCGCCGAAGGTGTTGTTCACCTCGGCCACCACCAGAGCAAGGCGATCCCCGGGGTCGTAGCAGTAGAAGAAGCTCACGGGGTTGAAGACGTAGCCGAGGATCCGGCAGCTCGTCAGCAGCTCGACGCGGCCGCCCGGCAGCGCCAAGCCCTCCGCGCGAACGACCTCCTCGAGCTCCGCGCGCACGCTCGCGTCCGATCCGCGCAGGTGGCCTGGTCGCGGA
>CAZMRX010000205.1:0-9762 GCA_964568755.1 uncultured Acidobacteriota bacterium | reverse complement strand
CGCAGACGGCTCGCGAAGCCGCTCCTCCATCTTGTCAAGGGGTGAAGCAAGAAAAAGTTCGCGCGATCGACATGAACCAGGACCCCGCGCGCGACGAGGTGCAGAGCGAGAGACTCCGCGAGAGGAGCACGCGAGAGGAGCACGCGAGAGGAGCACGCGAGAGGAGCACGCGAGAGGAGCACGCGAGTAAGCCGTCGAGACAGCCTGCGACGTTCCAGAAGATCACGAGATACCCATTAGCGCCGCTGTCGCCGAGAGAGGGTCCGCGGGAAGGGTCCAAGGGAAGGGTTCACGGGAAGGCGCCACGGGAAGGCGCCACGGAAAGGGGGGCGAGACAGGCCCGCGAGACAGACCTCGAGAACGGCCTCGAGAAAGGCCGTCGAGAAAGACCCTCGAGAAAGACCCTCGAGAAAGACCCTCGAGAAAGACCCTCGAAGAACGGCCCTCGAGAACGGCCGCGAAAGGGCCGCGCGAAAGGGCCGCACGAGAGGCCGCGAAAGGCCGCGCGAAAGGCCGCGCGACAATCGTCGCGAGAACCCACGACGAGAGCCACGCGATTGACGAACACCACATGAGTCCGGGCCGGGGAGGGAGCAGGGTTGCCGGTGCCTGTCGCGAGGCTCGACGAGTCGAGCGAGTGGAAGAGCCGGCCACGCCGGCGCTCGGTCCCGGTCCAGCGGTCGACCAAGGCAACCCCCCACAGCAACTCGGGTCGCGCGACCTACGGGGCCGGCACCAGCCGCACGATCCGGCCCGGCTGGTTGAGCACGACGTACAGGTACCCGTCCGGCCCGTCCACGACGTCGCGCACCCTGCCGAGCCCCCGGAACAGCACCTCCTGGTGCGCGACCCGGCCGTTCTCGATCACGACGCGCCGCAGCTGCTTGCCGACGAGGCCGCCCACGAACAGGTCGTTCTTCCAGGACGGGAAGCGATCGCCGGTGTAGAACGCGATTCCGCACACCCCGAGCGACGGCGTCCACTCGACGACGGGCGGCTCCATGCCCTCGCGCTCGGTGTGGGCGCTGATCGGCGTGCCGTCGTAGTTGATTCCGTGGGTGACGGCCGGCCAGCCGTAGTTGCGGCCCGCCGCGACGCGGTTGAGCTCGTCGCCGCCGCGCGGCCCGTGCTCCGAGGCCCACAGCTCGCCGGTGAGCGGGTGGAAGGCGAGCCCCTGCGGGTTGCGGTGGCCGTAGCTCCAGATCGTCGCGACGGCGCCCGGGCGCCCCACGAACGGGTTGTCCTTCGGGACGCTGCCGTCCTCGAGCACGCGGTGGATCTTGCCG
The DNA here is from genome assembly GCA_964568755.1 of uncultured Acidobacteriota bacterium. Lineage (GTDB taxonomy): Bacteria > Acidobacteriota > Vicinamibacteria > Fen-336 > Fen-336 > DATBSL01. Next base: position 8,476 of record CAZMRX010000205.1, on the reverse strand, counting down.
CTCGGGCCCGCGAGGCTCTGCGCGTCGTCCTGGCGGCCGCGGTCTCCGATCGAATAGAAGAGGTGCCCCGCGCGGTCGAACAGGAAGCGCACGCCGTAGTGGTCGTTGGCGGGGCCGTAGGCCTCGGGCGGCGGCCGGTACAGGAACTCCTGGTCCGCCCAGGCGCCGTCCTTGATCCGTCCGCGGACGACGGCCGTCATGGAGGTCTCGCCCTGGCCCTGGGTCGAGTAGCCGAGGTAGATCCAGCCGTTGCGCGCGTAGTCGGGGTGAAGGGCCACGTCCAGCAGGCCGCCGTCCTGCCGGACCCACACCTGCGGCACGCCGCGGATCGGTTCGCCCAGCACACCGCCGCGAGTGACGACGCGCAGGCGGCCCGGCCGTTCCGAGACCAGCATGCGGCCGTCGGGCAGGAACTCGAGCCCCCACGGCGTGTCGAGCCCGTCCGCCACGGTCTCGAGCTTGAAGGCGTGACGCTCGCTGCCACGGACTGCATCGAAGGGCAGCGCGGGCGCCTTCGGGGTCTCGACTCGTGCCTTCTCCGCGAGCTCCCGGATCAGCACGACGAGCGAACGGACCTGCTGCTCGTCGAGCGCCGCCTTGAAGGGCGGCATGAGCGTGCCGGGCCGGCCCTCGCGGATGCTCGCGGCCAGCTCGGCGTCGCTGCCTCCGAACGCCCAGGTGTCGTCGAGCAGGCTCGAGGCGCGGCCGCCTCGCAGGTCCTCGCCGTGGCAGCTCGCGCACAGTTCGGCCGACAGCTTGGCGGCCGCGCCCTCGCCGACGCCGTAGGCGACCGCGGGCTCCTGCGCGCGGGTCACGGATCCCGCCTGCCGTGCGACGACCGCGCACAGCACGGCCGCCAGGAAGGGCGCGAGCGTCGAGCGCCGCGCGCCGCTCACGGCACGCCCCCGTCGCGCCGCTCGACGCGCAGCAAGGCGTTCTGCCGCGGCCCCTCGGCCAGCACGCGCACGACGACACCTCCCATCGCCTCGAGCCGCCGCCTCTCGCCGGGACCCGCGAGGACCAGCGCCGGGCCCGCGTCGGCCGCCGCCAGGACCTCGCCCGCGCCGGCGACCTGGCGCACGCGGCCGTCGTTGTAGAAGTAGCCCGACATCCACGCGGTCCGCCACGCGCCCCAGACGAGCACCTCCCGGCCCATCGCCGGGAGGAACAGCGCGCGGCCCGATTCGCGGCGCGCGAGGATCGGCGGGGCGGCGATCGCTATCAGGACGAGCAGCCCGGCCGCGCCGACCCGGAGCACGCGCAGGGCGCCCGCGGGGTCGACCCCGATGCGCCGTGAGAACAGGAACGTCACGACCAGCGCCCAGACGCCGAGCGGGACCGCCGAGCGCCACAGAGGCTCTTGCATCCTGAAGAGCAGCGCGGGCGCGGAGGCGACGACCGCGCCCAGCACCAGCCCCACGAGCGCCACGACGCGTCCCGACAGCCAGCGCTCGGGCGTCGGGCCCTCGCGGATCAGGCGGTCGGCGGCGCGGCCCATCAGGATCGCGAGCGGGGGGATGCACGGGAGGATGTAGCCGGGCAGCTTGGAAGCGGCCAGCGAGAAGAAGGCGAGCGGCAGCAGCAGCCACAGCAGCACGAAGCGGTCGGCTCCCGAGTCGCGGAAGGCGGTCCGAAGCAGGGCCGGAACGGCCAGCCCCGACCAGGGGAACAGCCCCGCCAGCAGCAGCGGCAGGTAGTACCAGAACGGCCCGGGGTGGTTGTGGATCTCCGAGGTGAAGCGCTGCAGGTTGTGGTTCAGGATGAAGACGTCGAGGAAGTGGCGCCCCTGGTCCCTCAGGATCGCGACGTACCAGGGCAGTGCGACGACCGCGAAGGCGAGGACCGCGGCCGGCGCCAGCAGCTCGCGCAGCCGCCGCCACTCGCGGGTGCTCACCAGGTAGCCCGCGACGACCAGCCCCGGCAGCAACAGCCCCAGCGGACCTTTGGCGAGGGTCGCGAGCCCCGCTGCTGCGGCGGCGGCGACGCAGGCCGTGCTCCCCGCGATGCCGAGCAGCCGCAGGCCCGCGAGGCCGATCGCGAGCGTGACCGTCGCCGCGAGCAGCATGTCCATCGAGGCGGCCCGGCCGTAGGCGAACGGCAGCAACGCGGTGCCCGCGACGAAGCCGGCGTGCAGGCCCGCCGCGGAGCCGTAGAGCCGCGCCCCGAAGAGCGCCGTGGCGCCCGTCAGCAGCAGCAGGGCCAGCACCGACGGGACTCGGGCAGCCGCCTCGGTCTCGCCCAGCACGCGGAACGCGGCGCCCGCGAGCCAGTAGTAGAGCGGCGGCTTCTCGAGCCACGGCTCGCCCTGGAGCGTCGGCCGGACCCACTCCGAGGCGCGCTGCATCTCGACGGCGACGCGCGCGTAGCGGGGCTCGTCCGGCCCGAGGAGCGGGACGTTGCCGAGGCGCAGCGCCGCGAGCGCCAGCACCAGCGCCAGCAGCACGGCGGTCGCCCGCGGGGGGAGGGCGTGGGTCATGGAGCGCCGATCGTAATGCGCGGGGGGGACGGAGGGAAACGGGCGAGGGACAACGAACAACGGAAACAGGCAACGAAACAACTGGGGGGTCTGGGGGGGCCCTTAGCCCCCCCAGATCAAAGAACGCTGGCAGCAGGCCTGGCCATTCTCGCTCCCCATGTCCATCGCTCTTGGAGAGCCGGGGGAAACGGGCAACGGAGACGGGCAACGGAGACGGGCAACGGAGACGGAGAACGGAGACGGAAAACGGACAGCAAGAAAGGCGGGACGGCTAGAGGGGGGGCATCCCGCCCCCCCTAGCCCCCCGGGGTGGGGGGGCATCCCGCCCCCCTTAGCTCCCCCGGGAGTTGTCAGTCCTCTCTCGACAAGTACAGGCGGAGGACGTACCAGAAGAGGAGGGCTACCGAGGCGAAGAGCTCGAGCGAGGCGGCGACGTAGCGGTCCTCGGGGAAGTGGTGGAGGACCTTCGAGGTGTCGTGCAGGATGGCGCCGCCGGCGAGCGCGACCATCGCCACCGAGAAGAAGGTGCCGAGCTCGAACCCGAAGATCGCGCCCGAGACGATCAGCAGCAGCGCGACGACGCCGCACCAGCCGAGGACCGCGCCCAGGAACGAGAAGTCCTTGCGCGTCGCGAACACGACGACCGTGAGGCCCGTGAAGCCGAACAGCGTCACCACCGCCGCGCTCTGGATCACCCCCGGCGCCGCCACCTGCGCGATCAGCAGCAGCGGCACGAAGATGATCGCCTCGGCGACCACGTAGCCGCCGAGCGCCGCGTACTGGACCGCGGGCGACTCGGCCACGTGGGCGATGCGCGAGGCGAGCCAGCTCACGACCACGAACCCGCCCAGCACCAGCAGCCAGGACGTGGAGAGCATCGCCTGCGCCATCGGCAGCGCCAGGCCGCTCATGAAGAAGGCCATCTCCAGCAGCGTGAAGGCGAGGATGGCGCCGAACAGGTGCAGGTAGGTGCGGGTGATGAAGGTCGCGCGCGTCTCCTCGGAGCGCAGCGCGACCGGCTGGCCGGAGCCGCCGCCCTCGTAGCCGGCGGGCCTGGGGCTGAAGCGGGACGCGGGACGCGCGGGCGGGCGGGGCGTGTTCAGGCTCATGGCTACTTCTTCTCCTCGGCAACGGCGAAGTAGTCCTCGCCTGCGCGCGAGTTGATGCACTTGACGAGCGAGTCGGCGTCGAGCTTCGAGGACTGGCGCCGGCCTCCCATCTTGTAGGACGCGTCGAAGCAGGCCTCGTAGTGCGTGCGGACGGCCGTCTGGCAGGCCTCGTCCCCAGCGCACGCCTGGATCAGCTGCCCCTGCGCGTCGTCGTGCGCCGAGGCCTTGTTGTAGAACTTCATGCCTACGATCGCGACTATGGCGACGAGCGCCCCTGCGATCCTCTTCATGACTCCCTCCCACCCCCTGGCCCGTCGCGCCGGACGGAGCCCTGGCGAAATCCGAGGGAATGCAAGACCCCTGCCCGTCCTGAAGCAGCCAGCAATGAACCACTTGCGGGGCACGTGTGGGACCGGCGGCCCCGCGGGTGTCCGAACCCCGGCCGCGAGGCCGGCTCCCGGCCGGGCTACAATCGGGGCTTCGGAGGTCCTGCGGGGACGTGAGCTGGCGATACCTGGCGGTCGCGACGGAAGCCGCGCTGCGGGCCGGACGCATCCAGCGTGAGCGTTACGCGAGCGGCGTCGCCGTCGAGTACAAGGGCGAGATCGACCTCGTCACCGAGGTGGACCGCGCCTGCGAGCTCGCGATCCTGGAGACGATCCGCGGGCGCTATCCCGAGCACGACATCGTCACCGAGGAGACCGACCTGGAGCGCAGCGGGTCGCGCTTCTGCTGGTTCATCGACCCGCTCGACGGGACCGTCAACTTCGCGCACTCCTATCCCTTCTTCTCCGCCTCGGTGGCGCTCGCGGTGGAGGGCGAGATCGTGGCCGGGGCGGTCTTCGACCCGCTGCGCGACGAGCTGTTCAGCGCCGAGCGCGGCGGTGGCGCGCACCTCAACGGGCGGCCGCTGCGCGTCTCGTCCGCGGGGAGCCTGATCGAGAGCCTGCTGATCACCGGGTTCCCCTACGACACGCACCAGCGGCTCGAAGAGCGGCTGCGATTCTTCAACCGCGTGATGGGCCTCGCGCGCGCGGTGCGCCGCGACGGCTCGGCGGCGCTCGACCTGGCCTACGTGGCCGCCGGCCGCGCCGACGGCTTCTGGGAGGAGATCCTGAAGCCGTGGGACATGCACGCCGGCCGGCTGATCCTCGAGGAGGCGGGCGGCCGGGCGACGCGGCTGGACGGCACGCCGCTCGGCCTCGGGCCCGACGGCATCGTCGCCACCAACGGACTCATCCAGGACGCGCTGGTGGAAGCCTTACGCGAGGAGAAGCCCGCGCTCGTCTAGTCGCAGTGTCGCCGCTGGTGTAGCCCAACTGGCAGAGGCAGCCCGCTTAAAACGGGCACAGTCTGGGTTCGAATCCCAGCACCAGCACCACCACCAAGCCACAACCAACAAGGCCCGCCCCGACCCCACCCGCGACGGTGCTAGAGTCCCCCTCACACCCGTGAAGGACACCTCGTTCGTACGCCCGGGCAGCGGGATCGCGCCAGACGAGCGCGAGTCCAAGGCCAGGCGCCGCTCCTCGTGGCGGCTGTGGCTGCTCGGCCGCCCGCTACCCACCGCGGACGCGCCGCAAGAGGCGATCGGCAAGACCGTCGGCCTCGCGGTGTTCTCCTCGGACGCGCTGTCGTCGACGGCATACGCGACCCAGGAGATGCTGATGATCCTGGCGTTCGCGGGCACCGCCGCCTTCTCGCTGGTGTTCCCGATCTCGATCGCGATCGTGGGCCTGCTGGCGCTGGTGACGTTCTCGTACGAGCAGACGATCCACGCCTACCCGGGCGGCGGCGGCGCCTACATCGTGGCGCGCGACAACCTGGGCAACGCGGCGGCCCAGGTCGCAGGCGCGGCGCTGCTGATGGACTACATCCTGACCGTCGCCGTGTCGATGTCGTCGGGCGTCGCGCAGCTGGTCTCGGCGTTCCCGGCAATGCTCCCGTACCGGGTACTGATCGCGGTCGTGCTCGTGAGCCTGGTGATGGTGATCAACCTGCGCGGGGTGCGCGAGTCGGGCAGCGTGGTCGCGGTGCCCACCTTCTTCTTCATGGCCGTCATGTACCTGACGGTCGGCACCGCGCTCGTCCGCCACCTGGCCGGCAGCCTCGGGACCGTGGTCGACCCGCCGCCGCAGCACGAGGGCGCGCACGTGGGCGCCGTGACGCTGTTCCTGCTGCTGCACGCGTTCTCGAGCGGCACCACCGCGCTCACTGGCGTAGAGGCGATCTCGAACGGGATTCCGGCCTTCAAGGAGCCGCGCAGCCGCAACGCGGGCATCACGCTGCTGTGGATGGCCGGCATCCTGGCATCGCTGTTCCTGGCGATCAGCTACCTGGCGGTGCCGATCGGCGCGGTGCCGTCCGAGGTCGAGACCGTGATCTCGCAGCTCGCGCGCACCGCGTTCGGCGGCCGCGGCGTGCTGTACCTGGCTGCGATAGCCGGGACCACGTTGATCCTGGTGATGGCCGCGAACACCGCCTACGCCGGCTTCCCGCGGCTCGCGGCGCTGCAGGCCCAGGACGGCTTCCTGCCGCGGCAGCTGACCTACCGCGGCAGCCGGCTCGTCTACTCGCGCGGGATCATGGCGCTCGCGGTCGTCGCCTCGGCCCTGATCTGGGTGTTCGACGCCAGCGTCACGGCGCTGATCCCGCTCTACGCGATCGGTGTCTTCCTGTCGTTCACGCTGTCGCAGGCCGGCATGGCCCGCCGCTGGTGGAAGTCGGGGCGCATCGCGCGCGGCCGGGAGCTGCGCGAGAAGGGGTCGCTCCTGCACCACGACCCGCGCTGGCGGCTGAAGATGATCGTCAACGCCACGGGCGCCACGGTCACGGCGGCGGTGACGCTGATCTTCGCGCTCACCAAGTTCCACGACGGCGCCTGGGTCGTGATCCTGGTGATCCCGGCGCTCGTCGCGGTGTTCTACGCGATTCACAAGCACTACCTCTCGCTCGCCCGTCAGCTCTCGCTCGACGACTTCGGCCCGCCGGCGCGCGTCGACCGACACCGCGTGATCCTGCCGATCAGCGGCGTCCACCGCGGGGTGGTGGCCGGGCTGCGCTACGCGCGGGCGCTCTCCGACGACGTCACGGCCGTGTACGTCTCGTCGGACCCAGAGCAGGCGGCGGCGGTCCAGAAGAAGTGGGGCCTGTGGGGCGCCGGAGTGCGGCTCGTGGTGCTGAGCTCGCCCTACCGGCTGCTGGTCGAGCCGATCGTCGCCTACATCAAGGAGATCGCCGCCGCTCGCCAGCCGAACGAGGTGATCACGGTGGTGGTGCCGCAGTTCGTGCCGCGCAAGACCTGGCACAACCTGCTGCACGCGCAGACCGCGATCCTGCTGAGGCTCGCGCTCTTGTTCGAGCGCGGGATCGTGATCACCAGCGTGCCGTACCAGGTGGGGGAAGAGGGGGAGTAGGCCATGTACGTGATCGTGGTGGGCTGCGGCCGGGTGGGCTCGGAGCTCGCGATGATGCTGAGCCGGCGCGACCACGAGGTGACGGTGATCGACCACGTGGGCTCGTCCTTCTCGCACCTCGACCCGGCCTGGCGCGGCCGGACGATCGAGGCCGAGGCGATGGCCGAGGGCGTCCTCGATCGCGCGGGCATCGCGCAGGCGCAGGGGCTCGCCTCGGTCACCAACTCCGACGCCGTCAACGCCGTGGTGGCCCACGTGGCGCGCACGGTGTACCGCGTCCCGAACGTGGTGTCGCGCAACTACGACCCGCGCTGGCGGCCGCTGCACGAGGCGATGGGCCTGCAGATGGTCAGCTCGACCGCCTGGGGCGCGCAGCGCCTGGAGGAGCTGCTCGAGGGCGGGCGGATGCGGCCGGTGCTCTCGGCGGGCAACGGCGAGGTGGAGGTCTACGAGCTGGCGGTGCCGGAGGCCTGGCGCGGCCGGACGCTCGCGGAGCTGGTGGCGGGGGTCGAGTGCGCGCCCGTGAGCCTGACCCGGGGCGGGCGCGCCTCGCTGCCGCTCGCGGGCGTTCGCCTCGAGGCGGGCGACCAGCTGCAGGTGAGCGCGAGCCACGCGGGGGCCACCACGCTGCGGCTGCGGCTGTTCGGGGAGGCCTGAGCATGTACGTCCTGATCGCCGGCGGCGGCCGCACCGGGGCCACCCTCGCGCTCACGCTCGCGGCGGAGAAGCACGAGGTGCGGCTGATCGAGCACCGCCCGCAGGTGCTCGCCCACATCCACCGCGAGCTGCCGACCGAGCTCGTCTACGAGGGCAACGCCACCGACCCGCGCACGCTCGAGCTCGCGGGGCTGGGGCGGGCGCAGGTGCTGGTCGCGTCGATGGCGAGCGACGCCGAGAACCTGTCGCTGTGCTTCATCGCCCGCGAGCGCTTCAAGGTCGCGCGCACGATTGCGACGATCAACGACCCGCGCAACGCCTGGCTGTTCGACGCCAAGTTCCGGGTGGACGTCGCGCTCAACCAGTCCGACATCCTCGCGAGCCTGATCGAGCAGGAGATGTCGCTCGGCGACATGATGACGCTGCTCAAGCTGCGCCGCGGCAGCCACTCGCTGGTGAGCGAGACGCTGCTCGCGGGCGCCCGCGCGGTGGGTCTGACGATCCAGGAGCTGCCGCTCCCGCGCAGCTCCGTCATCTGCGCCATCCTGCGCGGCAGCGAGGTGGTGATCCCGCGCGGCAACGTCCGGCTGCAGGCGGGCGACGACGTGCTGGCGCTGGTCGACGAGGCCTCGGCGCCGGAGCTGGCGGCGCTGTTCGGCCCGCCGCGCACGGAGGCAGCCGGCTAGTTGTGGCATCATCGTCGGCGCAGATGCTCGACCGGCTCCCCGCCGTTCCCGCCGCCGCCGGGCCGATCCGGCTGATCTCCGCCTACCGCCCGGCGGAGTCGCTGCTGCGCGAGCTGTCGCGCGCGATCAGCC
>CAZMRX010000204.1:0-9763 GCA_964568755.1 uncultured Acidobacteriota bacterium | reverse complement strand
GCCCGGCCTGCATTGCAGAGTGGACGTGGTATATACTTGCAGTGCATATCAGGACCGGATGGCGAACACGAGAGAGCGAAAACGGGAGGGGCGGTTGCAGGAGAAGCCCCGCGCCAAGGTGTTCTGGACCGGCCGCAGCCAGGCGGTCCGGCTGCCGAAGGCGTTTCGCGTCGCCACGCGCGAGGTTGCCGTGAGCCGCGCGGGGAACGCCCTGGTGCTGGAGCCCGTCGAAGTGACTCGCGACGCGAAGGGCTGGCCGAGCGCCTTCTGGGCCCTGGCGGGCGCCGCTCCGGGATTCGACGTCGGCGACCGCCAGGCCGACCACGAGCGCGGCGACATCCTGGGCCGAGGTCGCTGAGGGCAAAGCTCCAGTGGCGGTTCGCTTTCTGCTGGACACCAACACCGTCAGCTTTCACATCCGCCGGTCGTCGCCACAGCTGCAGCGTCGCATCAGGCGCACGCCCGCGGCGCAGGTGGGCCTGAGCGTCGTGACCGAGATGGAGCTGCGCTACGGCCTGGCCCGCAACCCGTCGCTTCGCATCGCCCCGCTGGTAGAGGAGTTCCTGGATGGGATTCAGGTCCTACCCCTGACATCGGAGGTCGCGCGCAGCTACGCGCGCGTTCGTGCCGACCTGGAGGCGCGTGGCACGCCGATCGGACCGCTCGACCTGATGATCGCGGCCCACGCCCTCGCGCTCGGCGCGACCGCGGTGACGACCGACCTCGCGGAGTTCCGTCGTGTGCGCGGCCTGCGCTGCGAGGACTGGACGAGCTGAGCAGGGACCTGCTCGCGCATCACATCACCACTCCGGCGGGTTGGCCCAGCCGGGGAACGGGCCTGGCTCGACCTTGTAGCCCGTCGCCGAAGCCACATCCGCGACCACGCGTAGATTGGTCATTGATCGGAGCTTCGCCAGCAGGCCGTCGTAGGGCAGCGTGTGCAGGGGTGGACCATCGGGTATGGGCCAAAGGCGGATCGTGCCGTCCTCCGCGGCCGACGCGATCCAGCGACCGTCGGGCGATGCGGCGACGCTCGTGACGAGGGCGGTGTGACCGAAGAGCAGGTGGGGCTCCTCGCCGGCGAGCGTGCTGACGCGCACGACACCGTCGTGGCTTCCGGTCACGATCAGGTTGCGGTCGGCGGCGAGCGTGGCAGCGACCACGTGACTCCCGTGGCTGGTGATCGTGCGTTCCGAGCCGGTCTCGAGATCGAGGATCGCCAGGCGGCTCGTTCGCGCGGCATCCAGCGTGACGTTGGCGACTAGCGCCGCGCGCCCGTCGCGAGCCACCGCGAGGTTGGCCGTGTCGTTGCTCGTGTTGACGATGGGGATGCATTCGCGCAGCCGCGTGCTCGTTCCGGCGTCCAAGTCGAGGACGTGGAGACCAGTCAGGCTCTCCAGGAGCAGTCGGCCGTTCGGCAGGAACTCGAGGTCGAGGACCTGCCCGGGATCGGACTCTGAAGGCAAACAGCTCTCGCCCACGGTCGGGATCTCCACCCACCGCTCCACACGCGTCTCGAGGTCCAGCAACCGGAGCGTTGCAGTTCCGGGCTTCCGCTCCGGCGCCACAGGCGCCGAAACCAGCAGTCCGTCGGAGCGAAACGTGAAGCGACCAGGCATCCAGGAGGTGACGTGCCGGCTTGCCGGTGCAGAGTCTTCGACCGGCAGCACGAGCAGCTGTCGATCGGTCAGGTTGACCGCGAGCACGAAGCGGCCCGTGGCGTCGAACTGCGGTCCGACTATGCCGAGGTTGGCGTTCCGCTGATAGAACAGGCGTCGTTTCCCGCCGCTGCCCCCGCGCATCGGCCACAGCCAGACTTCGGCCCCCAGCGAAGCCGAGGCGAGAGCCCCCCCGTCGGCGCTGAAGGCGAGCGTCGTGAAGTAGGGTGGCTCCAGCCCCTTCAGCACGCGCGGGCGCTTCTCTCCGACGTGCCAGAGGGTTCCGTACTTGTCGTGAGCCACGGCGAGCCAGCGACCGGTCGGGTCGAAATCCATGCCCATCAGCCAGCCTTCGGCGTCCCGGTCGCGCAGCCCAAGCGGCTCGAGGTCGGGCGGGCCCGTGGCGTCCCAGAGGCGCAGCAGCAGCCGCTCGCCCTTGACCCGCCCGGCCACGAACGCGCCCGAGGGGTCGAGTTGCACGCGCTCGACCTCCTCGGATGGCGCCGATCGCAGCGTCCGCTGAAGCCGTGGCCTTCCATTCGTGACCGACCAGAGCCGGATCTCGGTGCCGGCTTCGTCGAGCGTTGCCACTGAAGGGCCGCGTGGGCCGGTGAAGACCGAGTGGGCATCGTCCCCGGCGTGACGTGGGGTCAGGGCGAGGGCTTCGAGTTGGCGTAAGGCGAGCTGTCCGCCGCGAGCTTCAGCCAGCCAGGATCCGTCGGCGCCGACGGCAAACCCCGTGACGCCTCGAGCATTCCACAAGCCCAGCGTGCGAGGCGGGTCTCCGGAGATCGGCCAGGAGACCACCGTGCGGGCCTCAGGGGGTCCCGCAAAGGTCAGCACCGCATCGCCGCGCGCCGCCCAGGGCCGGCGATCGCCGAGGGGGAGCGAGCCGACTTCGCGGCCGCTCGGAATCTGGAACACCCGCAGTGGGCCACCCTGTTGTGCTCGGACGAGCAAGCTGTCTGCGGCGGAAGCAAACGCGACCAGCGGAAACCTCACGTCGAGGGCGATGGCGAGGGCGGTGGCGCCGTCCCGAGCGAGGACCTGAGCGCCCTGTGGTCGCGCATACGCCAGGTAGCGGCCGTCGGGGCTGAAGCGTACGGCGACCGATGCCCCCTGAGGACCGAACAGGAACTCGCTCGGCCCGCGCCAGAGGGCCTCCACGGCGAAGCGGCGAGCCGCGTCGTTGTCGGCGCGCTCCAGGCTCGCGATGGCGTGAGCGAGCGCGGCGGCCGGATGGTCCTCGAGGCGCAGGCGACCCAGCGCGAGGAGCTGGGCGGCTTCGCGTTGACGAGCCTCGCTCTCGGCCCTCTCGCGCGCCAGCTCGCTTCGCCGCCACAAGACGGAGGACGAGATCGCGACCAGGGCGGCCAGGCCGAGGCTCGAGGCGGCGGCGGCGCGGCGCCGCCGCCGCTGTCGCGCGGCGCTCTTCTCCATCGCGCTGGCGAAGGCGTCCTCGGTGGCAGTCAAGGGAACGGGATAGCGCTCGCGCCAGAGTGCGAAGTCGCGGTAGGCCTGACCGGACCAGAGCAGGTCGTCGGTCTTGCCGCGGTCGAGCCAGAGCTGTGCGGCCTGGCGAAGCTGGTCGCGGAGCTGCGCGCCGTCCGCGTCCTGTGTCCGCCAGCGCACGAGGCGCGGCCAGACCCCAAGCAGCGACTCGTGAATGATCTCGACCTGGTGCCGGCTCTCGCCGCCTTCGCCGGCGCGCTCGTACGACGTCAGCAGGCGCGCGTCCACGAGGGCGTTCAGCACCACCTCGGCTTCCGTGCGTGCGCCGCTCTCCGCGCTCGGCGAGTCGCCGAAGAGCGAGAGCAGCTCGTCGCGCTCGCGCACGGCGCGCGTGCCCTGCGCGGTGACGAGATTCCGGAAGATCTCGCGCACGAGCGGCGTGCGCTGCGCGCCGATCCGGTCGAGTGTCGCCTCGGCGTGCTGCGCGAGCGCTCCGGCGACGCCGCCGATCTCGGCATACGCGTCGCGTGTCAGGAGCCCTTTGTCCCGATCGCGCTCGTCCCAGAGCCGCGACGCCGCGAAGGCGAGGAGCGGGAGCGCGCCGTGCTCCTTCTGCACCTCGGCCAGCATCTCGTCGACGAGTCTCTCGTCCTCGAAGCGGTAGCCGCACGACAGCGCCGGTTGCACGAGCGCGCGGCGCAGTGCGCTCTCGTTCAGACGACCGAGCGGGGTCAGATCGGAGAAGGCGGGCGCCAGTGGCTCGTGGTCTCTGCAGCGGAGCAGGAAGTCGTCGCGCAGCGAGACGAGGACGTGGACGTCCGCCTCGAGGACGAGCCTGCCAAGGAGTGACGCGAATGCGGCCTGCATCTCCGGGGGATTGAGTGTGAAGAGCTCCTCGAACTGATCGAGGATCAGGAGCGCGTGCTCGTGGCGCCGGCGGAAGCAGTGCAGAAGGGCGACGGCGGTGTCCGGCTCCTCGAAGCGCAGCAGCGATTCGACAGCGTGGGCATCCCCGGCGAAGACGGGCGCGAGCGCCCGTGCGAGCGACTGGAACGGCCGGTTCCCAGGCGTGGTGAGCAGGGCTCTCCAGGTCTTGGGCAGGGCGGGCAGGAGGCCGGCGCGCAAGAACGAGCTCTTGCCGCCGCCCGAGGGGGCGACGAGCGCGAGCAGACGCGGTCGACGCAGCTTCCGCAGCAGCGCCTCGACCTCCTGCTCGCGGCCGAAGAAGTACGCGGCGTCGTCTTCCACGAAGGACGCGAGGCCCGGGTAGGGGCGCCTGGTCTCGAGACCCGGCAGCCGCTCGGTGACCTCGTCGAGCGCGCGCGACAGGCCCCGGGCCGAGGGGTGGCGGAGCTCGGGGTTCGCGGCGAGCGCCTGGCGCAGCACGGCAGCCCACGGCCCCTCGGGGACCCGCGGGGGAGTCTCCCTCACGCCGCGCCACAGCTCCTGGCGCGCCTCCGAGTGCGAGAGTCCGCCGACGCTCAGCATCTCGGCGAGGACCACGCCGGCCGCGTACACGTCCGCTCGCGCGTCGAGTGCCGCGCCGCGCGCCTGCTCCGGAGCCATGTACGCGGGAGTTCCTGCGATCCTCCCCGTCCCCCCATCGGCCCGAGCCTTCGCGAGGCCGAAGTCCATCACCACCACGCGCCCTGCGCGCGTCAGCATTACGTTCTCGGGCTTGAAGTCGCGGTGCACCAGGCCCGCCTGGTGGATCGCCTCCAGGCCGGAGAGAAACTGCGAGGCGACCTCGCGTGCCTCCGAGAGCGCGAGCGGCCCGCGCTGCTTGAGTATTTCGCCGAGCGTGTGCCCGTCGATGAACTCCATCGAGACGAGCTCCTGGCCGTCCTCGGCCACCAGGTCGAAGATGCGACAGACGTTGGGGGAGACGACCTCGCGGGCCGAGCGCACCTCCTGGCGCAGCTGCTCGTCGGCCCGCTGGTTCCCCAGCTTCTCGGCGCGGACGGCCTTGAGCGCGACGTCCACGCGCAGCTTGAGGTCGAAGGCGCGGAATACCTCGCCCATCCCGCCGCGGCCGAGCAGCTCCCGGATCTGGTAGCGCTCGCCGAGGATGCGGCCGGCGGTGAGCCGGTCGAGCGTCGCCACGGTCTCGGGGGCGCTGTCGTCCGTTTCCGATCCCACGGCATCGCCCCGCGACGCGGCCGGCGATTCCTTGAGCGCGAGGCTCAGCAGGCACTGCGGGCACAGCCCCGGGATCCCCGGCTCGGACACGAGGTCCGTCCCGCAATCCGGGCAGCGAACGGCCTCAGGCAGACGGGTCACCTGACATGTCATGACGAACCCGGTCCGGAAGGTTACGGCTCACGTCAGGACGGCGGGGGACCCCAGGGGGCGATCACGCCCAGCAGGTGCCTGACTTCGTCGTCCACCTCGGCCGGGCTCGAAACGGTCTCGGCGATCTCGGAGCGCAGCAGCTGGCCGAAGCGCTGACGCAGGCGGTGGATCGACGTCTTGACGGCCCCTTCCGTCGTACCCAGCTCGTCGGCGACGTCGCGGTAGGACACCTTCGCCTGCTGGCCGGTGAGGAAGCCCTCGAGCCGGGCGAACTCCTTGCCGCGGTCGGCGTCTTCCTGCTCGCGGCGCAGGCGGCCGAGCGTGCGCTCCAGCACGGTCAGGGCCCAGCGCCGCTCGAAGATCTCCTCCGGGGTCATGCGGTCGGCCGGCTCGATGCGGTAGCGGCCCTCGACCTCTTCGGCATCGAGCGACACGACGTCGGTGCGTCCGCCGCGCTTCCACGCCTGCGCCTTCTCGCGCTCCTTCGAAAGGAAGTGCTTGACCGACGCCATCAGGAAGACGCGGAAGCGCCCACGCTGGGGGTCGTAGTCGTCGAGGTATCCCTTCTCGAGCAGCTCGGCGAAGTAGGCCTGGGTTAGATCGCGCGAGTCTTCGGCGTCGTTGCCCTGGCGGCGGACGAACGCGTAGAGCGGGTACCAGTAGACGCGGCAGAGGCCTTCGAGGGCCTGGCGAGCCTCCGACGTCGAAGCGTCCCGAGCCGCCAGGACCTTGGTCCAGCTCGTCGTCGCAAACCGTGTCTGCATGGAGTACGACCTCCGCAGCCCAACCGGTTGGAGATTCGCAGGTGTTTCGACTGGCCGTGAGCCTAGCACTCAGGCGTCGCTGGCTCAAGCACTTCCGGCTCTGCGTGCCCGTGGGGTGTTGGCGTGACGGGTGCGCTCGAATCTCCCGTCGCGCTCGGCGTAGCCCAGCGCGGCCAGCACGGCCGCGAGCTCGTCGTCGCGGCAGCCCAGGATCCCCGCGAGCTCCCGCGGCGGTACGAATGGGCCGGAACGCGACAGGCGCGACGCCAGGGCTGCCGCGCGCTCGAGCCTGTCGAAGCGGACGACGCGCGGGCCGGTGGGGAAGTAGCCGCACGCGAGGTAGAAGTCCACAGGACGGCTCGGGTCGTGCGGCGCCGAAGGAAGGCCCTCCGGTCCGACCTCGGGCGGCAGGCCGCGGCGGACGGCGAACAGCCGCGCGCGCAGGCGCATCGCGTCGGCCCGCTGCAGCGCCGGCAGGAACACGACCAGCCGGCCGATGCTCACGCCCAGGCGCCCGAGTCCGCTGCGCTCGGAGGGTCCGAGCGCGCTGACCTGCCTGGCGACGCTCCGGCGGGACACGGCGCCCAGGCCCTCCGCGAGCGCGAAGGCCAGGCCGCGCGCGGTGCCTGCCGGGGCTGAGTCCCGGAGCGTCACGAGCGGCCCGAGCGCCGCGCACAAGTGCGCCTCGAGCCAGGCGGCGAGACGCCGGCGCACCTTCTCCTTGAGCGGCGCGTCGAGGAGATCCGAGGCGAGCACCTCGACGCGGGGGCCGAGTGCGCTCTCGCCGGTGGCGAGCGTCGCCACGGCCGCGCCCCGCCAGAGCAGCTCGGCTGCCGGACCCAGCGCGAAAGCAGCGTCCTCCTCGCGCTCGAGGACCAGCACCCGCTCGCGGACGAGATCGCGCAGGGCGCGGTTCGCGGCTGCTCGCAGCGCGCGGGAGCCGTCGCTTCCGTCGCGGTCGGGTCGGAAGCGGAAGCCGGTGAGCACGCCGGCCCGCAGCCCTTGCACCAGCACCTCGCCGTCGCCGGTCACGCTGGTGACGAGCTCCGACGCCTCGTGGCGCGCGATCACGGTGCCGGCCCGGTCCACGAACTCCTGCGTCAGCCGCTCGTGCAGCGCGTCCGAGAGCCGGTCCTCGACCGCGCGCGTGCGCTCCTGCCAGAAGCGGGCGTCGGGGACCCACGCCGAGCGGTTCGAGATGTAGGTCCAGGTGCGGATCGCCGCGATGCGCGCGAGCAGCGCGTCGAGGTCGCCCTCGGCGCGGTCGACCTGCTTCACGTGCGCGGCGAGAAAGTCTTCGGGGATCCGGCCCGCCGGGGCACGCAGGAAGCGGAACACGCGCGACAACAATCGCGTGTGCGCTTCCGTCAGCACGCTCTGGAAGTCCGGGACCTGGCAGACCTCCCACAGCAGGCGCACGGACTCGGGGTCTCGCGCCAGAGCCATCGCTTCCGCGTCGCGCACCAGCGCGGCGAGCGCCCGCTGGTCCTCGGCGTGGCGCATGCGCAGCAGGAAGGGGTGCGGCGGCTGGCGCTCGAGGCTGCCGAGGAGGCCCAGCGGCGAGAAAAAGTCGAGCTCGTCGGTCCGCCACTGCAGATGCGTGAGCGGCGCGAAGCGGTGAGACTCGACGGCCTCTACGAGCCTCGGGTCCATGTCGCCGAGCTCGGCGGTCGCGGCGAACTGGCCGTCGGTCACGTGGCGCCCGGCGCGCCCCGCGATCTGGCCCACCTCGGCGGGGGTGAGCGGCCGCGGCCCGACGCCGTCGAACTTGCCCAGGCTCGTGAACACCACGTGGTCGATGTCGAGGTTCAGGCCCATCCCGATCGCGTCCGTCGCCACCAGGTGGTCGACGTCGCCGGCCTGGTACAGGCCGACCTGCGCGTTGCGCGTGCGCGGCGAGAGCGCGCCGAACACCAGCGCCGCGCCGCCGCGCTCGCGCCGCAGGCGGGCGGCCACCTCGTACAGCTCGCGCACCGAGAAGACGATCACGGCCGAGCGCCGCGGCAGCTTGTCGAGCCGCTTCGGCTCCGCGTAGCGCAGCGTCGAGAGGCGCGGGCGGCTCTGGAAGGCGGCGTCGGGCAGCAGCTTCTTGAGCAGCGGCCGGATCGTCTCGGCCCCGATCAGCCACGTCTCGAGCCGTCCGCGCGCGTGCAGGATGCGATCCGTGAACACGTGGCCGCGCTCGCGGTCGGCGGCGAGCTGGACCTCGTCGACAGCGAGGAAGTCCGTCCGCAGGTCGGGCGGCATCGCCTCGACGGTGCACATCCAGTAGGCGGGCTGCTTCGGGACGATGCGCTCCTCGCCGGTCACGAGCGCCACGGCGTCCGGCCCGCGCAGCGCGACGACGCGGTCGTAGTTCTCGCGCGCCATCAGGCGCAGCGGAAAGCCGACGAGGCCCGTCGGATGCGTCAGCATCCGCTCGATCGCCAGGTGGGTCTTGCCGGTGTTGGTCGGGCCCAGCAGGGCGGTGACCGCGCGTTGCATCTCAGGCGGAGCCGAAGCCCCCTCTCGGCGACTCTATCGCACCGGGGAGCGGCCCGGCGTCAGTCGCAGCGGCCGAGCGCCCGCAGCTGACGAAAGTGCGCCGCGACCGCCGCCGCGAAGGTCGGGTGGGCGGTGTAGCGCACGCCGAACTCCCGGCTGGTGGCCTCGACGATCGGCGCGATCCCGGCGTAGTGCGGGTGCGAGATCTGCGGGAACAGGTGGTGCTCGATCTGCAGGTTCAGGCCGCCCACGTACCAGTTGAGCAGCCGGCTGTCGCGCGCGAAGTCCACCGACGACTGCACCTGGCGCGCGGCCCAGCTGCCGAGATCGGGGCCGGTCTCCGCCTCGGGAACGCAGTGGGCCAGCTGGAACACGACGCTCAGCGTGAGCCCGGCCACCGCCGAGACCAGCAGGTAGGTCCCGAGCACGGTCCAGGCGGAGTGGCGCAGCAGCGGCACGCCGAAGGCCAGGGCGAAGAAGACGAGCTTGCCGCCCAGGAACACCGCGAGCTCGGAGCCGCGCGGCCGCGGGAAGGGTCGCCCGCTCATGCTGCCGCGGATCACCGTGGCGAAGTCGTCCACCAGCTGCCACTTCACCGCGAGGAAGCAGTAGAGCGGCCACATGTAGAGGTGCTGGAAGCGGTGGTACGAGCGGCGCGGCTGCTCCGGCGACAGCCGCGCGAGCGAGCCGGTGTCGATGTCGTCGTCCACTCCCTCCACGTTCGGCCAGGTGTGGTGCAGCACGTTGTGCTTGCGCTGCCACACGAAGGAGCTCCCGCCGAGCAGGTCGAGCGCGCGCGCCATCGTGCGGTTGACGGCGGGACGCGTCGAGTACGAGCCGTGCGAGCCGTCGTGCTGGACGTTGAAGCCGATGCCGGCGATCGCCAGGCCCAGCGACACGGCGAGCGGGAGCGCCTGCCACGGCGTCTCGGCCACGAACACGAGCAGGACGTAGGAGGCGATCAGCCACGCGAACAGGACGGCCGTCTTCACGTACAGCGTGGGGAGACCCTGGGAGGGCTGGCCGGTGGCCTCCAGGTGCCGCCGGACCCGCGCGCGCAGCTCCTGGTGGAAGCCCGTGTCGGCGCCGTAGCCCATCCGACGATCTTAACAG